>NZ_JBEZOK010000016.1:0-163796 GCF_040706515.1 Streptomyces sp. NPDC047880 | reverse complement strand
GAGGAAGGCGCGCAGGGCCTCGGGGGTGTTGGTGTCGAGGGCCTTGGTGGCTTCGCGCTTGACGCCTCGGCCGGAGTCGGGGTCGCCGATGATGCGGACGATGGCGACGCGGTCGTCTTCGGCCTGGGCGAGGCGGTAGCCGGTTTCGAGGAAGGCGCGCAGGGCCTCGGGGGTGTTGGTGTCGAGGGCCTTGGTGGCTTCGCGCTTGACGCCTCGGCCGGAGTCGGGGTCGCCGATGATGCGAACGATGGCGACGCGGTCGTCCTCGGCCTGGGCGAGGCGGTAGCCCGTCTTCAGGAACTCCCTCATGTCCTCCACGGTGCCGTCGAGCGCCTCGTTGGCCTCGCGGGCGACGCCGCGGCCGGAGTCCGGGTCGGCGAGGATGCGCGCGATCGCGATACGGAGCTCGTCCTCCGACATCTCGTCCACCGGCGTCCCGTCCGACGGCGCTGCCGACACCACCGCGACCGCCGCGGGAGCGGTGCCGGCGGCGAAGGCCGGAGTGGTGAGCAGGAGGGCGGGCGCCAGGGCGCCGGCGGCGACGAGCAGGGCACCGCGGGTGAGTCTCATGCGTGAACCTTCCTTCGGGGCAAGGGAATCGAGAGCATGTTCGCATGTCCCGTTCGGCGGGTCCGCCCATTTATGACGGAGCGTCAACGTCCCTGCCCGCGAGGTCACTTCCGGCCGTCGGGCGCGTACTCCTCCAGGAAGTGGGCGACGCGGTCGGCGTAGCCGCGTACGTCCGGGGGCACGCCCTTCGTCGCGTTCACCGTCCGGTACGACGTGCGGTACGCCGCGGCGATGAGGACGCGCCGGTCGCCCGGCAGGTCCTCCTGCAGGCGCGGGGCGATCCAGCACAGGTAGCGGCCCATCGCCGGGATGGACTCGGCGGGCGGGAAGGGGGGTTGGGGGACCGTCTCGCCTGGGGTGCCGTCCTCGTTCATCCACCAGCGCAGGACGCGCGGGGTCCAACGGGCGATGCCGTACTCGTTGTTGTCGGGGTCGGAGAGGTCCGGGTCGAAGTCGCTCTCCACCTTCAGCATGGCGGCGATCAGGACCGGGCTGACCTCCTTCTGGTCGCAGTCGTGCGCCGTCTCCACGATCAGCAGCCGGTAGGCGGGCGGAACGCCCCGGTCGGTGCGCAGTTCGGAAGCGCCGTACGCGGCGGCGGAGACGTTTGCGGACGCGCCGGACCCGGTTCCGCCGCCGGTTCCGCCGGCGCCCGCCCAGACGCTGATGCCGTAGGCGAGGGCGGCCAGGGCCGCGGCGGCTCCGGTCAGGACGGCCGCGACGGACCCGCGGCGCATGCGGCGGGCGGTACGCATGCGGCGGGCGGTGCGCAGGCGGGGCAGGCGGAAGACGTGCCGGTCCGGGCCCGCGGCCGCCGTCACACGGCGCAGCAGCTCGGTGCCGCCGATGCGCTGCCGGTGCGTCCGGGTCAGGCAGGCGCACACGATCTCCCGCCAGTCGTCGGGCAGTTCCGGCGACAGACGCAGCTCGTCGGCGCCGCGGGCGTACGCCGCCGCCGCGTCCCGGCGGGCGGCCGGGGTGGCGCCGGGCAGCGGGAAGGCGCCGGTGAGCACGAGGTGGGCGAGGACCCCGAAGGCCCAGATGTCGGCGGAGGGGCGGATACGGCGGCCGCGCTCGCCGATCTCGGTCCACAGGAGTTCCGGCGGGGTGTAGTCGGGTGTGGAGAAGGCCGGGGTGTAGGCGTGGGTGCCCTCCAGTTCGGCGGCCATGTTGAAGTCGGCGAGACGGACCGAACCGTCCGCCATCAGCAGCACGTTGGCCGGCTTCAGGTCGCCGTGCACCCAGCCGGCGCCGTGCAGCTGGGCGAGGCCCTCCGCGATCTGCCCGAGCAGCCCGGGGCCGGCGGCGGGCCGGGGCGAGGCGGCGAGCAGGGCCGACAGGGAGCCCTCGGCCCGTTCCAGGACGAGGACGGTGGCGCCGTCCAGGTCCGGACGGCCCGGGTCGTCGACCGTCAGCGTCTGGTACATCCGCACCAGCCGCGGATGCCTCAGCCGCCGGTACAGCTCGACCTCCCGCTCGATCAGTTCGCGCAGGTGGGTCAGCCGGCGGGGCGTGGCCGTCCCGGTCGGCAGGAACTTCAGCGCGGCCGTGGGCGGCAGTCCGGTGCCGTCACCGACGCACCGGGCCGCGTACACGCTGCCGAAGGCGCCCGTCGCGATGGGCTCGCACACCTCCCAGACGCCGACCCGGTAGCCCTTGGGCACGGGCACGGCGTACGCCTCGGTCACCGGACCGACCCGGCCCGGTCGAGGCGGCCGAGGATCCGGGTGGCGCGGTGCGCGGACCCGCGGGCGCGGCGTTCACCGGGCGTGATGTGGAGGTGGGTGGGGTTTCGCTCGTCCTCCGTGGTCGGCGGAGGTACCACGATGATGCTGTACAAGGTGCTCTCCCCGTGCCTGAACGGCTACACCGTCAGACTAGGGCGACGCACCAGGGCCGTGCCCCCCCTCGTACGGGTGAGACACGGCCCTTGGATGTTGATTGGCGTGAACCGGTCCTGCCGACCGGGTCCGTTCAGTAGCGGGGGCGGTTGAACCAGGCCTTGCCGGCCGAGTTGCCGACGAACACCGCGACCAGGACGGCCAGGATGGTGTGCACCAGACCGACGATGACGAACGGGTAGATGCCGAGGACCGCCGTGATGATGGCGAAGACCAGGATGGTGACCCGGGCGCCGTTGCCGCCGTTCTTGAACTTCGTCGCCAGGACGGCCGCGAACACCAGCCAGGCCAGGCCGAACACCACGTAGCCCCAGATCACGCCGGTCGAGTCACCGACCAGATCCTGGAAGGCGGTGTTGTCCTTGAGGGACTCGTCGTCCTTCGCGGCGTTCAGGGCCACGGCCGCGAAGGCGAAGATGGCGATGCCGACGACCTGCAGACCGACGATGACCCACAGCATCACGCGGGCCGCGCTCACCGAGCCGGGCATCGTGGTCGGCGCGGCGGGGCCGCCGTAGGGGGAGACCGGAGGGGCCTGCGGATAGCCGTAACCGGGAGCCTGCCCCTGGTCCTGCGGGTAACCGTAGCCCGGCTGCTGCGGCTGCTGCCCCTGGGGAGCGCCGTAGGGGTTGTTCGGGTCGCCGTAGCTCATGGGGGACTTTCCTCCGTTGGTCCTTGTGCGGGCACGACGCGTGACATCCGCACGGAGGAAAACCTTCAGTATTGCGACCGTCCCCCCGTTGAGCTGCCCGCGGTACTTGTCATGTCATCGTTCTGCACCACTGACCGGCTTGTCCAGCCGCATTCCCGATGTGTTGTGCAAGTGCAACATCGCCGATCATGGGCGGATACGGGGCATGGGAGCCCCCGGTGCCCGGATTGCGGGCGGATTGGAACCGTGGCGGGGTCATCCGCGAGGATGGGGGCATGACCGCCCAGATTCTCGATGGCAAGGCCACCGCAGCCGCGATCAAGTCCGATCTGACCGCCCGCGTGGCGGCGCTGAAGGAGAAGGGCGTCACGCCCGGCCTCGGCACGATCCTGGTCGGGGACGACCCCGGCAGCCAGAAGTACGTCGCCGGCAAGCACCGCGACTGCGCGCAGGTGGGTATCGCCTCCATCCAGCGCGAACTGCCCGCCACGGCCACCCAGCAGGAGATCGAGGCGGCCGTCCGCGAGCTGAACGAGGACCCCGCCTGCACCGGGTACATCGTGCAACTGCCGCTCCCCAAGGGCATCGACGAGAACCGCATCCTCGAACTGATGGATCCGGACAAGGACGCGGACGGTCTGCACCCGATGAACCTGGGGCGTCTCGTCCTCAACGAGCCCGCCCCGCTGCCCTGCACCCCGAACGGCGTGCTGACGCTGCTGCGCCGCTACGGCGTGGAGATCAAGGGCGCCGAGGTCGTGGTCGTCGGACGCGGTGTGACCATCGGCCGGCCGATGCCGCTGCTGCTCACCCGCCGCAGCGAGAACGCGACCGTGACGCAGTGCCACACCGGCACCCGTGACCTGTCGGCGCACCTCAAGCGCGCGGACATCATCGTGGCCGCCGCCGGCTCCGCCCATCTGATCCGCGCCGAGGACGTGAAGCCCGGTGCGGCCGTCCTCGACGTCGGTGTCTCGCGCAGCGCCGAGGGCAAGATCGTGGGCGATGTCCACCCCGATGTCGCCGAGGTCGCCGGCTGGATCTCCCCGAACCCCGGCGGAGTCGGCCCGATGACCCGTGCCCAGCTGCTCGTCAACGTGGTCGAGGCGGCGGAGCGCAGTGCCGGCTGAGCACCAGGCCCCCAGTGGGCAGCAGGCCGCCGGCGGGCACGAGGCTCCCGCCGGGCGCGAGTCCCTCGGCGGGCACGAGTCGCCGGAGGACCTCACCGTCCGGGACCCCGTCAGCGCGCCCGACGCCGAGGGGCGGCCGCGGCGGGTCACCCGGCGCTTCCCGCTGTTCACCAAGGACACCGCGCGGCCCGAGGGCGGTGGCCGGGCCGCACCCGGGGACGCTCCCGCCCCGGCCCGCCAGTGGCCGGTGCTCGCCGTGCTGGGGCTGACCGGACTCGGACTGCTGGTGACCGCTTTCGGTCAGTTCCGGTTCGGGACGCTGCTGATCGGCGTCGCTCTGCTGGCCGGCGGGGCGATGCGCTGGCTGCTGCCGGGCGTCGGCATGCTCGCCGTCCGCTCCCGGTTCACGGACATCGTCACCTACGGCCTGCTGGGCACCGTGATCGTCCTGCTGGCGCTGATGGCCCAGCCGAATCCGTTGCTGCAGATTCCGTTCCTGAAGGACACCCTGCACTTCACGGTCACCAACGAGTGACGGGACGGCGGCCCGTCCTCTCCCCCGAGGAAGGACGGGCCGCCTGCACACACCACCCTCCTGCACGGCGAACGACCTGTTCAACGGCTGTCAGTACGCTGTGGCACGGAGGTGACGGTTCCGGTACGTCTCGCTTCCGGTACCACACAAAGTGGTGCGACGGCGGGGTTGGCATGGACAATCGGGACGGTCCAGGGTGTATCGCGCGCGGTCACCATGCTCCTGTGCGCCCCTCGTCAGGGAACTGAGATCCTGACTGGGCGCATCCCTGTGGGTATCCAGAACGGGGACTCGGCCAAGGCCGCCACGCGCGGGGCGAACAGCGCGAGAAATATCAGCACGTACCGGGGGGAAGAGGGGGAGCAATGCCTCGTTGGAAGGCCTTGCCGGATGAGCTCGATCCGCAGATCAGGGAGTTCACCAGTCAGCTGCGCAGGCTCGTGGACCGGGGTGGTCTGAGCATCGCGTCGGTCGCGGACCGCACGGGCTACAGCAAGACGTCGTGGGAGCGTTATCTGAACGGCCGGCTGCTCGCCCCCAAGGGCGCGATCGTGGCCCTGGCCGAGGTCACCGGCACCAATCCGGTGCACCTGACCACCATGTGGGAGCTGGCCGAGCGTGCCTGGAGCCGCTCGGAGATGCGGCACGACATGACGATGGAGGCCATCCGGATATCCCAGGCGCGCGCCGCGCTCGGGGAGTTCGGCGGGCAGGACTTCAGCGACCCCGCGGCCTCCGGCAAGGCGGCCTCCGCGGGCGAGGGCAGAGCAGCCTCCGCGGGCGGCGGCGAGCCCGCCCGCCGTAGCGGCGGCACCACGGTCACGCCGGGCATCGCGGGACCGGCCGGTGTGGCGCCGACCGTGCCGCCCCAGCCGACGGCCCCCGAGGTCCAGGACTCCACCGGCTCCGGTCTGCGGGAGGAGGGCGGCCGGGCCGCCGAGCCCGAGGTCAACTCGTGGGGCCTGGCCGGTTACCAGGGCCCGTCGCCGTCGGGCGGGCGCTCCGCCGGCACCGGTGCGGGCAGGGGGGCCCGGCCCGGCTCGGCTTCCGGGGCCTCCGCGGGGTCGTCCGGCCCCGGCCGGAGCTCCGGTGCCGGAGCGGGCTCGTACGGCGAACCGCAGGACGCCGTCCCGGCCCGGGCCGGAGGGTCCGGCGGGTCCGGTGGCGCCGGGGGGAACCGCCGGGGGGCCTCCGCCTCCGCCGCCGCGGGCAAGAAGCGGACCATGACGTTCCTCGCGGGTGTCGTGGGCGTGCTCGTGGTGATCGCCGGCGCCTTCTACCTCATGGGCGGCGATGGCGACGACGAGGCCAAGGGCACAGACACGTCGCCCAAGCCGACCGTCAGCAGCGACCCGAAGCTGCCGCCCGGCGTGAAGTGCGGCGGTGACAGCTGCACCGGCAAGGACGCGGAGGCCATGGGGTGCAGCGGTGACCGGGTGACCACGGCCGAGACCGCGACCGTCGGCACCACCGTCGTTGAGGTCCGCTACAGCGAGACCTGCAAGGCGGCCTGGGGGCGCATCACCCAGGCGGCACAGGGCGACGAGGTGCAGATCAGCTCGGGCAGGGCGAAGCAGACCGGCAGCATCACCGAGGCCGGGGACGCCATCGCCTACACCCCGATGGTGGCCGTGAAGAACGCCGCGGACGCCAAGGCCTGCGCCACGCTGACGGCCGGACAGAAGGGGTGCACCGGCTGACAGGCGGCGTGCGGTCCGCCCGCGCCCGGCCGGGACATTCCGAAAGGGAGGAATGCCCGCCCTGATCGGGGGCAGGCGAACCGTACCCCCACGGGAGTCCGGCACGGTCGGTATCCCCCAGGCGGCCGCCTTCGTCCTCCTCTCCCGGACGGGCGGCCGCCTCTCTCGTTCGGCACGTACGCGTGTGCGGGCCGAACGGGGTTGTGGGCTGGGCCACACCGACCCGGACGTACGAGATCCCGGATGCGCGATAGCCTGACCGCTGGTCGGATCTCTTGACGCCAAGAGATCGATCAAACGTCCGGGGCAGGGACCCCGCCCCACCGCCAGCTGTCATACGGAGAACGCCATGACCCGCACTCCCGTGAACGTCACCGTCACCGGCGCGGCCGGCCAGATCGGTTACGCCCTGCTCTTCCGCATCGCCTCCGGTCAGCTGCTCGGCGCGGACGTGCCGGTGAAGCTGCGCCTCCTGGAGATCACGCCGGCGCTGAAGGCGGCGGAGGGCACGGCCATGGAGCTGGACGACTGCGCGTTCCCGCTCCTCCAGGGCATCGACATCACCGACGACCCGAACGTCGCCTTCGACGGCGCCAACGTCGGTCTGCTCGTCGGCGCCCGCCCCCGCACCAAGGGCATGGAGCGCGGCGACCTGCTGGAGGCCAACGGCGGCATCTTCAAGCCGCAGGGCAAGGCCATCAACGACCACGCCGCGGACGACATCAAGGTGCTGGTCGTCGGCAACCCGGCCAACACCAACGCCCTCATCGCCCAGGCCGCCGCGCCGGACGTACCGGCCGAGCGGTTCACCGCGATGACCCGCCTCGACCACAACCGCGCGCTGACGCAGCTCGCGAAGAAGACGGGCTCGACGGTCGCCGACATCAAGCGCCTGACGATCTGGGGCAACCACTCCGCCACCCAGTACCCCGACATCTTCCACGCCACGGTCGCCGGCAAGAACGCCGCCGAGGTCGTGGGCGACGAGAAGTGGCTGGCCGAGGACTTCATCCCGACCGTCGCCAAGCGCGGCGCCGCCATCATCGAGGCCCGCGGCGCCTCGTCGGCCGCCTCCGCCGCGAACGCCGCCATCGACCACGTCTACAGCTGGGTCAACGGCACCGCCGAGGGCGACTGGGTCTCCATGGGTATCCCGTCCGACGGTTCGTACGGCGTGCCGGAGGGCCTCATCTCCTCCTTCCCCGTCACCACCAAGGACGGCAAGTACGAGATCGTCCAGGGCCTGGAGATCAACGAGTTCTCCCGCGCCCGGATCGACGCCTCCGTCAAGGAGCTCGAGGAGGAGCGCGAGGCGGTCCGCGGCCTCGGTCTCATCTGACTCATCTGACCGGAGCCCTCAGGGCTTCATCCGGGTTTCGCACGCGGGCCCCGCACCGGTTCTCCGGCGCGGGGCCCGCGGGCTTTCCCGGAGCCGGCGGCCCCGGACCGGGCCGCACGGCACCCGCGATGCCGGACTCGGCCCCACTCCTCCCTGCTCGCCGGGGGCGACGCCGGCCGGGGCGCCGCGTTCACCAGCCGTGACGGGCGGGATGTCCGGCCCTGGTGAACCGACGCCCGGTGCGCCGGCGCCGACGGCCGATTCGCCGCACCTTTCGTCCTGTTTGTCCACATCTCCCGTGATGCAGCGCACTTTCGGCCACGGGTGCGCATGCAATTGCGGGAGTCGGGCAGGCGAACTCGGTCTCTTAGTGACACGACTGTGACACAGGGGCGCTGATCAGGAACGGAAGGCGAAGAGCGATCATGGCGGAAAGTACCGAACTTCAGGCGCGTGAAACCATCCATGCGGGAGGAGAATGGCGGGCGGCCATCTCCGGGGCCACGCGCGAGATCCTCGACCCCGCGGACGCGCTGCCCTTCGCCGTGGTCGCGGAGGGCGACGAGAAGGACACCGATCTGGCGATCGCCGCCGCCCGGCGCGCGTTCGACGAAGGCCCCTGGCCGCACACCCCCGTCCCCGAGCGGGCCGCGCTGCTGCGCCGGGTCGCCGATCTCCTGGTCCGGGACCGCGACAAGCTCGGCCGGCTGGAGGCCCAGGACGCGGGCAAGACCGTCGAGGAGGGCCGCGTCGACATCGACTGCGTCGCCGACGCCTTCCGTTACTTCGCCGACCTGGTCGCCGGTGAGGCACCCGGCCGGGTCGTGGACGCCGGTTCGGCCGACATCCACAGCGTCGTCGTGCACGAGCCCATCGGCGTCTGCGCGATGATCACGCCCTGGAACTACCCGCTGCTCCAGGCCAGCTGGAAGATCGCCCCCGCCCTCGCCGCCGGCAACACCTTCGTCGTCAAGCCGAGCGAGATCACCCCGATGACGACGATCGCGCTCATCGAGCTGCTCGTCGAGGCCGGCCTGCCCGAGGGCGTCGCCAACATCGTCACCGGCCCGGGCCACTCGGTGGGCGCGCGCCTGTCCGAGCACCCCGACGTCGACCTGGTCTCCTTCACCGGCGGCCTGGTCAGCGGCACCAAGGTCGCCCAGGCCGCCGCCCCGACCGTCAAGAAGGTCGCCCTCGAACTGGGCGGCAAGAACCCCAACGTCGTCTTCGCCGACGCCTGCGCCACCGAGGAGGGCTTCGACACCGCCGTCGACCAGGCCCTCAACGCCGCCTTCATCCACAGCGGCCAGGTCTGCTCGGCCGGCGCCCGCCTCATCATCGAGGAGTCCGTCCGGGACCGCTTCGTCACCGAACTCGCCCGCCGCGCCGAGAAGATCCGCCTCGGCCGCGGCACCGAGGACGGCGTCGAGTGCGGCCCGCTCGTCTCCGAGCAGCAGCGCGCCAAGGTCGAGATGTACGTCGAGTCCGCCCTCAAGGAGGGGGCGGTGCTGCGCTCCGGAGGCAAGCGCCCCGAGCCGTCCCCGCAGCGCCCCGAGAACGGCTACTTCTACGAGCCGACCGTCCTCGACCACTGCCACCGCGAGATGCGCGTGGTGCGGGAGGAGGTCTTCGGGCCGGTCCTCACCGTCGAGACCTTCCGCACCGAGGACGAGGCCGTCGCCCTCGCCAACGACACCGAGTACGGACTCGCGGGCGGCGTCTGGACCGCCGACCCGGGCCGCGCCCGGCGCGTGGCCGGCCGGCTGCGCCACGGCACCATCTGGATCAACGACTTCCACCCCTACCTGCCGCAGGCGGAGTGGGGTGGCTTCGGCAAGAGCGGGGTGGGCCGGGAACTCGGCCCGGCCGGACTCGCCGAGTACCGAGAAACCAAGCACGTCTACCAGAACCTCGCTCCGAAGCCGGTGCGCTGGTTCGCGGGCTGACCCCCGCCTCCCGCGGGGCTGCCGACCCCCATCCCGGGCTGACCCCCACATCCCGGGCTGACGTCCCCGCCCCCGAGCCCGTTCACTTCATCCCCACTGGAGCAAGTACGCCATGTCCCACACCAGCCATGAGTACGACTATGTCGTGATAGGCGGCGGAACCGCTGGTTCCGTCATCGCCTCCCGCCTGACCGAGAACCCGGACGTCACCGTCGCCGTCATCGAGGGTGGCCCCAGCGACGTCGGCCGTGACGACGTACTGACCCTGCGCCGCTGGATGGGTCTGCTCGGCGGCGAACTCGACTACGACTACCCCACCACCGAACAGCCACGCGGAAACTCGCACATCCGGCACAGCCGGGCCCGCGTCCTGGGCGGCTGCTCCTCGCACAACACGCTGATCGCCTTCAAGCCGCTGCCCGCCGACTGGGACGAGTGGGAGGCCGCCGGCGCCAAGGGCTGGGGCGCGGTGCAGATGGAGGCGTACTTCGCCCGGCTGCTCAACAACATCGTCGCGGTCGACGAGAAGGACCGGAACGCCATCGCCCGCGACTTCGTCGACGCGGCCCAGGAGGCCCTGGGCGTGCCGCGCGTGGAGGGCTTCAACAAGAAACCGTTCACCGAGGGCGTCGGCTTCTTCGACCTCGCCTACCACCCCGAGAACAACAAGCGGTCCTCGGCGTCGGTGGCGTACCTGCACCCGGTGATGGACGAGCGGCCCAACCTGACGATCCTGCTGGAGACCTGGGCGTACAAGCTCCAGCTCGACGGCGACCGCGCCGAGGGCGTGCACGTGCGCACCAAGGACGGCGAGGAGATCCTCGTCAAGGCCCGCAACGAGGTGCTGCTCTGCGCCGGCGCCGTCGACTCGCCGCGGCTGCTGATGCACTCCGGCATCGGCCCCAAGGCCGACCTGGAGAAGCTCGGCATCCCCGTCACCCACGACCTGCCGGGCGTGGGTGAGAACCTGCTCGACCACCCCGAGTCGGTCATCGTCTGGGAGACCAACGGCCCCATCCCGGAGAACTCCGCGATGGACTCCGACGCGGGCCTGTTCGTGCGCCGCGACCCCGAACTGGCTCACCCCGACCTGATGTTCCACTTCTACCAGATCCCCTTCACGGACAACCCGGAGCGACTGGGCTACCGGCGGCCGGAGTTCGGCGTCTCCATGACCCCGAACATCCCCAAGCCGAAGAGCCGCGGCCGGCTGTACCTGACCAGCGCCGACCCCGAGGTCAAGCCCGCGCTGGACTTCCGCTACTTCACCGACGAGGACGACTACGACGGCAGGACCCTCGTCGACGGCATCAGGATCGCCCGTGAGATCGCCAAGACCGAGCCCCTGGCCGGCTGGCTCAAGCGCGAGGTCGCCCCCGGCCCGGACGTCACCGGCGACGAGGAACTCAGCGAGTACGCCCGCAAGGTCGCGCACACCGTCTACCACCCCGCCGGGACCTGCAAGATGGGCGCCGCCGACGACCGGTCGGCCGTCGTCGACCCGGAGCTGCGCATCCGCGGCCTGGAGGGCATCCGCATCGCGGACGCCTCCGTGTTCCCCACGATGACCACCGTCAACCCGATGATCGGAGTCCTCATGGTCGGTGAGAAGGCCGCCGAGCTGATCGGTGGTGGTTCCAAGTGACCGCGACCCTCGAACCCCCCACGGAGCAGACCATGGACACCGCACCCGTCTTCTCGGTGGAGGGCCTGTGGAAGGTGTTCGGCCCCAAGGCCGAGCGCGTACCCGGCGACCCCGAGCTCACCGCCCTCGACCCGGCCGAGCTGCGCTCCCGCACCGGCTGCACGGCCGCCGTCCGCGACGTCACCTTCGATGTGCGCAAGGGCGAGGTCTTCGTCGTCATGGGCCTGTCCGGCTCCGGCAAGTCCACGCTGGTGCGCTGTCTGACCCGGCTGATCGAGCCGACCGCGGGCACCATAGCCATCGACGGCGAGGACGTCCGCGCCATGGACCGCTCCCGGCTGCGCGAACTGCGCCGCCACCGCGCCGCCATGGTCTTCCAGCACTTCGGCCTGCTGCCGCACCGCACGGTCCTCGACAACGTCGCCTACGGCCTGGAGATCCAGGGCATGGGCAAGGCCGAGCGGCGCGAGCGGGCCGCGGAGGTCGTGGCCAAGGTCGGCCTCGAGGGCATGGAGCACCGCCGCCCCACCCAGCTGTCCGGTGGCCAGCAGCAGCGCGTCGGCCTCGCCCGCGCGCTCGCCGCCGACCCCGAAGTACTGCTCTTCGACGAACCGTTCAGCGCGCTCGACCCGCTGATCCGGCGCGACATGCAGGACGAGGTCGTCCGGCTGCACCGCGAGGAGGGCCGCACGATGGTCTTCATCACCCACGACCTCCAGGAGGCCCTCAAGCTGGGTGACCGCATCGCCCTGATGCGCGACGGCCGGGTCGTGCAGCTCGGCACGCCCGAGGAGATCGTCGGCTCGCCCGCCGACGACTACGTCCGCGAGTTCGTCCGCGACGTCCCGCGCGAGCAGGTCCTCACCGTCCGCACGGCCATGCGCCGCCCCTCCGCCGGCCAGGACGGCAGCGGACCGGCGGTGCGCCCCGACGCCACGGTGTCCGAGGCGATCGAGGCGGTCGCCCGCGCCGGCGCTCCGGCCCGGGTCGTGGACAAGGGCCGCTGCGTGGGCGTGGTCGACTCCGACACGCTCCTCGGCGTCGTCGCCGGGACGGAGCAGCCCGCTCCGCCCGGGACGGAGCAGCCCAAGGAGGCGGTGTGATGGCCACCATCACCGCGAACCCGCCCCACGTCGGGCTGCCCGGTCTCCTCAAGCACCGGGCCGTCCACAAGCTGCTGCTGCTCGCCCTCGCCGCCGCGATCCTCGTGCCCCTGGCCAACGCCCGCTGGGCGAGCGGCACCTGGCCGAGCGCGCTGACCGTCGACTTCTCGGAGCCGCTCGCCAAGGCCAGCGACTGGATCATCGACAACCGCGACAGCCACCCGCTGTTCCTCTACTTCTTCGGCCACGTCAGCAACGTCGTCGTCATCGCCGTACGGGCCGTCTACCTCACCCTCCTGGCCGTCGGCTGGGCGGGCGTCACGGCCCTGGGCGCACTGGTCGCCTGGCGGGTCGCGGGCGTGAGGCTGGCGCTCGGCACCGCGGCCGCGTTCCTCGCCTGCGGGCTGCTCGGCATGTGGGTGCCCACCATGCAGACGCTCGCCCTGATGGTCGTCGCGGTCCTCGCGTCGGTCGTCGTCGGCGCGCTGCTCGGACTCGCCGCCGGGCTGTCCGACCGGATGGACCGCATACTGCGTCCGGTCCTGGACACCATGCAGGTGCTGCCCGCCTTCGCCTACCTGCTGCCGGTCGTGCTGGTCTTCGGCATCGGCGTCCCGGCGGCCGTCCTGGCCACCGTCATCTACGCCGCCCCGCCCATGGCCCGCCTGACCTCGCTCGGTCTGCGCGGCGCGGACAAGGAGGTGCTGGAGGCCGTCGAGTCGCTCGGCTCCACGGCACGCCAGCGCCTGCTGACCGCCCGGATCCCGCTGGCCCGCAAGGAACTCCTCCTCGGCCTCAACCAGACGATCATGATGGCGCTGTCCATGGCCGTCATCGCGGCCGTCATCGGCGCGGGCGGTCTCGGTGACCGCGTCTACCAGGCCCTGGCCTCGGTCGACGTCGGTGCCGCGCTCGCCGCCGGCATCCCGATCGTGCTGCTGGCCGTCGTCCTGGACCGCGTCACCGGCGCGGCGGGCGAGAAGCTCGGCGCCGAACCCGAGCCGCACGGCGGCCGCGGCTGGCTCTTCGCTCTGGCCGGCGTCGTCGTCGTGGCGGTCGCCGGGCGGCTCGCGGGCCGCCTCGACTGGCCCGACTCCTGGGTCGTCGGCATCGCCGAGCCCGTCAACCGCGCCGTCGACTGGATGACCGCGCACCTGTACTCGGGCGTCCCGGTCGTCGGCGGCACCGCCGACTGGGCGGGCCACTTCACCACCTGGGTCCTCGACCCGATGCGCGACGGCCTGCAGGCACTGCCCTGGTGGGGCGTCCTGCTGATCGTCGCCGCCCTGGCCTGGGTCATCGGCACCTGGCGGACCGCGCTCACCGCCGTCCTCGCCATGGCCGCGATCGGCGTCCTCGGCGTCTGGAAGCCCTCCCTGGACACCCTCTCCCAGGTGCTGGCGGCCGTCGCCGTCACCCTGGTCGTCGGCTTCGCCGTCGGCATCGCCGCGGCCCGCAGCGACCGGCTGGAGCGGGCACTGCGCCCGGTCCTCGACGTGTTCCAGACGATGCCGCAGTTCGTGTACCTGATCCCGGTCGTCGCCCTGTTCGGCGTCGGCCGCGCCCCGGCCGTCGCCGCCGCGATCGTCTACGCGCTGCCGGCCGTCGTCCGCATCACCACCCAGGGACTGCGCCAGGTCGACCCGGCCGCGCTGGAGGCGTCCGGCTCGCTCGGCGCGACCAGCTGGCAGCAGCTGCGGCAGGTGCAGCTCCCGCTGGCCCGTCCGGCGCTGCTGCTCGCCGTCAACCAGGGCCTCGTCCTGGTCCTCGCCGTCGTCGTCATCGGCGGCCTGGTCGGCGGTGGCGCCCTCGGCTACGACGTCGTCTTCGGTCTCGCCCAGGGCGACCTGGCGACCGGTCTGGTGGCCGGCGGGGCGATCGTCTGCCTCGGCCTGATGCTCGACCGGGTGACGCAGCCCACCGAACGCCGCGCGAAGAAGGGAGCGTGACATGCGAGTCCGCAAGACTGCCGTGATCGCCGCGGCGAGCTCCCTGGCGCTGCTCACCGGCTGCGGCGCGGCCGACATGACCAAGCAGGCCTCGCCCTTCGCCAACGCGCAGGGCGCCAAGACCGTGACCCTGTCCGTGCAGTCCTGGGTGGGCGCCCAGTCCAACGTGGCCGTCGCCCAGTACATCCTGGAGCACGAGCTGGGCTACCGCGTCGACACCGTCCAGGTCGACGAGGTGCCCGCCTGGGACGCCCTCAGCCAGGGCCGCGTCGACGCGCTCCTGGAGGACTGGGGTCACCCCGAGCAGGAACAGCGGTACGTCAAGGACAAGAAGACGATCGCGCCCGGCGGCGGACTCGGCGTCACCGGCCACATCGGCTGGTTCGTCCCGACGTACCTCGCCGAGCAGCACCCCGACATCACGAACTGGAAGAACCTCAACAAGTACGCCGACCTCTTCCGCACCCCGGAGAGCGGCAGCAAGGGCCAGCTGATGGACGGTTCGCCGTCCTACGTCACCAACGACAAGGCGCTGGTGAAGAATCTGAAGCTGGACTACCAGGTGGTGTTCGCCGGGTCCGAGGCGGCGCAGATCACGCAGATGAAGCAGTTCGCCAAGGAGAAGAAGCCCTTCCTCACCTACTGGTACTCCCCGCAGTGGCTCTTCAAGAAGGTCCCGATGACCGAGGTGAAGCTGCCGGCGTACAAGGAGGGCTGCGACGCCGACCCGGAGAAGGTCGCGTGCGCCTATCCGCACACCCCGCTGCAGAAGTACCTCAACGCGGACTTCGCGAAGAAGGGCGGCAAGGCGGCGGCCTTCCTGAAGAAGTTCAAGTGGACGACCGAGGACCAGAACGAGGTCTCCCTGATGATCGCCGACAAGAAGATGACGCCGGAGGACGCGGCGAAGAAGTGGGTGGACAGCCACGAGTCCACGTGGAAGAAGTGGCTGTCCTGACGTTCACCGCGCCAGCCGGTCGGCGATCTCCCGCAGGGCCCGGGCGGCCCGCCGCTGGAGTCCCGGCCCGAAGGTGATCCGGGTGGCCCCCAGCGCGCCGAGTTCGGCGGGTGAGGGGCCACCGTCGGCCGGGGCCCATGCGTTGACCGGCCCCTGGATCCCGGCCCGCAGCAGCGGCAGCACCTCCGGCGGGGCCTCGATCGGGTACACGCAGTCGGCCCCCGCGGCGACGTACAGCGCGGCCCGCTCGATGGTCCGTCCGGGATCGTCGACCCCGCGGACGAAGGTGTCGATGCGCGCGTTGACGAACAGCCGGTCACCGGCCGCCTCCCGCACCCGGGCCAGCCAGTCGGCGTGTGCGCGCGGGTCCTTGAGCACCCCGTCCTCGGAGTCCTCCAGGTTGCACCCGACCGCCCCCACCTCCAGCAGCCGCTCCACGAGGTCCTTCGGGGCGAGCCCGTAACCGCCCTCCACGTCCGCCGACACGGGCACGTCGACGGCCCGGACGATCCGGGCGACCGCCGCGAACATCTCGTCGGCCGGGACCTGCCCGTCCTCGTACCCGAGCGAGGCGGCGACCCCGGCGCTGGGCGTGGCGAGCGCCGGGAAACCCGCGTCGGCGAACACCCGCGCACTGGCCGCGTCCCACGGCCCGGGCAGGACCAGCGGGTCGCCGGGCGCCCGGTGATGATGCAGTGCGCGGAAAGCCTCCACCTTGCTCACGGCGTGTACCCCCCAGGCGGGATCCGGCGGCCGACCATCACCCGGTTCCAGTTGTTGATGGCGACGACCAGCCCGATCAGATGGGCGAGCCCGGCCTCGTCGAAGTGCTTGGCGGCCCGCTCGTACACCTCGTCCGGCACGAAGCCCTCGGTCAGCACGGTCACCGCCTCCGTCAGGGCCAGCGCGGCCCGCTCCCGCTCGTCGAAGACCTCCTCGGCCTCCTGCCACGCGGCCAGCAGACCGAATCGCTCCTCGCTCACCCCGTACTCGCGGGCGATCGCGAGGTGCATGTCGAGGCAGAAGGCGCAGTGGTTGAGCTGCGAGGCGCGGATCACCACGAGTTCGGCCAGGGCCGGATCGCCGAGACCCTTCTTCGCCGTGGCGCTCAGGGCGGACAGGGCCCGCCCGACCGCCGGATCCAGCAGCCGGGTCCGAGCGCTCACTTGTACTGGCCGGGCTGGTAGTGGCCCGGCACCATCCGGCAGGTCACCCCGAACCGGTTCCAGGCGTTGATCACCGTGATCGCGGCGATGACCTGCGCCAGCTCGGCCTCCTCGAAGTGCTTCGCGGCGGTGTCGTAGACCTCGTCCGGTACGAAACCGTCCGTCAGGACCGTCACCGCCTCCGTCAGCTCCAGCGCCGCGATCTCCTTCGCGGTGTAGAAGTGCCGCGACTCGTCCCAGGCGCTGAGCTGCACGATCCGCTCGACGCTCTCGCCCGCCGCCAGGGCGTCCTTGGTGTGCATGTCGATGCAGAACGCGCAGTGGTTGATCTGGGAGGCCCGGATCTTCACCAGCTCGTACAGCGTGTGGTCCAGGCCCTTACGGGCGGCGGTCTCCAGACGGATCATCGCCTTGTAGACCTCGGGCGCATGCTTGGCCCACTCCAGGCGCGCGGGCCGCTCGGGGGCGTACTCCACGCTGTCCGGGGGCGTCGTTACGTCGGTGTGCGTCGTCATGCCGTCGACCCTAGGAAGGAAGCAGCCCAGGAGTATGGTCCATTTCCATGGCGGAATCCTGGGCCACTCTGGGGCTCGACCTGCACGTGGAGCCGACCGGGCCGGGCCTGAGACGGGGGCTGACCGACGCCCTGCGCGAGGCCGTGCGCTCCGGCCGGCTGACCCCCGGCATCCGGCTGCCGTCCTCCCGGGCACTCGCCGCCGACCTGGGCATCGCCCGCAACACCGTCGCCGACGCCTACGCCGACCTGGTCGCCGAGGGCTGGCTCACCGCCCGGCAGGGCTCGGGCACCCGGGTCGCCGAGCGGCGGGTCGTCCCGCCCGCGGGCACCGCGCCCCACCCCCGCGCTCCCGGCCGCCCGGCCTACGACCTGCGCCCCGGCAGCCCCGACCTCGCCTCCTTCCCGCGCGCGCAATGGCTGAAGGCCGCCCGCCGCGCCCTCAACGCCGCCCCGCACCGGGCACTCGACTACGGCGACCCGTACGGCCGTCCGGAGCTGCGTGCCGCGCTCGCCGGGTACCTCTCCCGGGCCCGGGGCGTACGCGCCGACCCCGACCGGATCGTGGTGTGCGCCGGGTTCGCACACGGCCTGGAGCTGCTCGCCACCGTCCTGCGGGCGCGCGGGGCGCGAACCGTCGCGGTCGAGTCGTACGGCCTCGACTCGCACCACAGGATCCTGTCCGGCTCCGGCCTCACCACCGCCCCGCTGCCGTTCGACCGACTCGGCACGGACCCGGCCGAGCTGTCCGGAGCCGGTGCGGTCCTCCTCACCCCGGCCCACCAGTTCCCCATGGGCGTGCCCCTGCACCGCGACCGCCGCAGGGCCGTCGTGGACTGGGCGCGGCACACCGGCGGTCTGGTGCTGGAGGACGACTACGACGGCGAGTTCCGCTACGACCGGCAGCCCATCGGCGCTCTCCAGGGCCTGGACCCCGACCGGGTGGTCTACCTGGGCACGGCGAGCAAGTCCCTCGCGCCGGGGCTGCGGCTCGCCTGGATGGTGCTGCCGCCGGGCCTCGCGGAGGAGGTCGCGGCGGCCAAGGGCGGCGTCGACATGTGCGGGACGCTGGACCAGCTGACCCTGGCCGAGTTCCTCACGTCCGGTGCCTACGACCGGCACGTGCGCGCGGCCCGCCTGCGCTACCGGCGCCGCCGGGACGCCCTGGTCGCCGCCGTCACGGCCCGGGCCCCCGAAGCCCGTGTCAGCGGCATCGCGGCCGGTCTGCACGTCCTGCTGCGGCTGCCGCCGGGCACCGAGCAGTCGGTGGTCCAGGCGGCGCACTGGCGGGGTCTCGCGCTCCACGGACTCACCCGCTACACCCACCCCGGCGCGCGGGCCGAGCCCGTCGACGCCCTGGTCGTCGGCTACGGCACGCCGCCGGACCACGCCTGGTCGGGAGCACTGGACGGGCTCTGCGCGGTACTGCCGGGATAATCACCGAATTCCCTTCGGGAATTCTGGACGAAGGATATGGTCCCCGCACGGGTGAACGGCCGCCGCCTTTTCCGCGGCCCAGGACGCCGAAGGCCCACAGCCGGCTCGCGCCGCGCCCGTCGGGAACAGCGGCCACCGCCACCTCCCGCACCGCCGGATGGCCGCGCAGCGCGGCCTCCACCTCCGGCGGCGAGACGGTGATGCCGCCGGCCATCTCCATGTCGTCGACGCGGCCCAGTTGCCGGTAGGTGCCGTCCGGTTCGCGGCGGGCCCGGCCGCGCGTGGCCAGCCGGCCGCCGACCGGCGTCCGGGCGGTCTCCTCCGGCCGGTTCAGGTAGCCGGGCGTCACCGTCGGCCCCGTACCCACATCTCGCCCTCGTCGCCGTCCGGCACGGGCCGGCCGTCCCGGTCGCGCAGCTCCACCTCGAAACCGGGCACGGGAAGGCCCACGGTGCCCGGACGGTGGTGGGCGAAGCCGTTGGCGCAGAACGGCCGCGGGATTCCCGGGCGCCCCGGTCCCGGCCGGGCTCAGCGTGGCCTGCGGGCTGGTCATCGCCGGGCCTCCCCGGCCGCACCGGCCTTCTGCCCCGGGGACCGCGGGCGCGTCGGGTCGGCCGTGTGCCGGCTGAGGGCCCGCAGGGGGGCCGCGGTCTTCAGCAGCATCTCCTCGTACTCGGCCTCCGGGTCGGACCCGAGGACGATCGCGCCGCCCGCCCCCAGATGCACCCGGCCGTCGATGAAGACGGCGGTCCGGATCACGATGGCGAGGTCCGCGCCGCCGCCGCACCCGAAGTAGCCGAGGGCACCGGAGTACACGCCACGGGCCTCGGTCTCCAGCGAGTCGATGATCTCCAGCGTGCGCAGCTTCGGCGCGCCGGTCATCGACCCGCCGGGGAAGCAGGCACGGACGCAGTCCACCGCGTCCGTGCCGTCCCGCAGCCTGCCCTGCACGGTCGAGACCAGCTGGTGCACGGTGGCGTACGTCTCCGTGGCCATCAACTGGGAGACCCGCACGGTCCCGGTCCGGCACACCTGCCCCAGGTCGTTGCGCAGCAGGTCGACGATCACAAGGTTCTCGGCGCGGGTCTTGGCGTCCGCCGCGAGCGCGTCACGCAGCCGGGCGTCCTCCTCCGGTCCGTCGCCCCGGGGCGCGGTGCCCTTGAGGGGCCGGGCCTCGGCGGTGCCGTCCCGGCCGATCCGCAGGAACCGCTCGGGCGAGGAACCGGCCACCTCCAGCTCCCCGAATTTCAGGAACGCCGCGTGGGGGGCCGGGTTGTCGCGGCGCAGCGTCCGGTAGAACTCCAGCGCGTCGGGCGGGGCGGGCAGCCGGGCGGCGTTCGTCAGGCAGACCTCGTAGCTGGTGCCCGCCTGCAGCGCCCGCCGGCACGCCTCGATGTCGGCGAGGTAGGCCGCCCGGTCGCGCACCAGCCACGGCTCGGCGGCGCCGGGGTCGGCCGGGGACGGCGGCCCGGGCAGCACCGGCCGCTCCGTCGCCACGCAGGAGAGACCGGTCAGCACGCCCTCCAGCCAGTCGGCGGCCTCCCGCGCGGCCTGCGGGGTGTCCTCCGCCAGGCACACCACGTAGGTGAAGCCCTTCTCGTGGTCCACCGCGATCACCCGGTCGGCGAACAGCCAGGCGGCGTCCGGGGCGGGGGAGCGGTGCCGGTTGGACGACCCGCAGTCGGCCTTCACCTCGTAGCCGAAGTAGCCGACGTAGCCACCGGTGAAGTCGAACGGCAGCCCCGTCGCGTCCACGCGGCGGTTGGTCAACTGCCGCTTGAGGTAGTCGAAGACGCTCGCCCTGACCCGCCGCACCGGCCGGCCCGCCCGCTCTATCTCGCACTGCCCGGCGGCGACGTCGTACCGCACGAACTCCGCGAGCGGCCCCTGGTCGTCCCCGAGGAACGAGAACCGCGAACGCCCCGGCTCGACCAGCGAGCTGTCCAGCCAGAAGGCACGCGGTGACCCGGCGAACAGCCGGCCGAAGACCGCCTCGGTGTCCACGGCACCGCTGATCCGCCGGGTGTGCAGCCGATACCCGGCCCGCCCGGGGTGACGGGGCCGGGTGCTGGCGGCGGCGGACGCACCCGCGCCGTCAGGCGTGCCCCGTCCCGCGGCCGGGACGCCCGGGTGCGCCGAAGCGGTCTCGCTCGACGGTTTCGCCGCGCCGAGGGGGACGACGGCCGCCCGGGAGCGCGCGGTGACCTGGAAGACGGCCGCCGTCGCGGGCTTGCGAAGGGGCCCGGGGCCCCCGAGGGCGGCCCCTGCCCGCCGGAGCCCCGCGTCGCACTCCGGGACGACGGGCCGCCGCCGGACCCCTTCGTGCGACGGCACGGCGGTGTTCTTCGAGCGCAGCTTGCCGGCCCGCTCGGCCGTCAGGTTGCGGAAGTTCACGAGCATGCGGTGCCCGTACTCCGTGAGGACCGACTCCGGATGGAACTGCACTCCCCACAGCGGCCGTTCGCGGTGCCGGAGCCCCATCAGGACACCGTCCTCCGACCAGGCCGTGGCCTCCAGGGTCTCCGGCAGCGGCTCGCGCACGGCCAGCGAGTGGTAGCGGACGGCGGTGAAGTGCTGCGGCAGGCCGTGGAACAGGTCCCGTCCGTCGTGCCGGATCGTGGACAGGTGCCCGTGCCGCGGCCGTGGCGCGGGCACCACCCGTCCCGCCTCGCCGAGCGCGATGCCCTGGTGCCCCAGGCACACCCCGAGCACGGGAACCGGGGAGGTCGCCAGCAGCCTGCTCCCGATGCCGAAGTCACGCGCCTCGCCCGGGTGCCCCGGGCCGGGGGACACCACGAGGTTGTCGAACGCGCGGAGGTCGGGGAGACCGTCGACGGGCGCGTCGTTCCGGACCACCACCGGCTCCTCGCCGTTGACCTCGGCGATCAGCTGGAACAGGTTGTACGTGTACGAGCCGTAATTGTCGATGAGCAGGGTCTTCACCCGCCCACCTCCCTCTGTTCGTTCACGGGCCTATGCGGCCCGGCGTTTGTGCCGCCCGCGCAGTGCCTGGAGCGACGGATACAGCCATTTCCTGAAGAAACGCTGGGGTCGCGGCATGAGAATCCAGGTGACGAGGGCCGTCAGACACAGACACAACAACAGCGTGCGAAACAGTGCATTGAGGTCACCGAGGTGGGGAAGCACCGTCGGATTGAACAGGAGCACCGGCGGGAAAACCGCGCTCATATTCACGAACCACAGTTTCCACTTGGCCGGCGGGGCCGGTGGCGCGGGCGTCAGCGTCTGCGCGTCGAACCAGGCCCGGGCGCCCGGCACCCTCCGGCGCTCCGCCTCCCGGGCGACCCCTTCCAGCCGGGCGTCCCACTGCTCCCGGGAGGGCGATTTCTCCCAGGCCAGGGCCGAACCCTCGCTGGCGAAGCGATGGACGACATGCCACTCCGCCCCTCCGTCGACAAGTACTCCACCCCCCCAGAAATCCCGGCTGTCGCGCGGTCGCGCCCAGCATGGCCCACCCCCGGGAATGGAGGTCGGCCGCACGGCCCGGCGTCACGCGATAGGCCACGGTGACCGTGGACGGGATTACTGGTCACGCCGTCCCTTACGGAAAGCGCTCGCCGCGCGTTCAAGATTCAACGAATAATTCTCCGGCTGTTCGCGGAATCGCTCCCGAAGCACGGGCTTTCAGCAGCCGGAAAGTGCCTGCTCACGCCCGCGCGGCAGCGCCCTCCTCCGCCTCCACCGGCGCCTCCCCGAACCGTGACAACGCCAGCGCCCCCGCCACCGCCACCGCGAAACCGACGATCGCCAGCCAGCCCAGCCCCGGCCGCGTACGGTCCCCGAGCCACACCACCCCGATCAGTGCCGGCGCCACGGTCTCCCCGAGCACCAGCCCGGCCGTCGCCGTGGTGACCGACCCGCGCTGCAGGGCCGTGGTCAGCAGCAGGAACGCCGCCCCGCCGCCGAGCAGCAGCGCGTACGTCGCCGGATTCGGGAACAGCTCACCGGGCGAGAACCCGTCGATCAGCCGCACCGACACCTCCACCACCCCGAACCCCAGCCCCGCGCCCAGTCCGAGCGTCAGCGCCCGCCCTCGCTCCGGCAGCCGCCCGCCGAGCACCCCGAGCAGCAGCACCCCGGCCGCCGCCCCGAGCATCGCCCACGGCAGCCAGCCCGGCCCGGGCTCGTCGCCCTCCGCCCCCGACGCCAGCCCCAGCAGCGCGAGCCCGGCGCACACCACCGCCACCGCCGCCCACTCGACGCGGCTCAGCCGCACCTCGAGCAGCCGCGCCGCCACCACCGCCGTCACCGCGAGACTCGCCGCCAGTGCCGCCCCCACGGCGTAGATCGGCACCGACCGCAGCGCCAGGATCTGCAGCACGAAGCCGAGCCCGTCCAGCGCCAGACCGGCCAGATACCGCCACTGCCGCAGCGCCCGCCACAGCAGCGCCACGTCCCCGCCCGGCCCGGTCGCCGCCGCCGACCGCGCGGCGATCGCCTGCAACACCGTCGCCGTACCGAAGCAGACCGCCGCACCAAGGGCGCACACCATTCCAAAGATCACAAAACGACAGTAGGGGAGCGGCCCCGGCCGGGGGGCCATGCGCGCCCGTCCTCACCCCTCTCTAGGCTGACCGCCTGTCAGTGCACGGAACGGGGAGACACGGGGAGACACGCACATGGCTGAAACACGGCGACGGCTGCGTTCGAGCACGGTGGTGCTGGGCGGCATGGGCGTCCTCGCGGCGGCCCTGTCCGCCTGCGGCTCCGACCCGGACCGCCGCTGTGTGGACCGGGACAGCTACGACTACATCAACGGCTACAAGATCGTCGCCGACAAGAACTGCTCGTCCGGCACGTCCTCCTCCGGCAAGGGCCGCAAGACCGGCAAGACCAGGGCCGCCGACGCCGACTGGTACTACGACGCCGACGTCAGCGGCGGCTACGCCGACCACGGCACCTTCAGCCGCAGCGAGGCCGTCGACCGGGGCGGCTTCGGCTGCTCCGGCTCCGGCAGCGGCGGCGGCTGACGGGCGGGTACGGCAGATGGAACGCAGAACCGCCGAGCCCCGCCCCGGCTGGCAGCAGACCGTCGAGGAACAGGGTCTGATCTATCCCCTGACCCGCTACCCCGACGGCTCCCTGCGCCCCTACTGGGACGAGAGCGCGTACTACGTCTTCTCGCTGGACGAGGTCGAGGCGCTGGAAGAGGTGGTCGAGGACCTCCACCGCATGTGCCTGGCCGCGGCCGACCACATCGTCAGCCGGGACCGCTTCGCCGACCTCGGCATCACCGACCCCCGCGTGGCCCGCACGGTCGCCGAGGCCTGGCACCGCCGCGCCGAACTCCCCTCCGTCTACGGCCGCTTCGACCTCCGCTACGACGGCACCGGCCCGGCCAAGCTCCTGGAGTACAACGCGGACACCCCCACCTCACTGGTCGAGGCCGCGTCGCCCCAGTGGTTCTGGATGGAGGACCGCTTCCCCGGCGCCGACCAGTGGAACTCCCTGCACGAGCGCCTCATCGACGCCTGGAAGAAGCAGGCCGCCCTCCTGCCGCCGGGCAACCCCCTGTACTTCGCGTACTCGTCCGCCGACGAGCTCGGCGAGGACATGATGACGGTCGCCTACCTGAAGGAGACCGCCGAGCAGGCGGGCCTGGCGACCGACTGGATCGCCATGGAGGAGATCGGCTGGGACCGCCTCTCCGGCCGCTTCGTCGACAACCGCCTGCGCTTCATCCGCAGCATCTTCAAGCTCTACCCGTGGGAGTGGCTCACCACCGACCGCTTCGCGGACCACGTCCTGGACACCCTGGACAACGGCGGCGGCACGGGCTCCACCCTGTGGATCGAGCCGGCCTGGAAGATGCTCCTCAGCAACAAGGCGCTCCTGGCCGTCCTCTGGGAGCTGTTCCCGGACCACCCGAACCTTCTCCCGGCGTACCTGGACGGCCCCCGGGACCTGCCCGCTTCCGAGGGCTGGGTGGCCAAGCCCCTCCTCGGCCGCGAGGGCGCGGGCGTCACCATCCACGAGCCCGGGTCCGCGCCCGCCGTCCGCGACGAGCCCTGCTGCTACCAGCAACTGGCCCCCCTCCCCGACTTCGACGGCAACCGGGTGGTCCTGGGCGCCTGGGTGGTGGAGAACGAGCCTGCCGGCCTGGGCATCCGCGAGTCCTCGGGCCTGATAACGGACGAGTACGCGAGGTTCCTGCCCCACGTGATCCTTTAGACGGGGCCGGGAGGAGCACGCCCCTGAAAGGGGCGCGGGGAACTGCGCGACAAGCCACGTACTCCCGCACCCGGCACCGAGAGCAACCCGGCAGACGCTCCCCGCCCGCCCCACCCGGTAGGCTGACCGTGGGCCGTGACTGGCGCGCTGGGATGGGACCAACCATCGGGGAGCGGCCCGAGCAGACAGAGCCGTGCGCCTGGGCCGTACCGTGAACGCTGAACGCAACGTCCGGAGGTCCACACATGTCAGCCGAGCCCCTTTCCCCCGCTTCCACCGCCTACCGCGCCGCCCTCGACGTGATCCGCGCCGTGGAACCCCGCGTGGCGGACGCCATCGGCCAGGAGGTCGCCGACCAGCGCGAGATGCTCAAGCTGATCGCCTCCGAGAACTACGCCTCCCCGGCCACCCTCCTCGCGATGGGCAACTGGTTCAGCGACAAGTACGCCGAGGGCACCATCGGCCGCCGCTTCTACGCGGGCTGCCGCAACGTCGACACCGTCGAGTCCCTCGCCGCCGAGCACGCCAAGGAGCTCTTCGGAGCCCGCCACGCCTACGTCCAGCCGCACTCGGGCATCGACGCCAACCTCGTCGCCTTCTGGTCGGTCCTCGCCCAGCGCGTCGAGGTCCCCGCCCTGGAGAAGGCCGGCGCCCGCCAGGTCAACGACCTCTCCGAGGCCGACTGGGCCGAGCTGCGCCGTGCCTTCGGCAACCAGCGCATGCTCGGCATGTCCCTGGACGCCGGCGGCCACCTCACCCACGGCTTCCGCCCGAACATCTCCGGCAAGATGTTCGACCAGCGCTCCTACGGCACGGACCCGGCCACGGGCCTCATCGACTACGAGGCGCTGCGCACCTCCGCCCGCGAGTTCAAGCCGCTGATCATCGTCGCCGGCTACTCCGCTTACCCCCGTCTGGTGAACTTCCGGATCATGCGGGAGATCGCCGACGAGGTCGGCGCGACGCTCATGGTCGACATGGCGCACTTCGCCGGTCTGGTCGCGGGCAAGGTCCTCACCGGCGACTTCGACCCGGTCCCGCACGCCCAGATCGTGACGACCACCACCCACAAGTCGCTGCGCGGCCCCCGCGGCGGCATGGTGCTGTGCGACGACTCCCTGAAGGACCAGGTCGACCGCGGCTGCCCGATGGTCCTCGGCGGCCCCCTCCCGCACGTCATGGCGGCCAAGGCCGTGGCCCTCGCGGAGGCCCGCCAGGAGTCCTTCCGCGACTACGCCCAGCGCATCGTCGACAACTCCCGCGCGCTGGCCGAGGGCCTGATGCGCCGCGGCGCGACGCTGGTGACGGGCGGTACGGACAACCACCTGAACCTGATCGACGTCGCCTCCTCCTACGGTCTCACCGGCCGCCAGGCCGAGGCGGCCCTGCTCGACTCGGGCATCGTCACCAACCGCAACGCCATCCCCGCCGACCCGAACGGCGCCTGGTACACCTCCGGCATCCGCATCGGCACCCCCGCCCTGACCACCCGTGGCCTCGGCACGGCGGAGATGGACGAGGTGGCCGGACTGATCGACCGCGTCCTCACCACCGCGGAGCCGGGCACGATCAAGTCGGGCGCCCCCTCCAAGGCGTCCCACGTCCTCGACGCGAAGGTGGCGGACGAGATCTCCCAGCGCGCCACCGACCTCGTGGCCGGTTTCCCGCTGTACCCGGAGATCGACCTCGGCTGACACCCGCGCCCGTCAATCGTCCAGGTCGATCAGCACCTGACGAGACTCCTCCCGCGGCGGTCCGGCTTCCCGCCGGGCCGCCGCGCGGCGTACCGGCAGCGTGCCACCGGCACCGGCCGCGAGCCCCAGCGCCCGGCCGCCACCGCCCAGCGCACCTCACCCCGCGCCCCATGGGGCAGATCAGCGGCCGACGCACTCCCCGCGGGAGCGCCCTGCCCGGCACCGAGCAGCCGCGCCCCGTCCAGCCGCTCGAAGAGCGACCGCCGGTGCCCCCCCGGTGCCAGCGGATGTCGTCGTCCTCCACGGCGGGCGCCGGATCCGTGCGGACCCAGGGCGTACCGTCCTGGTCCTGCCGCTCGACGGCCACGTCCCCGCCCGGCGGCCGGTTGGTGCTCGGCCGGCCGCCGACACCGGACAGCCCCCACACCACGGTGAGCCTCACCTGCGGAAAGTTCCCCTTCGTCCCTTCCTCCGGCACCCCCTCCGTCCCCCTGGCCATGGGCTGCGGCAGCTGCCACAGACGGGCGAAGCCGCGCCGGCCCGAGCGCGCCGCCGTCGTCCGCCCCGTGCCGCCCGCCACGACCATCGCCACGTCCGGGACGTCCCGCCCCCGCGCCGGGAGGGCCGCGGCGGCCGGGACCGCCGCACACCCCGCCGGCACGACCGCCGCCATCACCCCCGCGTGGGCCGCGCCACCCGGCTCCGGCCCCGCGCTCTCCCGGCCCCGCCTCGTGCCCGCATCGGTCCCCCTCCAGGTCCACCCACCCGAGCACGGCCGGGGAGACCCCCGCGTGCCTCCCCCTCTTGTTACACCGCCCGAGCCGAACAGGAGCCCGTCTGTTTCCGGCCGGTTCCGGATCGGCCCCCGGGACCTGAGAGAATGGGGAGCATGGCCTCTGACCGACCTCGCGTGCTCTCCGGGATCCAGCCCACCGCCGGCTCGTTCCACCTCGGCAACTACCTCGGCGCCGTCCGCCAGTGGGTGGCCCTGCAGGAGACCCACGACGCGTTCTACATGGTCGTCGACCTGCACGCGATCACCATCCCGCAGGATCCGAAGGACCTGCGCGCGAACACGCGCCTGGCCGCGGCCCAGCTCCTCGCGGCGGGCCTCGACCCGGACCGCTGCACGCTCTTCGTGCAGAGCCACGTCCCCGAGCACGCCCAGCTCGCCTGGATCATGAACTGCCTCACCGGTTTCGGCGAGGCCGGCCGGATGACCCAGTTCAAGGACAAGTCCGCCAAGCAGGGCGCCGAGCGCGCCTCGGTCGGCCTGTTCACGTACCCGATCCTCCAGGTCGCGGACATCCTGCTCTACCAGGCCCACGAGGTCCCGGTCGGCGAGGACCAGCGCCAGCACATCGAGCTCACCCGTGACCTCGCCACGCGCTTCAACGGCCGGTTCGGCGAGACCTTCACGCTGCCCAAGCCGTACATCCTCAAGGAGACGGCGAAGATCTACGACCTCCAGGACCCGTCGATCAAGATGAGCAAGTCGGCGTCCACGCCGAAGGGCCTCATCAACCTCCTCGACGAGCCGAAGGCCACGGCCAAGAAGGTCAAGAGCGCCGTCACCGACACGGACACCGTGATCCGCTACGACGCCGAGAACAAGCCGGGCATCAGCAACCTGCTCACGATCTACTCGACCCTCACCGGCGAGAGCATCGCCGAGCTGGAGGAGAAGTACACCGGCAAGATGTACGGCGCGCTCAAGACGGATCTCGCCGAAATCATGGTCGAGTTCGTCACGCCGTTCCGGGAGCGCACCCAGCAGTACCTGGACGACCCCGAGACGCTCGACTCGATCCTGGCCAAGGGCGCCGAGAAGGCCCGCGCGGTCGCCGCGGAGACCCTCGCCCAGGCGTACGACAAGGTCGGCTTCCTGCCCGCCAAGCACTGAACCGGCCCCCGCGCACAGCCGTACCACCGAACAGCGCTGTACATCACTCCGGTTGCGCCTGCCCGTAACCCGGCTGTGGCCGTACAGTCGATAACCGGGTGGTCGTATCAGCGGCCACACTGACACGACAGGAGACGACGTGGGGACCGTAACGATCGGTGTCTCGATCGCGGTCCCGGAGCCTTACGGCAGCGAGCTCCAGCAGCTGCGCGCGGGCTTCGGCGACGCCGCTGCTCACGGCATCCCCACGCACGTCACCCTGCTGCCGCCGACGGAGGTCGACGAGGCCTCCCTGCCGGCGGTCGAGGCGCACCTGGCCGAGGTCGCGGCGGCCGGCCGCGCGTTCCCCATGCGGCTGTCCGGCACGGGCACCTTCCGGCCCCTGTCGCCGGTGGTGTACGTCCGGGTCGTCGAGGGCGCGGAGGCCTGCACGCTGCTCCAGCAGCAGGTCCGCGACCCCGCCGGGCCGGCCGCACGCGAACTGCAGTTCCCGTACCACCCGCACGTCACGGTGGCGCACGGCATCGACGAGGCGGCCATGGACCGGGCCTTCGAGGAACTCGCCGGGTACGAGGCCGAGTGGCCCTGCACCGGCTTCGCCCTCTACGAGCAGGGCGCCGACGGCGTCTGGCGCAAGCTCCGCGAGTTCCCCTTCGGCGGCTCGGTGGTCCCCCCGCAGGCCGGGCGGGCGGAGCGCGGTTCGGTCCCCACCCGCTGAGGCCCCCGCCGGTCAGACCGGCAGCCGCCCAGACCTCCCCCCGTCGGTCACCGGCAGCCGTCAGCCCCCCTGTCGTTCACCGGCAGCTGTCAGGCCTCCCCCTGCCGGTCAGGCGGGCATCCGCCGAACCCCCTGCCGGTCAGGCGGGCATCCGCCGAACCCCCTGCCGGTCAGGCGGGCATCCGCCGAACCCGTGCCGGTCAGACCGGCAGCCGGCGGAACACCCCGCGCGGCAGGTGCCGCAGCGCCGCCATCACCACGCGCAGCGTCCCCGGCACCCACACCGTCTCCGTGCGGCGCCGCAGCCCCAGCTCCACGGCCGTCGCGACCGCCTCCGGTGTGGTCGCCAGCGGCGCCTCGGGCAGCCCGGCGGTCATCCGCGTCCGCACGAAGCCGGGGCGTACGACCATGACGTGCACGCCCGTGCCGTGCAGCGCGTCGCCCAGGCCCTGGGCGAAGGCGTCGAGGCCGGCCTTGCTGGAGCCGTAGATGAAGTTCGCCCGGCGGGCCCGCTCGCCCGCCACCGACGACATCACGACCAGCGAGCCGTGTCCCTGGGACTGGAGCGAGCGGGCGCACACCAGGCCAGCCGAGACCGCGCCGGTGTAGTTGGTCTGCGCGACCCGTACGGCCGCCTCGGGCTCGCGCTCGTCACGGGCCTGGTCACCCAGCAGCCCGAAGGCGAGCAGCACCATGTCGACGTCGCCCTCGGCGAAGACCTTGCCGAGCACGGCCTCGTGGGAGGCCGGGTCGAGCGCGTCGAAGGCCACGGTGTGGACGTCGGCGCCGAGCCCGCGCAGCTGCCCGGCGGCCTCCTCCAGGGCGGGGGAGGGGCGGCCCGCCAGCCAGACCGTGCGGGTGCGGCGGGCGATCAGCCGGCGGGCGGTCGCCAGCGCGATCTCCGACGTGCCGCCGAGGACGAGCAGGGACTGGGGGAGGCCGAAGGCGTCCTTCATGACAGCTCCTAGGGGATGGCTCAGAGACTGAGGCGGCGGGCCAGGTCGGACACGAACACCCCGCTCGGATCCAGCCGGGCGCGCAGCTCGCGGAAGTCGTCGAGACGCGGGTACATGGCCGCGAGCAGCTCGGGACGCAGCCGGGCGTCCTTCGCGAGGTAGACGCGGCCCTCGGCGGCGGCGACCTCCTCGTCCAGCTCGTCGAGGAAGGTGCCCAGGCCGGGCAGGCCCGCCGGGATGTCCAGGGCCAGCGTCCAGCCCGGCACGGGGAAGGACAGCCAGCCCGGGTCGGACTCCCCGAAGCGCTTGAGGACGGCCAGGAAGGACGGGCAGCGGCGTTCGGAGATGCGGCGCACGATCCGGCGCAGCGCGTCCTCCCGGCCGTAGCCGACGACGAACTGGTACTGCACGAAGCCGCCGCGGCCGTAGACGCGGTTCCAGTGGGGCACGCCGTCCAAGGGGTGGAAGAAGCCGGAGATCCGCTGGAGTTGGCCGGTCCGGGCGCGCGGGGCCTTGCGGTACCACAGCTCGTTGAACAGGCCCACGGTCGTCCGGCTGAGCAGGCCCTCGGGGAGGATCGCGGGGGTCGCCGGGAGGCGGGGGGTGCGGAAGGCGAGCGGCTCCCGGCGCAGGCGTGCGGGGAGCGCGTCCAGGGGTGCGTGGTCGCCGCGGGTGAGGACCGCGCGCCCGGTGGCGGCGCCCCGGGCCAGCAGGTCGATCCAGGCGACCGAGTAGCGGTAGCGGTGGTCGGTGGCCGCCAGCCGGGCCATCAGGTCGTCGAGGTCCGACGCCCGCTCGGTGTCGACGGACATCAGCGACGTCTCGACCGGCTGGAGCCGGATCGTCGCGGTGAGGATCACTCCGGTCAGGCCCATGCCACCGGCCGTCGCGTCGAACAACGGCGTACCGGGGATCACCGTGCGGATCTCGCCGTCGGCGGTGAGCAGTTCGAGCGCGAGGACGTGCCGCGCGAAGGAGCCGGAGACGTGATGGTTCTTGCCGTGGATGTCGGCGCCGATCGCCCCGCCGACGGTGACGTAGCGGGTGCCGGGGGTGACCGGCACGAACCAGCCGAGCGGCAGCAGCACCTCCATCAGCCGGTGCAGGGAGACGCCCGCGTCGCACAGCACGGTCCCGCCGTCGGCGTCGATCGCGTGCACCCGGTCCAGGGCCGTCATGTCGAGCACGGAGCCGCCCGCGTTCTGCGCCGCGTCCCCGTACGCCCGCCCCAGGCCCCGGGGGATCCCGCCGCGCGCCCCGCAGTCCCGGACGGCCGCTGCGGCTTCCTCGTACGTCCGCGGACGGATCAGCCAGGCACCAGTGGGTGCGGTGCGGCCCCAACCTGTGACGGTGGTGTGGTTCAGGCCCATGACGTCCGGGTCGGAATCGGTGTCGGCAGACATGTTCGTGACCGTATCGCCCCACTGTGAGCGATCAGTTCGGGAACATGGCATCCCTCCCCGAAATGGGTGATTAATGGGATGTCGCTCAATATTGCCGGAGTTCAGGCCTGATGGGCGTGAACAGTGAGTCCACATGGACGACCTCGACGACCTGCACGACATGGACCACCGGATCGTTTCGGCGCTCAGGGAGTGCGGCACCGACCCGCGCGTCGCCGGCGCCGCCCGTGCCCTGTCCTGGGCGGGGGAACACGCGGCGCTGTGGCTGGCGGCGGGGCTCGCCGGAGCCGCCGTCGACAGTGGGCGACGCGGCGCCTGGCTGCGCGGCACCGCCCTCACCGCCGGGGCGCACCTGGTCAGCATGGGGGTGAAACGGGTCGTGCGCCGGCCGCGTCCCGCACACGTCGAGCCCCTGGTGCGCACCGCCGGCCGGCACTCCTTCCCCAGCTCGCACGCCACCTCCGCCGCGGCCGCCGCCGTGGCCTTCGGCACCCTGGGCGCACAGGCGGTCCCGCCGCTCGCCGGCCTGGTGTGCGTCTCACGGCTGGTGGCCGGCGTCCACTTCCCCACGGACGTGGCGGCGGGTGCGGCCCTGGGCGCGCTCACGGCCCGGCTCGGCGCCCGCTGGATGCGGGGAGGCGCCCACCATGACTGAGACGGCCGTACTGCGGCAGCGCACCCACCAGGAGCGGCCCGCACCACCCCGCAAGGGCGGTGTCCTGGCCGGTCTCCTCAAGACCGCGCGCCCGAAGCAGTGGGTCAAGAACGTCCTCGTGGTCGCCGCCCCGGCCGCCGCCGGCGAACTCTTCTCCCGCCACGCCCTGATCCAACTCGCCCTGGTCTTCCTCCTCTTCACCGCCTGCGCCGCCGCCGTCTACCTCGTCAACGACGCCCGCGACGCCGACGCCGACCGCGCCCACCCCGTCAAACGGCACCGCCCGGTCGCCGCCGGGCAGGTCCCCGTACCCGTCGCCTACGCCGTCGGCGGCTGCCTCGGCCTCCTCGCGCCCGCCGCCGCGGCCTGGCTGTGCGGCCCGGCCGTCGCCGCCCTGCTGACCGCCTACCTCGCGATGCAACTGGCCTATTGCATCAGCCTCAAGCACGTCCTGGTCGTCGACCTCGCAGTCGTCACCACCGGCTTCCTGATGCGGGCCATGATCGGCGGACTCGCCCTCGGTATCCCGCTGTCCCGCTGGTTCCTGATCACCACCGGCTTCGGCGCGCTGTTCATGGTGTCGGCCAAGCGCTACTCGGAAGCCGTCCAGATGGCCGGAAAAGCGGGCGCCACAAGGGCGTTGCTCACCGAGTACACCACCGGATACCTGCGCTTCGTCTGGCAGCTCGCAGCCGGTGTCGCCGTCCTCGGCTACTGTCTGTGGGCCATGGAGGAGGGCGGCGTCCCGCACACCAGCGTGCTGCCGTGGCGCCAACTGTCCATGGTGGCCTTCATCCTGGCGGTCCTCAGGTACGCCGTCTTCGCCGACCGCGGCACGGCCGGCGAACCCGAGGACGTCGTCCTGCGCGACCGGGCCCTCGCCCTCATCGGCGTGGCCTGGGTGGCGATGTACGGCCTGGCCGTGGCGAATTGGTGACCGCACGCGCGTGGCGCGGCCCAGCCACCCCCGGCCGCCGGGCCCGGGCGCGGCGGGGCCCCGGCGCCCCCCGCCGCCGGGAACTGCTCGGCTTCGCCACCGTCGGTCTCCTCGCCTACGCCGTCGACCTCGCCCTGTTCACCGCGCTGCGCGGCCCCGCCGGAGTCGACCCGCTCACCGCCAAGTCCCTGTCCTTCCTGGCCGCCTGCACGGTCGCCTACGCGGGCAACGCCCTCGGCACCTACCGCGCCGCCCGCACCCCCGGCCTGCGGGCCTACGGCGCGTTCTTCGCGGTGAACCTCGCCGGAGCCGCCGTCCAGCTGCTCTGCCTGGCCGTCAGCCACTACGGCCTCGGCCTCACCTCGCAGCGCGCGGACACCGTCTCCGGCACGGTCGTCGGTATGGCGCTGGCCACAGTCCTGCGGTTCTGGGGTACCCGTACATGGGTGTTCCGGGCGGAGGGCAGAGTCGGATCATGGACTGGCTGAAAAAGCTCCCGGTGATCGGGCCGTGGTCGGAGCGGCTGATGATCACCCACGTGTGGCGGTCGTACGAGCGGCTCGACCGTGTGAAGTGGCCGCGGCTGGCCGCCGCGATGACCTTCAGGAGTTTCGTCGCGCTGTTCCCGCTGCTGACGGTGTCCGCCACCATCGCCGCCGCCACGCTCAGCAAGGAGCAGGAGGAGAAGCTGCGGGACAAGCTCGTCGAGCAGGTTCCCGGCATCTCCGACCAGCTGGACATCGCCGACCTGGTGGACAACGCAGGCACGATCGGCCTCATCGCGGGCGCGCTGCTGCTCTTCACCGGCATCAGCTGGGCCGGCTCGATGCGCGAGTGCCTGCGCGCCGTGTGGGAGCTGCCCGACGAGGAGGAGAACCCGCTCCTGCGCTACGTCAAGGACGCCGGTGTCCTGGTCGGCCTCGGCGGCGCGCTCCTGGTCACCATCGCCGCCTCCGCCATCGCCTCCGCGATGATCGGCTGGGTCACCCGGCAGCTCGGCATCGACGAGGGCGGCTGGGGCGGGGTCCTGCTGCACGTCGCCGCGTTCCTGATCGCCGTGCTGGCGAACTTCCTGCTGCTGCTCTACGTGCTGACACTGCTGCCCGGCGTCGAGCCGACACGCCACCGCCTGTTCGTGGCGGCACTGACCGGCGCGATCGGCTTCGAACTGCTGAAGCTGCTGCTCAGCGGCTATCTGCAGGGTGTGGCGGCGAAGAGCATGTACGGCGCGTTCGGGGTGCCGGTCGCGCTGCTGCTGTGGATCAACTTCACCTCGAAGCTGGTGCTGTTCTGCGCCGCCTGGACGGCGACGCAGAGCAAGGAGGACGAAGTCCCCGAGATCACGGGCGAGTGCGGCGGCGCACCAGATCCGGCAGCGGCCAACGGCGGTTGATCAGGAACGCGCCGCCCGCGAGCAGCACCAGCACCCCGCCCGTGATGCCGAGCGCGGTCCCGATGCCGCTGGAGCCGTCCGCGGCCGGGGCGCTCGCCGTCGGCTTCGAACCGGTCCCGGCCGTGCCGCTGCCGCCGTCCCCGGAGCCGCCGGCCTCGCCGGAGGGGTTCGCGCCGGGCTGGGCACCGCCCTGCGCGGCGCCCTTGGGCGGCACCAGCTCACCCACCGGCTGCACCTTCCCGGCCGCCTTGAAGCCCCAGTCGAACAGCCGGGCCGTCTCCTTGTAGACCTCGTTGTGCTCGGGCTTCTCCGGGTTCATCACCGTCACCAGCAGCACCTTGCCGCCGCGCTCGGCGACGCCGGTGAAGGTGGCGCCGGCGTTGGTGGTGTTGCCGTTCTTGACGCCCGCGATGCCCTGGTAGACGGGCACGTCGGAGTCACCGGCCAGCAGCCGGTTGGTGTTCTGGATCTCGAAGGACTCGCGGACCTTCTTGCCCTTCTTGCCCTTCTTGGTCTCCCCGGGGAACTTGGCCCGCACCGTCGAGGCGTACTCGCGGAAGTCCTTCTTCTGCATCCCGGAGCGGGCGAACAGCGTCAGGTCGTACGCGGAGGAGACCTGTCCCTCGGCGTCATAGCCGTCCGGGCTGACGACGTGCGTGTCGAGGGCCTGGAGCTCCTCGGCGTGCTCGTTCATCGCCTTGACGGTGTTCTCGACGCCCCCGTTCATGGCGGACAGCACGTGCACGGCGTCGTTGCCGGAGCGCAGGAAGACGCCCAGCCACAGGTCGTGGACCGTGTACGTCTCCTCCTCCTTTATCCCGACCATGCTGGAGCCCGCGCCGATGCCGGCCAGGTCCGCGGGCACGACCTTGTGCTTGGTGTCGCTCGGGAACTTCGGCAGCAGCGTGTCCGCGAACAGCATCTTCAGCGTGCTGGCGGGGGCGAGGCGCCAGTGCGCGTTGTGCGCGGCCAGGACGTCACCGGACTCGGCGTCGGCGACGATCCAGGAGCGGGCGGTCACGTCCTTCGGCAGTACCGGCACGCCGCTCGCCAGGTTCACCTGCGTGCCGGGCCTGCCGAGCCGGGCACCGCCCACACCCGACATCGACGCCGGGGGCGTGACCGAGGGGCTCGCCGACGGGCTGCCCGAGGGCTTCGGGGCGGCGACGGCGGCGGATGCGGCCAGGGCGAGGGACGACAGGACGGCGGAGGTGACCAGCAGGGATCGCCTTACGGTCTCTTTCGGGGCGGGCACGGTCGGAAACGTACATGCCGTACGGGGGGAAGTCCCGCCTCCGGCCCCACCCCGCGAACGGAACCGGACAGGTCCTGGCGATACTGGGTGCATGAAGCTCAGCCGCCCCGTCTCCTGGTTCCTGCTCGCCTTCGGGGTGTGGAGCTGGGTCATCTGGATCACTTTCGTCAAGAACCTGGTCAAGGACGGCAGCGGGCTCGCCTTCGACGACGGCCGTCCCACGGCCTACTTCTGGGTGCACCTGCTGCTCGCCGTCGTCTCCTTCGTATTGGGGACGGTCATCGGGGCCATCGGGTTGCGTGGTCTGCGCGCACTGCGCCGGACGTCATAGCGGCGATCGGGAGACACGACACCGTGGTCATCGTTTTCGTCCTCGTGGCCGTACTGGTGCTGGCCGTCGTCGTGACGGCCAACTGGTACGTGTGGCGCCGCCTGTTCCGCGACACGACCAGCGGCCCGGGCCTCGTCCGCCGGGCGGGCGCGGTCCTCATCGCCGGCGGCTGGGCCCTCGCGATCACCGCCCTGGTCGCCGAGCGCTCCGGCGCCCCCTTCTGGCTCCAGCAGACCCTCGCCTGGCCGGGCTTCCTGTGGCTGGCCCTGTCGATATACCTGCTGCTGGCGGTGGTGGCCGGTGAATTCGTCCGCCCGCTCCTGCGCCGCTTCCTCGAACACCGGGCGAGACGGACGGACCAGGCCCGGCAGACGAGCGGCACCACCGCGCCGCAGACGAACGGCAGCGACGCGGTCTCCGTCTCCGCGGGCGCCTCGCAGCCCAACGGCGGTGGTGGCGCGGCCTCCACCACGACCGCCGTGCCCGCGGCCGGCTCGCGGGCGGGCGGCGCCGGAACCACCGCTTCGGCGACGGCGCCCGCAGCCGCTTCGCGGCCCCACCGTGCCGCCGACGCGTCCACGGCCGAGACCGCCGCGCCGCAGGCGAACGGCAGCGGCCCCGCCCCCGCGCCCGGGACCGCGACCGGCGATGCCGATGGAGCACCCGCCTCCGCCGCCGCGCCCGAGGGCGCTCCGGAGCCCCGTGCCACCCCGGACCCGAGCGGCACCGCCACCCCCGCCGGTTCCTCCCGCCGTCTGTTCGTCTCCCGGGTCGTCGCCGGAGCCGCGGCGGCCGCCGCCGTCGGGACCGTGGGGTACGGCACCTACGGTGTGCTGCGCGGGCCGAAGGTCAAGCGGGTCACCGTGCCCCTGGCCAAGCTGCCGCGCGCCGCACACGGGTACCGGATCGCCGTCGTCAGCGACGTGCACCTCGGCCCGGTCCTGGGGCGCGGCTTCGCACAGAAGGTCGTCGACACGATCAACGGCACCCAGCCCGACCTGATCGCGGTCGTCGGCGACCTGGTCGACGGCAGCGTGAAGGACCTCGGGCCCGCGGCGGCCCCGCTCGCGCAGCTGAGGGCACGTCACGGGTCCTACTTCGTCACCGGCAACCACGAGTACTTCTCCGGCGCCGAACAGTGGGTGGAGGAGGTCCGCCGCCTGGGCATCGACCCCCTGGAGAACGCCCGCCGGGAGATGCCGTACTTCGACCTGGCCGGGGTCGACGACATCGCGGGCGAGGACGAGGGCCAGGGCCCCGACTTCGCGAGGGCGCTCGGCGACCGGGACACCGCACGCGCGTGCGTGCTGCTCGCCCACCAGCCCGTCCAGATCCACGACGCCGTCGAGCACGGCGTCGACCTCCAGCTCTCCGGCCACACCCACGGTGGCCAGCTGTGGCCCGGCAACCTCGTCGCCGCCGGCGCCAACCCCACCCTCGCGGGCCTGGACCGCTACGGCGACACCCAGCTCTACGTCTCACGCGGCGCCGGCGCCTGGGGCCCGCCCACCCGGGTCGGCGCACCCTCGGACATCACCGTCATCGAACTCGCGTCGAAGCGGGCCTGACCGCCAGGACCCTGTGAGAACACTGTGAAACCGGACCGAACCGCCCATCGGTAAGGTCTTTCCCAACTCGTCAGATCTCCCTTCCCCTGCTCGAAATCCTGTGATGGGGTGAGCCCGCCGCAAAGGGGTGCGGCACACGCACAAGGGCCTTCAGGGGCCTGGGGAGGGCAAAGCCGATGCGATCGGTTCGCATACGGACACTCGCGGTGCTGCTGGTCCTGGCCGCCGCGGGTGTGGGCGCCTGGCAGTTCCTGCCGTCGAGGGGCGACGGGAAGACCATCACGGTCGGCACGACCGACTGCGTCACCTCGCTCGACCCCGCCGGGGCTACAGCAACAAGACCGTCGACCGGCTGATCAAGGACAGCCGGCGCTACGCCGAGCGGACCGAGGCCGAGCGGGACTTCCGCTCGGTGCAGCAGACGGTCGCCCAGGACGTGCCGGTGCTGCCGCTGTGGCAGGCCAAGGAGTACGTCGTCACCTCCGAGGACGTCGGCGGCGGCCAGTACCTGTCGGACGGCACGGGCGTGTTCCGCCTGTGGAGTCTCACCGCGCTCTGACGGCCCGGCCCGCCCTCAGGACTCGGTGCGCCGCCGGGCCGCCGGATCGGGGATGGCGTTCGTCATCCCCGGCAGGAACTCCGTGAACAGCTCGTGCACCTCGCGCACGAGCGGCCGGAGCACCCGGAAGCGGGCCAGGGCGACACCCCGCGCGGTGAGCCGGGCACCGCGCTCGGCCAGCCGGTAGCTGCGCTCGCGCCCCTCGGTGCGGTCGAAGATCCAGTACAGGACGAGCCCCATCTGGGACAGCCACATCAACTCGGGCAGGATGTCCCGCAGTTCCTCGGGGACCTTGGTCTTCGTGGCCCCGGCGAGCACCTCACGGTGGACGCTGATGGCCTCCTCGCGCGCGTGCTCCGACTCGGGGGAGAACGGGCTGAGCGGGCTGTCCGGGTCGGCGGCGTTCTTGAAGAACTGCACCGCGAACTCGTGGTACGGCGCGGCGATGTCGAGCCAGGCCCGCAGCACCCCCGCGAGGCGGGTCTCCAGGTCGCGCTCCCGGTCCAGGATCTCCCGGACCGCCACCTGGTGCTCGGCGGCGATCCGGTCGTAGAAGCCCTGGATCAGGTGCTCCTTGCCCGCGAAGTAGTAGTACGCGTTGCCGACGGAGACCCCGGCCTCCTTGGCGATGGCCCGCATCGTCGTCTTGTCGTAGCCGCGCTCCTGGAACAGCCGCATGGCCGTCTCCAGGATCAGGGCGCGGGTCTGCTCGGACTTGGTGGGGAGGGCGCCGTCGTCGGGGCCGTCGTTCTTCGCGGACACGGGAAGAGAGCCTAACGTCAGCGCGGGTCCGGCTACCGGGGGGCGCAGGTGCCGTCGGCGCAGCCCGGCGCGGTGTGGCTCCAGCCGCTGCCGGGGTCGTACGACCAGCCGTCCGCGCGCCGGTACACCTGGCCGCCCCACTGCGCCCCGCCGGCCTGTCCCCGGTGCCACTGCGCGCCGCGCCACTTGGCGGCGGCGAGCACCGCGCCCTTGGCGAGCCGGGCGCCGGCCGGGGTGCTCAGCCGGTGGGCGAGCGGCCGGTGCTCGCGCAGCGCCCACAGGGTGACCACCCAGGCGGCGGGTCCCCGGTAGACCTGCCCGGCGTCGCCGACGACGGTGATCTCGTCGAGGGTGGCGCCGTGGTCGAGGCCGGGGAAGCGCCGCCTGGCCTCCTCGGAGGCGGCCGGGACCAGCTCCAGCGGCACCAGCTTCGGCTGCCGCAGGAGCCAGTCGCGCAGGAACGCGCACAAGGAGCACTCGGCGTCGTACAGGACGGTGAGCCGGCGGACCGGTGCGGCCGCCTGGATGCCGGTGGCGTTCGTGCCGTTCGCGTTCACCTGGGTCTCCGCTCAGGCCTGCGGCTGCGGGGCGACCCAGCCCTGCGGCGGCACGGGCGGCACCTGCTCCCGTTCCATGGCGCCCCGGCGCCGGATCCGGTTGAGCACGTAGACGTTGCCGAGGTGCATCACGCCGAGGACCAGCAGCACCACGCCGAGCTTGGTCGACAGGGCCTCGAAGATGCCGCGCGCGTCGGTGATGGTCCCGTCGCCGCTCAGGTACAGCGCGACGAAGCCGAGGTTGACGAGGTAGAAGCCGACCACCAGGAGGTGGTTGACGGCGTCGGCGAGCTTCTCGTTGCCGTGCAGCACGTCGGCCAGGAAGACCTTGCCGTTCCGGCTGAGCGTGCGGGCCACCCAGACGGTCAGACCGATGCTGACCAGCAGGTAGATGACGTAGGCGATGACCGTGCGGTCCATTGCCCCACCCTTCTTGAACACGTTCAAAACGCTGTCGGGGATGACTCTAGACCTACTTTTGAACATGTTCAACACAAGGGCCCGGGAGGATTGTCAGTGGTGCCTCGTACTGTCGTCCGCATGGGAATCGTGACGTTCGTCGACGAGACGACGGCGGGGGAGCGGCGCACGGCCTGGGGGCTGGAGATCGCCGAAGAACGGCTGACCGTACGGGAACTGATCCGGCGCCGGGTGTTCCAGGAGGTAGCGGAGTACAACGCCCGTACGCCGGAGGTCTTCCAGGGGCTCGTGCAGCCCGAGGGCACCGAGCGCGTGCTGAACGGCTACGCGGTGCGCACGCCCCGCCGGATCGCCCCCGAGCGGCAGACGGCCCTGGCCGAGCGGGTACACCGCCGACGCCACGTACTCGCCCTACGGCGAGGTGCTGCGCACGGTCTCGGGCGCGCAGCCGAACCGCGTATGGACCACCAACTTCGTGGATCCGCACACCGGCCGCCTTCAGCGCACGGTGGCGGACCGCGAGACGGCGGGCCCGCACCGCATCACGGACAGCTACTACTCCTACGACGCGACCGGCACCATCACCTCCAACGCGCGCAAACTCAGCGAGGCGGCGGGTAGCACGTGGGACACCCAGTGCTTCACGTATGACGTGATGGGCGAACTGGCCCACGCCTGGACGTCGAAGACAGAACCGAACGGTGGCGGCACCGGCTGCAAGTCTGCGAACGGCACGACCTGGGGCCCCCGCACCACGTACGCCTTCTCCTCGGGCCCGGTCGCCGACGCTCCTGACGAAGCATCGGACACGACGGCCCCCGACGGCTCCCTGGCGTCGACGCTCGCGGCCGCGGCACCCGAATCCACCACGCTGGCCACGGGCGCGACGGCCTACAACCAGTCCTTCACCATTGACTGGCTCGGCAACCGGGCGACACTCACGGAGCACGATCCGGCGGACGCGACGAAGGACCTCACCTACTCCTACGGTTACGGCAAGACGGTCGCAGGCAGTGGCACGACGTTGTACAAGTCCCAGCCGCACACGATGACGTGGATCAGTTCCACGCCCACAGGCAAGGACAGCGCCTACACCTACGACGCCGCGGGCAACACAACAGTCCGGGACCTGTCCGACACCACGCAGAACTTGAGCTGGACGGCGGAGAACAAGCTCGACACCATCACGGACGACGGCAAGAAGACGACGTACGTCTACGACGCCGATGGTAACCGTCTGCTGGAGAACTCACTGTCGGGCTCGACGCTGTACCTCGGCGAGGTCGTGGAAGCTGCGGAAGCGGTGCGTGCGCTCCCGGCGCCGCTTCGGATAGGGGTGCGTCGTGATCGTCTCATGCCGATCGGATCGTAATGAGCGACCGCATCTGGACTCACTGCCACATCAGTCACAGGAGCCCTACGACGAGGGGCCGGAACTCAGTCGCTCGTTCTCGCCTGGCCGGCCTTGAGAATCTCCGCCACGTCGAGGGTCACCTTCGCGCCGATGGAGTCGGGCAGGGTGACGAGCTCGCCGGGAGCGTGTGGGCGATGGCTCTCGTAGCCGTTTCCCACCGGGTCGGTCAGGACGTGGAGGCGTTGGTGCTTGCGATCCACGATGACGTAGACCGGGACGTTGGCCTCGGCGTAGGCGGCGACCTTCGTCTTCAGGTCGTTTTTCCAGTTCGTGGAGGTGACTTCCAGCACGAGGCGGAAGCAGACCGGGTCGTAGGCGTTGTTCTCGACGTGGTGATCCTCGAAGTCGGCGTCCACGACCGCAAGGTCGGGGATGGCGTAGTCCTCCGGCTCCATGGGCAGCCAAAGACCGACGCCCTGAAGGACCTCGGTTTCGCCTCCGTCCAGGTCGGCTGCCATGAAGGGACGCATGAGTTTGGTCAGCGCGCGAGCATGGGCGCCGTCAGGGGACGGGGTCACGAGGAGATGGCCTCCGATGATCTCGACGCGGTAGCCCGGATGGCGCTCCATGATCTCGTCGGCGATGGTCGTGAGGGTGACCGGCTCTTCGTCGTGGAAGGGCTGCTCGACGGAAGCTGCGGACATCAGGTGCCTCCTGGGAACTGGTGTCGAGAGCATCATCGTAGGTCGGACGCCGCCCCCAGTGTCCGTCCCGGACTCGGTCACCCGAACGTGTGGCATATGCCAGAGGGCCCCGTCTCCAGTGGAAACGGGGCCCTCGTCGGCAACCTGCGAGGCTCAGAAGCGGCGCGTGATCAGCGCTCGCTTCACCTCCGCGATCGCCTTGGTGACCTCGATGCCGCGCGGGCACGCGTCCGTGCAGTTGAACGTCGTGCGGCAGCGCCACACGCCGTCGCGGTCGTTGAGGATCTCCAGGCGCTGCTCGCCCGCCTCGTCACGCGAGTCGAAGATGAAGCGGTGCGCGTTGACGATGGCGGCCGGGCCGAAGTACTGGCCGTCGTTCCAGAAGACCGGGCACGAGGTGGTGCAGGCCGCGCAGAGGATGCACTTCGTCGTGTCGTCGAAGCGCTCGCGGTCCTCGGCCGTCTGGAAACGCTCACGCGTCGGCTCGTTCGTGTCCTTCGTGATGAGGAAGGGCATGACGTCGCGGTACGCCTGGAAGAACGGCTCCATGTCGACCACGAGGTCCTTCAGGACCGTGAGGCCCTTTATGGCCTCGACCGTGATCGGCTTCTCGGGGTTGATGTCCTTGATCAGCGTCTTGCAGGCAAGGCGGTTCTTGCCGTTGATCCGCATGGCGTCCGAGCCGCAGATGCCGTGCGCGCAGGAACGGCGGAACGTCAGCGTGCCGTCCAGGTCCCACTTGATCTTGTGGAGGGCGTCGAGGACACGCTCCTTGGGGTCGATCTCCACCTGGAAGTCTTCCCACACCGCCTCCGCCGCGATCTCCGGGTTGAACCGGCGGATGCGGAAGGTGACCGTGATGTAGGGGGAGTCGGCGAAACCGGGCTCGGGCTTGCCGGCCGCGTCTTCCTTGTCCAGAACGGGGGTAGCCATCAGTACTTACGCTCCATCGGCTGGTAGCGGGTCTGGACGACCGGCTTGTAGTCGAGACGGACGGTTTCGGAGCCGTCGGCGCCGACCTCGCGGTACGCCATGGTGTGCCGCATGAAGTTGACGTCGTCGCGGTTCGGGTAGTCCTCGCGGTAGTGACCGCCGCGGGACTCCTTGCGGGCGAGCGCGGAGACCGCCATGACCTCGGCGAGGTCGAGCAGGTTGCCCAGCTCGATGGCCTCCAGCAGGTCCGTGTTGAACCGCTTGCCCTTGTCCTGGATCGCCACGTTCTTGTAGCGCTCGCGCAGCTCCGCGATCTTCTCGACCGCCGTCTTGATGGTCTGCTCGGTGCGGAACACCATGACGTTGGCGTCCATGGTCTCCTGCAGCTCGCGCCGCAGGTCCGCCACCCGCTCGTTGCCGGTGGCGTCGCGCAGCCGCTCCACCTGCTCGATCACGAGCTCCGCCGGGTTCTCCGGCAGCTCGACGAACTCCGCCTTCTGCGCGTACTCGGCGGCGGCGATGCCCGCGCGCTTGCCGAAGACGTTGATGTCCAGCAGCGAGTTCGTGCCGAGGCGGTTGGCGCCGTGCACGGAGACGCAGGCGACCTCGCCCGCGGCGTACAGACCGGGAACGACCGTGGTGTTGTCCGCCAGGACCTCACCCTCGACGTTCGTCGGGATGCCGCCCATCGCGTAGTGGGCCGTCGGCTGGATCGGGATCGGGTCCGTGTAGGGCTCGATGCCGAGGTAGGTGCGCGCGAACTCCGTGATGTCCGGGAGCTTGGCGTCCAGCTGCTCCGGCGGGAGGTGCGTGAGGTCCAGGTAGACGTGGTCGCCCTCGGGGCCGCAGCCGCGGCCCTCACGGATCTCCGTGTAGATGGAGCGGGACACGACGTCACGGGACGCGAGATCCTTCATGACCGGCGCGTACTTCTCCATGAAGCGCTCGCCGTCCTTGTTGCGGAGGATGCCGCCCTCACCACGGGCGCCCTCCGTCAGCAGGATGCCCATGCGCCAGATGCCGGTCGGGTGGAACTGGAAGAACTCCATGTCCTCCAGCGGCAGCCCGCGGCGGTAGACGGCCGCCTGGCCGTCACCGGTCAGCGTGTGCGCGTTGGACGTCACCTTGAAGAACTTGCCGCAGCCGCCGGACGCGTAGACCACGGACTTCGCCTGGAAGACGTGGATCTCGCCGGTGGCGAGTTCGTACGCCACGACGCCCGCCGACTTCTTGACGCCGTCGACCTCGGTGATCAGCTGGTCCAGGACGTAGAACTCGTTGTAGAACTCCACGCCCTCCTTGACGCAGTTCTGGTACAGCGTCTGGAGGATCATGTGGCCGGTGCGGTCGGCCGCGTAGCAGGAGCGGCGGACCGGGGCCTCGCCGTGGTTCCGGCTGTGACCGCCGAAGCGGCGCTGGTCGATCGTGCCGTTGGGCGTCCGGTTGAACGGCAGGCCCATCTTCTCCAGGTCGAGGACCGAGTCGATGGCCTCCTTCGCCAGGATCTCGGCGGCGTCCTGGTCGACCAGGTAGTCACCGCCCTTGACCGTGTCGAAGGTGTGCCACTCCCAGTTGTCCTCCTCCACGTTGGCGAGCGCGGCGGCCATGCCGCCCTGCGCGGCGCCCGTGTGGGAGCGGGTGGGGTACAGCTTGGTCAGCACGGCGGTGCGGCTGCGCTTCGTGGACTCGATGGCCGCGCGCATGCCCGCGCCACCGGCGCCGACGATGACGGTGTCGTACTTGTGGATCTTCATGATTCTCGCAGCCCCGTGCCTAGCGGATGTTCGGGTCGAAGGTGAAGATCACCAGCGTGCCCAGCAGGATGGTGAACACCGTGGCGGTGTAGAGCAGGCCCTTGAGCCACAGCCGGGTGTTCGCGCGCTCCGCGTAGTCGTTGATGACCGTGCGCAGGCCGTTGGCGCCGTGCAGCATGGCGAGCCACAGCATCAGCAGGTCCCAGACCTGCCAGAACGGGGACGCCCAGCGGCCCGCCACGAAGGCGAAGCCGATCTTGGAGACGCCGCCGTCCAGCACGAGCTGGATCAGCAGGTGGCCGAGGACCAGGACGACCAGCACGACGCCCGACAGGCGCATGAAGAGCCAGGCGGCCAGCTCGAAGTTGCCCCGGGTGCTCTTCGGGGTCTTCTTGGTCCGCTGGCGCGGTGCCTCGATGAAGGGCGCCGGGTTGTCGACGGTGTAGACGGCGCCGCCCTCGACGGGGCCGACGCCGGCGGCGGTCTTCTCAGACGTGGACATTGGCGTCAGCTCCCGAAGAGTTCACGAGCGGCGTGGCCGAGGACGGGGTAGATCGCCCCGAGCATCAGCACGACCCACAGGGCTACGACGGTCCAGAGCATCTGCTTCTGGTACCGGGCGCCCTTGATCCAGAAGTCGACGGCGATGACGCGCAGACCGTTGAGCGCGTGGAAGAGGATGGCGGCGACGAGGCCGTACTCCAGCAGCGCGACGATCGGCGTCTTGTACGTGGCCACGACGTTGTCGTAGGCCTCAGGGGACACGCGGACGAGGGCGGTGTCCAGCACGTGAACGAACAGGAAGAAGAAGATGAGGACGCCGGTGACTCGGTGAGCCACCCAGGACCACATTCCTTCCCGGCCGCGGTACAGCGTTCCAGCCGGCACGGAAGTTTCCTCCGGGAGCGGGGATTGGGGCCGCGCCGGCTTGGTGTGTCGGTCGGGCCCGGCCGGGTACGGTCCACCGGCCCCCAGCATCGTAGCGAGGCGCTGCGGCTGGGCTGCGCCGGGGTCCCGGGGTGTGATCAAACTGGCACGCAAAGAGGTACTGGTGGGCTAGTGCCGCCAGAGGGGTGGGGGTGCCCGGGGGCGCCGGGGTGCGGGCCGTCAGTGGTTGATCGCGCAGTTCCCCGCGCCCCTCAGGGCGCTGATCAACCGTTCCCTCGCGAGCCGCCGGAGTTCGTCCGCCGTCACGGCCCGCTCCTCCTCCGGATCGTTCGTCAATCGTGACCGGATGGCCTCCAGGAGCCGGTCCAGGGTCTCGGCGGGTGACACGCCGTCCAGGCAGATGACGAACACGTGCCCGAAGCGGGCCTCGTAGGCGGCGTGGGCCGCGCTCAGGGCGGTGTGGGCCGCGGAGTAGGTGTCGGGCGGGAGCGTGGGCAGATGCTCGGCCGCCAGCGCGTCCGTGAGCTCCGGCCAGGTCAGGTCGTAGGCCGCCTCGTCCGCCGCGGCCAGCAGGGAGTCCAGGTCCGGGTAGGGGCGGTGTGCCGCGACGCGCCGGGACCAGCGGAGGCTGCGCAGGCAGGAGAGGAGGGCCTGCTCCAGGTACTCCTCGGAGGCTGCGTTGAAGTGCTCCACCGGTATGGCGAGTCGGCCGGGGAGATCTGGGAGACGGTGCGCGGGCAGCGTGGGTCCTTGTGGGCGTCACGTGTGTCGGCAGGACAAGTTGTGAGAGATGTGACGTCACGCTACCGAGTACGACCATGACGTGTCCGAAGGATGCCTGAATTTCACCCGGGAGGGAGAGTTTCGGCGCGCGTGGTGGACGCGCGCCATCCCGCGCCGGGTTTTAGGTTGGCTGGGTGAGTCAGCACAGGCGCCGGACTTCGGCGAAGCAGGGGAAACAGCGGCAGGTGCTGGTCGTGGCCATGGCGGTAGCCCTGGTCGTGGTCGCGGCCGGGGTGAGTCTCGGGCTCTGGGCGGCCTCGGGGGGTGACGCCGGGTCCACGGGCCAGGAGGCGAGATCGTCTCGGGGGGCCACGGCGGCGGCACCCCCGGACAGGGCGCCGGAAGCGGCCCCCACCCCCGGCCCGACCCGCTCCTACCCCCTGTCCGAGGCGCCCCGCACCATCCCCGCCGTGCGCGACCACGAGCCGGCGCGCGGCCCGGGCTGGCGCCCCGAGAAGGGCAACAGGGTGGTCGTGGACGACCCCGCGCTGGCCGACGAGGGACGGCTGGTCGCCGGCGAACTCGGCATGACGTACGCGGGCGAGAGGGGCGACACGAAGGCCGGGGACCTGCGGCTGGCGCTGAACGACGGCAAGGGGGCGAACCCGGAGTCGTACGTGATGACCGTGCGCGACGGGCGGGTGGAGATCGTCGGCCCCACCGACACGGGGGTCTTCTACGGCACCCGCACGCTCAAGCAGGAGACCCACGACGGCGGCACGGCCCCCGAGGGCGTCGTGAAGGACGAACCGGCCAAGCCGCAGCGCGGATTCATGCTGGACATCGCGCGCAAGAACTTCACGGCGGACTGGATCGAGGACCGCGTCCGGGAACTGGGCGACCTCAAGTTCAACCAGCTGGGGCTGCACTTCTCCGACGACCAGGGATTCCGGATCGAGTCCGACACGCAGCCGGAGATCGTGTCCCAGCCGCATCTGACCAAGGCGCAGGTGCGGAAGATCGTCGACCTCGCGGAGAGCCGGCACATCACCGTCGTGCCCGAGATCGACTCGCCCGGCCACCTGGGCGCGGTCCTCCGGGCCCACCCCGACCTGCAGCTGCGCACCGCACAGGGGTCGGCGGTGCAGGGCGCCATCGACATCTCCAAGCCCGAGAGTGCCGAGATCGTCGACGAGCTGCTGAACGAGTACGCGGAGCTCTTCCCCGGCAAGCCCTGGCACCTCGGGGCCGACGAGTACCAGGCGCTGGTCCGCTCCGACCCGGAGGCGACGTTCCCGCAGCTGGCCGAAGCCGCGCAGAAGAAGTACGGCTCCGGCGCCACGGTCGCCGACCTCACCACCGGATGGCTCAACGACCGGGCCGCCACCGTCCGCGAACACCAGCGCACCCCGCGCGCCTGGAACGACGGCTTCTTCCGCGGCACGTCCGTCGAGCCCGCCGAGGACATCCAGGTCGCCTACTGGACCGGCAAGGAGATCGGCGCCCGGGCGCCCCTGGAGTACCTCCAGGCGGGCCGCAAGGTGATCAACTACAACGACGAGTTCCTGTACTACGTCCTCGGCGAGCCGCAGACCTTCGTCTACCCGACGGGGCAGCGGATCTACGAGCAGTGGACGCCACGGGTGCTGCGCGGCACCGCGGCCGTGCCCGCGCGCTACGACGGCCAGATCCTCGGCGGGTCCTTCGCGGTGTGGTGCGACCTCGCGGACTCCCAGACGCAGGAGCAGGTGGCGGCCGGGATCCGGATGCCGCTGCGGGCGACCGTCCAGAAGCTGTGGGACCCGGGCGAGCCCGAGCTGTCCTGGGCGCAGTTCCGGGCGCTGGCGGACAGGCTCGGCTGACCGGCACGAATTGGCCCATACGCCTGCGAACTCCCGTACGACTGTGGTGGTCTTCTCGCGAGCAGCATCGAATATGCCGGGGGGAACCGGGTCATGGGCTACTGGGGATATTTCGTCGTGGGCCGCGGGGAGCGGCCGCTGCCGGAGCTGGACGCGCTGGCGGGGGCCGGGGACGGCCTCACGCAGCGCGCCTCGGCGCCGGGCGGATGGCAGGTGTGGGAGTACCCGAGCAGTGACGGCGACATCGGGAACATGAACGCCCTCGCCCGGGAGACCGGGGCGCCCGCGCTCTTCGGTTACGTCATGAACAGCGAGTGCGTGGTGCTGGAGGCCGCGGCCCCGCAGAGCGGGGTGTGGACCACCTGTCTCGCCCGCTCCGCGATGGCCGGGTACCTGGGGCCGGACCAGGAGGGCCTCACGCTGGAGGACTACTTCCTGGAGCCCGGCGACGCCGCCGAGCGGGCGGTGCGCTGGGCCGCGGAGGCCGGGCGCGAGGTGAACGCCGACGCGCTGGTGGACGTACTGACCTCAGACCCTGATCCCCTGGCCGAAAACCTCTTGTTCCGCTTCCTCGACAGGCTGGGCGTGGTGCCCCTGTGACACTCCGGGGCCGTTGCGCGCAGTAAGGGGAGGTGCGGGTTCCGTGAGGGGTGACGGCTGGCAGCGGCCTGGCCGGGCCCCGGAGAAGGCCCGCGGAGGGAGACGTGGATGAGCCTGGTGGAGTTGATCGCACAGGCCGACGAGCGCGGGCTGACCGCGAGCGGGCTGGCTTGTTTGGATCGGTGCGTGCCCCTGCTGGGCGGTGACGACGAGATCCTCAGGCCGGTCTGGGCGAGTCTCAGCGACGGCGCCGGTGCCGAGGAGTGGGGCGAGCGGCTGGAGCAGGCGCGCGGCAAACTGGACGCTGACGGCACCGAGGACGAGGCGGTCGCGCTCGCCCACCGGATGCTCGAGGCCGCCCCCGCCGAGCGGTCCGCCGCCGCGGTCCGGGTGTGGGCCGACGCCTGCTCCGTGGCCTCCCTCCAGATCCACCGGCTCCTCGACACCGCCGAGGACGAGGCCGCGTCCGTGGACTCCCGCCGCGAAGGGCGTACGGACGGCATGTCGCCCCTCGTCGCCGCGGAACTGCGCCGCCAGGTCACCGTCCTGGAGGTCCTGGCCGGACACGGTCCGGCCGGGCTGCGCCGGGCCCTGGAGGTGTCGGTCGAGGGGCGGCGGGTGCTGCGCGCGGTGGTGTCCCGCCGCAGCCGGCAACAGGGCTGAGGGAAGCGGGCCCCAGGTGCCCGACCGGCCTAAACCCCGTTCCTGGAAGAGTCCTGTGACTGTCCCTTGGGCGAGGTGGGGTGGTCCTGCGCCGCTTCGGGGAAGTCCCCGATTCCGGGTGACGAAACGCTTCGCCCCAGCGCTTTCCCGGGTGTGACGACTCAAGCGGAGACCAGGCCATCGGCGGCTGCGAAGCCGCTGCGATGGGCGGCGGACACGGTGGCGACGATGCGCGAGGGGGCACGGCTGCACCTCGACTACTCGGCGCAGAGCCTGTGGAGCGTCGACCGGATGATCGAGGGGATACGGCGGGAGGGGGCGCCCGACGCCGCCGTCCAGCAGGTGCTGCGCGGCTTCGGCGCGTACGCCGGTGAGGTGATGGCGCGTCAGGCCGGCGCCGAGTGGTGGGCGACCGGCGGCGACCACTGGATCCGTACCCCCGACGGGCGCCTGTGGGACCCCATCGACGAGGCCCGCCGCTGCTACGGCGGCCATGGATCGCTGCGGCTGCTGTGCCGGGACGCGATGACCACCGCGCCCCGGCGTTAGCGTCAGCGCCCCGGGACGCCCTCGTCGCGGACCTCGGCCAGGCCCTCGTACCCGGGCCCGGGCGGCTCGGTGACGGGCGTGGCGGTCGTGCCGGCGTTGGCGGCCAGGGCGCGGATCGCGGGCAGATCGTTGTAGAGGTTCTGCCCGGGGCACTCGGTCGGGTAGCCGTCGCGGTGGCCTGAGACGCGGTGGAACGCCACCTTCTGGCCCAGTTTGTACTTGCCGTTGTCGGCACCCGCGGTCAGCACGACCGCCCCGGCCGGGTCGATGCCGTAGAGGCCGAGCTTCCACGCGGCGACCTTCGCGACCGACGCGCGCACCGCGGCGTTGGTGGCCGCCGTGGAGTAGTTGCCGAGCACCGAGACGCTGCTGGTGGCGGTGTTGAACCCGTAGGTGTGCGCGCCGAGGACGGGCTTGTCGATGCCGCCCGCGCGCCCCTCGAAGACGGTGCCGCACTTGTCGACGAGGAAGTGGTAGCCGATGTCGTTCCAGCCGTTGCTCTGCACGTGGTAGAGGAACACGCCGCGCACGATCGACGCCGACTCGGAGCAGGTGTAGTTGTTGGTGCCCGCCGTGTGGTGCACGAACATGGCCTTGGTGCCGCCCGTGTAGGTGGGCGGGTCCTCCACCAGGGACTCGTCGGCGCCCCAGGCGGAGCGCGACGTCACGGTGGGACGCGGGGCCGCGAGCGGCCCGGCGGCCGGCCCGGCCGCGCCCGGCCCGACGGCAGCGCTGTGCACCGCGTCCGACCCGGCCCCGGGATCGACCAGTTCGACGCGCAGCCCCTCCGGCAGGTGCCAGCCCGTCACGCGCACCTGGACACCGTCCGAGGGCCCGGTCCACAGCGGCTGGGTGCTGCCGCGCACGCCGGTCCGGTCGCGGTCGGGGCCGGTCTCGGGCGTACGGCCGTCGGCCTCCAGGGGGCGCCAGGCGGTCCACGCGCCGCTCTCCCGGGAGCGGGTGCGCACCTGCGCGGTGCCGTCCAGGGCCGCGTGCGGGTCGTCCCAGGTGATGCCGATCATGCTGAACGGCTCGGTGGTGCGCGGGGCGAGGGACCGGTCGTAGGGGTCGCCGTCCGGCACCCGGACGGTGTGCACACCGTTCGAGGGATTGGCCCGGGCGGGCTGGGTCAGGCCGAGGGCACCGAGGGTCAGGGCGGTGGCGACGGCGGTGCGCAGGAGGCGGGATGTCATACGGCGCTCGCCTTTCGTGGGCGGTGGCATCGCCGGCAGAGGTCCCCGGTACGTCACTTGACCGAAACGTCCACGGGGGCGGGGTCCCGAGGACGGCGGGCCGGGATGACCCGAACGGTCGTCGGGCCGGGGCGACCCGAACGGCCGTCGGACCCGGGCGCCTGACGCGCTGTGACACTTCCGAGCGGACCGGCGCTGATCACCGTGGCAGGGCGCGCAAGCGGCACGGACGAGGACGGTACTTGGGTCAGGGAGCGGCACCCCGGCGCGGGCAGGCGTACGACGGGGAACTGGGCGCGGCCGTCGCGCGGGCCCAGCAGGGCGACGAGGCGGCCTTCGCGGCCGCCTACCGGTTCGTGCAGCCCGGACTGCTCGGCTATCTGCGCGGCCTGGTCGGGGACGACGCGGAGGACGTGGCGTCCGACGCCTGGCTGGAGATCGCCCGGGACCTCGGAAGGTTCCGGGGCGACGGGGCCGGCTTCCGTGGCTGGACGGCGACCATCGCCCGGCACCGGGCGCTGGACCACCTGCGCCGGCAGCGGGTACGGCCCCGGTCGTCCGCGCTGGAGCAGGACGTCCTGGAACTGCCCGGACCGCAGAGCACGCACGACCAGGCGCTGGAGGCCATCTCCACCGCGCACGCCCTGGAACTGGTCCGGGGGCTGCCGCGGGACCAGGCCGAGGCCGTGCTGCTGCGGGTCGTGGTCGGCCTCGACGGCCCGGCTGCCGCGCGGGTCCTGGGCAAGCGGCCGGGCGCCGTACGCACGGCCGCCCACCGGGGTCTGAAGCGCCTCGCCCGGAGGCTGGGCGCGGAGAGTGTGACGGATGAGGCCCCGCGGACGCTGGGTGAGTCGACGTAGCGGAACCGATGGTTTCGCGGACGGGCCCGCAGGGGCGGCGCGGGCCGGGCGCCCTGAACAGGGCGGACCGGCGGGACGTACTGGGGCCCGGCGGGCCGGCCGGCGCCGGTGTGGCAGAAGTATCGATCGGATCGAGCAGGGACGGAAACAGACATGGGTGAACGGCCGAACGGCGGCGGGCTTTCCGGCCGTGGTTCCCGTCATGCCCTCCTCGACTCCGACGTGGAGGCGCTGATCGTCGCCTCCCTCGTCCGGGAAGGCGTCGACGCCGGGGCCGAACAGCGGGCCGTGGCCGCCTTCCGGGCCGCCCGGGACGCCGGGGCCGTGCGCACGCGCACCCGCCGCCGGGACGACTGGCGGGCCCGCGAGCGGCGTCACCTGGGGCGGTCCCTGAGGACGACGCTCTCCGTGCTGCTCGCCAGTCTCACGCTGGGCGGTGTCGCCGTGGCGGCGATCGGCGTGGCGGGATCGCCGGAGGAGGACACCGAGGACGGCCCCGAGCGCCGGCCCGCCCCGAGCAGCGCCCCGCGCGACCCGGCGGGACAGCCTGCCCCCGGCAGCCACAGCCCCAGCCCCGGCCCGGGTACCGGCTCGGCCCCGGCGGACCCGGAACGCCCGGCTCCCGCCCAGGACGCCGAAGCCCACTGCCGCGCCTACGAGGGGGCCCGGCAGCACGGCAAGGCGATGGAGGCGACGGCCTGGCAGCGTCTCGTGGCCGCCGCGGGCGGTGAGAGCAACGTCACGGCGTACTGTGCGGAGCGACTGGACGACCCGAAGGACAGCAGTGGCGGCTCCGGGAACGGCGATCCCGCGCAGAACGACGCCACACCCGGCGCGGACCCGGGCGGGGGCAACGAGTCGGGCGACGACTCGGGCAAGAGCGCGGACACCGGCGCGGGCGAGGACCGCAGCGAGGGCAAGCGCTCCCAGCCCAACGGCCGTCACCCGTAAGGGATTCCGCGAGCGCCGGCCGTCACCGCGGGGCGACTGCGCGCACCCGCCGGTCCTCGCCTTGGCAACGGCCGAGGCCGCCACCCCCCACAGGAGAGGCCCCGGCCGTCGCGCGGCACGGGCCGCGCGGCGGCCCGTACTCCCTACAGCGCCCGGTGTGCGTTTTCTGTCACACCCCAGCGCGTCACGGCTTAGTTGCATCCTGGGCGGACATGGACGGGGAGTGGTTTCAGGTCGTAACGTGCCATTCGCGCCAAGGCGAAGGCGGTACGACCACCGCAACCACCTGCGGTCTTGATACCGCAACCACCAATTGAGCAACCACGACGGCGATAACCCGGTCCGCGAGGGCGGCACCGGTTCAGGCGCAGAAGGGCGCGCGGTGCTGGGGGACGACGCGGAGCTGACCACCGCGGTGCGCGCGGCACAGGCCGGGGACGAGGACGCGTTCCGGGCCGTGTACCGCACGGTGCACCCGCGGCTGCTCGGGTACGTACGGACGCTGGTCGGCGACCCCGACGCCGAGGACGTGACGTCCGAGGCCTGGCTCCAGATAGCCCGCGACATGGAGCGGTTCACCGGAGACGCGGACCGGTTCCGCGGCTGGGCCGCCCGGATCGCCCGCAACCGTGCGCTGGACCACATACGCATGCGCGGGCGGCGGCCCGCGATCGGCGGTGACGAGACCGAGCTGACCGGCCGGGCCGCCGAGTCGGACACCGCGGGTGAGGCCATCGAGGCGCTGGCCACCGACGGCGCGTTCTCCCTGATATCCCGGCTGCCGCAGGACCAGGCCGAAGCGGTCGTGCTGCGCGTGGTGGTGGGGCTCGACGCGAAGACGGCAGCCGAGACGCTCGGCAAGCGACCGGGCGCGGTCCGTACGGCGGCGCACCGGGGCCTGAAGCGGCTCGCCGAACTGCTCGGCGACCACCCGCAGGGCGATCCGGAATCCGCCGGGGTGCTCGATGCCCTGCCGCCCCAGCGAGAACCGCGCGGCGGTGCCGTGACGTCCGCAGGTGTGACGCGTAGCGTTGCGCGGACGCAGAAGGATGTGTGATGGCCGACGAGCAGTACAGGTGGCTGGACCGCGAAACGGCGGAGCGTTTGCTGAGCGGAGAGCCACTCGGAGCTGTCGAAGGCGCCGGCCGGGAACAGGCCGAACACCTCGCCGAGGCCCTCGGCGCGCTGTCTGCCACACCCCCGCTGACCAGCGATGAACTCCCCGGCGAGGCCGCCGCGGTGGCCGCTTTCCGCAAGGCCCGGGCGGAACGCGCCGACGCCGACGCGGCCCGTGCGGACCTGGGCGGTCAGGGCGCGGCCGAGGTCGCCGACGCCGGGCTGGTCCGTATCGGAACCCCCGGTGACCGCGGTACCGGCACCGTCCGGCCGCCGCGCTGGGCCCGTCCCGTACGCCTCGTCCTGGCCGCCGCGCTGGCCGTCGGCATGGTCGGCGGGGTCGCCCTCGCGGCCGGAACCGGAGCGCTGAAGGCGCCCTTCGGCGAGGACGAGCCCCACCCCGGTGCCTCCGTCTCTGCCTCCGTGACGCATCCGGAACGCCCGCTGGTGTCGCCGTCGCCGAGCGACGCCGCCCAGGGCGGCTCCACCCCGGACGACGACCCCGGCCGGGGCCGGCACCCGCAGCGCGAGGACGCCGCCGCGGGGCCGGGCGACCCGAAGGCGCGCTCCGGCGGCGACCGCGACGAGATCGTCTCCGCATGCCGCGACCTCCGCGACGGCCGGCGGCCGGATCCCGACCGCAGACGTGCCCTGCGGGACGCGGCGGGCGGCCTGCGGGTGTGGAAGTACTGCAAGGGCGTCCTGTCCTCCGAGGACCCCTTCTCGGGCGAGCGCGGGCACGACGAGCGCGCGGACCAGGGGCGTCACCAGGGGAAGGGCGCGGACCGGCACCCCGAGCAGGACCGCGACCACGGCCGGAAGCACGACCGGAAGCTGGACCGCGACCACGGCCGGAAGCAGGACCGGAAGCAGGACCGCGGCCAGGACGGACAGCAGGACAAGGCCGACCGGAAGGCCGGGAAGCGGGCCGCGCAACAGGACGGGGACGGGGACGGCGCGGACCGTGGCCGGCTCCGGACCTCGCTCGCACCGCTGCGACCTGCGGTTTCGTCCTCCGTGAAAATTGACGGGCCGAGGGTGTGACGTTTTCGGCCGCCCCGGCGCAGTAATGAGTGAGCCGACTGGTCATCGGCCGTCGCACAGAGCCGGGGTTCCCCCCGTACCTACGGCTCGTGCACCTGAGCGCGGGCGGGACACGTTCCCCCGGTCCCGCCCGCGCCCCAACTTCCCCTCCGCGCCGTCACCAGGACACGACGACCTTGTCGCCGTTGCGGACCTGCGCGTAGAGCTCCGCGATCGCCGCCTCGTCCCGGACGTTGACGCAGCCGTGTGAGGCGCCCGCGTAGCCCCGGGCGGCGAAGTCCACCGAGAAGTGCACGGCCTGGCCGCCGCTGAAGAACATCGCGTAGGGCATGGGCGAGTCGTAGAGCGTCGAGACGTGGTCGCGTGATTTCCAGTAGACGGAGAAGACGCCCTCCCGGGTCGGCGTGTACTGCGAGCCGAAGCGGACCGCCATCGTGGACACGGTCCGCCCGTCGATCATCCAGCGCAGTGTCCTGCTGGTCTTGTCGATGCACAGCACCCGGCCGCTGCGGCAGCGCGCGTCCGGCGGGTCGGCCGGCTGGCCGCCCATCAGGTACAGGTCCCAGCGGCCCGGCTCGCGCGTCATGCCCAGCAGCCGCTGCCAGGTGACGGCGTCGGTCCTCCCGGTGCGCGGCAGCCCGCGCTTGCCCTGGAAGCCGCTGACCGCCCGTTCCGTCTGTTCGCCATAGGTCCCGGTCGGCCCCTCGAACAGCCAGGCGACCTGCCGCAGCCGGGCCTGGAGCTCCCGGACGTCCCGGCCGGTGTCGCCGCGGGACCACAGCACGCGGGACGGCGTGGGAGCGGCCCGGGGCCGGTCGTCGCCGGACGGCGGCGCGGAGCGCGGCCCGTCGCCGCCACCGGCGGGCGTGCGGCCCGGGGACGGGGTGTCGCCGGGCAGCTCGATGTGCACCGGCGAGCGGCGCTCGCCCTCGCCGTCGGGGGTCTGCACCGTGCAGCCGGCCAGCGCGGCCACCACGGCGAGTCCCGCCACGAACGCTCTCCCCATGCCCGTAGTACGCACACGGCCCCCCGCTCGGCTCACCGGCACCCCTGGATGTCACCTGAGATGTTCCCCGGGCGTGACCCGCGGCGAACCAGGGGGCATGGTGGTGAGCGAGGTCACTGCTCTGCGGGAGGCACCCACCATGGCGCGTGAGTCGGAGTCCGGACTGCCCATCGAGCCGCTCTACGGGCCGCGGGACCTCGAGGGCTGGGATCCGGCGCAGAAGCTGGGGGAGCCGGGGGCGTTCCCGTACACCCGGGGCGTGTACCCGTCGATGTACACGGGCCGCCCCTGGACCATGCGCCAGTACGCCGGTTTCGGCACGGCCGCGGAGTCCAACGCCCGCTACCGGCAGCTGATCGCCCACGGCACGACCGGGCTGTCGGTCGCCTTCGACCTGCCCACCCAGATGGGCCACGACTCCGACGCGCCGATCGCCCACGGCGAGGTCGGCAAGGTCGGGGTGGCCGTCGACTCGATCGAGGACATGCGGGTGCTGTTCGACGGGATCCCGCTGGACCAGGTCTCGACGTCGATGACGATCAACGCCCCGGCGGCCCTGCTGCTGCTCCTGTACCAGCTGGTGGCCGAGGAGCAGGGGATCCCGGCGGACCGGCTGACGGGCACGATCCAGAACGACGTGCTGAAGGAGTACATCGCCCGGGGCACCTACATCTTCCCGCCCAAGCCGTCCCTGCGGCTGACCGCGGACATCTTCCAGTACTGCCGGGCCGAGATCCCGAGGTGGAACACCATCTCGATCTCCGGCTACCACATGGCCGAGGCGGGTGCCTCGCCCGTGCAGGAGATCGCCTTCACCCTGGCCGACGGCATCGAGTACGTGCGCACCGCGGTCGCGGCCGGCATGGACGTCGACGACTTCGCCCCCCGCCTGTCGTTCTTCTTCGTGGCCCGCACCACGCTCCTGGAGGAGGTGGCCAAGTTCCGTGCCGCGCGGCGGATCTGGGCCCGGGTCATGCGCGAGGAGTTCGGCGCGCGCGACCCCAAGTCGCTGATGCTGCGCTTCCACACCCAGACGGCCGGGGTGCAGCTGACGGCTCAGCAGCCCGAGGTCAACCTGGTCCGGGTCGCCGTGCAGGGGCTCGCCGCGGTGCTCGGCGGGACGCAGTCGCTGCACACCAACTCCTTCGACGAGGCCATCGCCCTGCCCACCGGCAAGTCCGCCCGCCTCGCCCTGCGCACCCAGCAGGTCCTCGCCCACGAGACCGACGTGACCGCCACCGTCGACCCGTTCGCCGGGTCCTACGTCATCGAGAGGATGACCGACGACGTCGAAGCCGCCGCCGTGCGGCTGATGGAAAGGGTCGAGGAGCTGGGCGGCGCCGTCGACGCCATCGAACACGGCTTCCAGAAGAACGAGATCGAACGCAACGCCTACCGCATCGCCCAGGAGACCGACTCCGGCGAGCGGGTCGTGGTCGGTGTCAACCGCTTCCAGCTCGACGAGGAGGAGCCGTACGAGCCGCTGCGCGTCGACCCGGCCATCGAGGCGCGGCAGGCCCGGCGGCTGGCGGAGCTGCGGGCGCAGCGGGACCAGCCGGCCGTCGACGCGGCCCTGGCCGCGTTGAAGAAGGCCGCCGGGGGCGAGGACAACGTCCTCTACCCGATGAAGGACGCGCTCCGGGCGAGGGCCACCGTCGGCGAGGTGTGCGACGCCCTGCGCGAGGTGTGGGGGGCGTACGTCCCGTCCGACGCCTTCTGACCGAGGCCCCGGCCAGGGATGCCGGACCCGCGTGCGAGACTCATGCGCATGTTCGGTGTCGTCGATCTGCCCACCTACCTGGCGGGCCTCGTCCTGATCGTCCTGCTGCCCGGTCCCAACTCGCTGTACGTCCTGTCGGTGGCCGCCCGCCGCGGTGTGCGCGCCGGGTACACCGCCTCGGCCGGGGTCTGGTGCGGGGACGCGGTGCTGATGACGCTGTCCGCCGCCGGCGTCGCCTCGCTGCTCCAGGCGACCCCCGTGCTGTTCGCCGTCGTCAAGTACGCGGGGGCCGGATACCTGACGTGGCTGGCCGTCGGCATGCTGCGGGCCGCGTGGGGCATGTGGCGGACGCGTGCGAGCCGGTCCGCCGGTGACGAGGCGCCCGCGCCCGCCGGGGAGCGGCCCTTCCGCCGTGCCTTCGTCGTCAGCCTGTTCAACCCCAAGGCGATCCTCTTCTTCGTCGCCTTCTTCGTGCAGTTCGTGGACCCGGGGTACGCCTATCCGGCCCTGTCCTTCGTCGTCCTCGGGTCCCTCGCCCAGCTCGCCAGCGTGCTCTACCTCAGCGCTCTGATCTTCGGCGGCACCCGGCTGGCCGCCGCCTTCCGCCGTCGCAGGCGCCTGTCGGCGGGGGCGACTTCGGCGGCGGGCGCGCTGTTCCTCGGGTTCGCGGTGAAGCTGTCCCTGGCGAGCTCGTAGGGCGCCCCCTAGGCCTGGCCGAAGCGGGCCAGGTGGCCTTCGAGTCCGGCCGCCGTGTCCCCTGCCCAGCCGACATGGCCGTCGGGGCGGACGAGGAACAGACCGGGCCCGTACGGCCCGGGTGCGCGGCCCCGTACGACCGGGATCCGCTGGCCGAGGTCCGGAGCCTGTGCGTCCCCGAGGGCCAGCAGGGTCCAGTGCGGGCCGCGGAACACGTCGAAGAGCCGGACGCCGGCCACGAACCCGTCGGGCGCGCGGTCGCCCGCCAGCAGGGAGCCGGGATCGGTCCGGGTCTCGCGGGTGAGCGGTGACCGCCGGTAGCCGATGCCGAGTTGACGGGTCGCCCCGCCGCGCCGGGTCTCGCCGCGGTGCACACGGGTGGACAGCCCGAGCACCTCGGCGGCTATGGGCCGGCGCTCCTGTTCGTAGGAGTCGAGCAGGGCCGCGTCCGCGCCGTCGCGCAGCACCGCACCCAGCTTCCAGCCCAGGTTGTAGGCGTCCTGGACGCTGGTGTTCAGGCCCTGGCCGCCGGCGGGGGAGTGGACGTGCGCCGCGTCACCGGCGAGGAAGACCCGCCCGGAGCGGAAGCGGTCCGCGAGCGCCGCCCGGGGGCGGAAGTCCGAGGCCCACCGCAGCTCCGTCACGGACTCCGGCGCGAGGTGCGACCGTGCGGCGACGACCTTGCGGACGCCCTCCAGGGAGAGGTCCGGTGCCGTGCCCTCCGGGAACTGCGCCACCAGCTGGAAGTCCTCGGTGCCGGCCAGCGGGCAGATCGCCAGGAATCCGTCGCCCGCACCGGGCGGGAAGACATGCCAGTTGTCCCGGTCCAGGCCGTCGATCCGCACGTCCGCGACCAGGGTCGGGTTGGGGTCGACGGTCTCGCCCGCCATGCCGATGCCGAGCAGCCTGCGCGCGGTCGAGCGGCCGCCGTCCGCCGCCACGGCGTACCGGGCGGTGACGGCCTCGCCCGAGGCGAACTCCGCGCGCACCCCCTCCTCGTCCTGGCTCAGCCCGACCACCTCCCGGCCGAAGGCGACCTCCCCGCCCAGCTCCTCCAGCCGCGCCCGCAGGATCTGCTGCGTGCGCCACTGCGGCACCATCCACGGCTCGTTGTAGGGCGCGTCCTCGCTCGGTTCGGCGGCGTCGAACATGTGGTGTTCGCCCGCCCGCCTGCCGTCCTGCCAGACCATCCCCACCGGGTAGGGGCCGCCCGCCGCGCGGATCGCGTCGAGCACGCCCAGGTCGTCGAAGACCTCCATCGTGCGCGGCTGGATCCCCTTGCCGCGCGAACCGGGGAACAGCGCCCCGGCCCGCTCGACGACCAGCGCTGCCACGCCTCGCCGGGCGAGGTCGATGCCGAGCGCCAGGCCCGTCGGGCCCGCACCCACCACCAGCACGTCCGTGTCCATCACGCCACCTTCTCCTTAACGCTGTTAAGTAGCCTCGTTTCAGAGGATTGCCTTAACGGTGTTAAGTTGTCAAGCGTGAGTACGGACCGACGCGAACCCCTGGACCGCCGCCGGGTCGCGGACACCGCGCTGCGGCTCCTGAACGAGACCGGCCTGGACGGCCTGACGCTGCGGGCCATCGCCCGGGAGCTGGACGTGAAGGCGCCCGCCCTCTACTGGCACTTCAAGGACAAGCAGGCGCTGCTCGACGAGATGGCGACCGAGATGTACCGCCGGATGGTCGCCGGGGCCGCTCTCGACCCGGCCGACACCTGGCAGGACCGGCTGCTCAAGGCCAACCGGGGCCTGCGCGCGGCCCTGCTCGGCTACCGGGACGGCGCGAAGGTGTTCAGCGGCTCACGCTTCACCGGCATCGAGCACGCCGGGCAGATGGAGGACAACCTGCGCCTGCTCACGGCCGCCGGGTTCACCCTCGCCCAGGCGGCCCGCGCGCTCACCACGGCGTACCTGTACACGCTGGGCTTCGTCACCGAGGAGCAGGGCGTGCAGCCGCTGCCGGGCGAGCGCCGAGAGGGCTACGACATGGGCGAACGCGCCCGCCTGATGGCCGACTTTCCCTTGTCGGCCCAGGCGGGCGCGGAGATCTTCGAGGACTACGACCGGCACTTCGAGGAGGGACTCGCCCTCGTGATCGGGGGGATCGGGGCGCGCTACGGGGTCTCATGACGCGGCCCGGCGCGTCATGACCGTTTCGCGCGGGCCCGCCGTACCGCCCGGGTGACCACCGGCGGCAGCAGGTCCTTGGCGAGCCTGCGGGCCCGGGACGGGGCGGGCCGGGCCGGGCGCGCCGCGCTCGACGCGCGGGCCTCGGGGATGGGGACCGGTGCGGGTGCGGGCTCCTCGTAGTGCCGCGAGAGCGGGAAGGGCGGCGGCTTCATACCCCGGGAACGGGTCCGGATCAGCCGGTGCCCGGCCGCCTCCTGCACACTCAGCCCGACGTCCGTGCGCAGCCGGAGCATGGCGAGCAGTTCCTCCTGGAGCGGCTCGGGGTCGCCCCAGGTCGCGTACATCTTCTGCGTGCTGAGGCAGATCGGGCGCAGTCCGCGGTTGAGGACGGCCTCCCAGGCGGCGACCGAGACACCCGGGGTGTGCTCGGACCGGAAGTCGTCCAGGACCACGACGCCCTCGGGCAGCAGGATGTCGTGGGCCGCGCCGATGTCCCCGTACACGTGCTCGTACAGGTGCGAGGCGTCGATGTGGATGAAGCGGCAGGAGTCCGGGGAGACCTTCTCGTCCACCAGGGAACTGGGGCCGGTGATCACCGTCGGCAGGGAGTCGTGGAAGGACAGGTAGTTCCGCTCGAACGCCTGCTGGGTCAGCGAGGCGTACGACTGTGCCGACTCCGCCTGGTTGGCGTCGTCGGGGGCGTCGCCCTCGAACAGGTCGCAGACCGTGAACCGCTCGCCGTCCTGGAGGTGGTGGCCGAGGAGGATCGCGCTCTTGCCCATGTAGACGCCGAGTTCCAGCAGGTCTCCCTCGAGGCCGGCCTTCGTCTGCTGTTCGAGGAACCAGGTGAACAGCGTCTGGTCCAGGGCCGGGAACCAGCCGGGTACGTCGGCGAGTTCGCCGGGGTGCTTGTCGATCGCTTGTGCGTGGGTCATGAGACGAGCCTTCTCTCGGAGCATTGCCCCGGTCGACGGCCGGTTGAACGTCCCGTGAACAGGGTCAGCGGGTCTTCGACAGGGCCGCCCGCAGCCGGGGCGTCAGCGGCTTCTCCACATACTTGTGCAGGAGCCACGCCAGCAGCAGCATTGACGCCACCGTCAGCGCGAAGGTCACCCCCGACGCCAGCCCCAGACCGCGGTGCAGGGCCTGGATCACCACCCAGCCGAGATGCTCGTGGACCAGGTAGAAGGGGTACGTCAGCGCGCCCGCGACCGTCAGCCACCGCCAGTTCACCCGGCCCAGCAGGCCCAGCGCGATCGCGGCGACCGCCACGAAGCCGAACGTGACGACGGCGATGATCCCGAACGACGAGCGGTAGGAGAAGGCCTCCGGGTCCGGGGCGTGCCACAGCGACTGCACCGCGTAGTGCTGGCCGATGAGCCAGCTCACGGCCACGATGCCCCAGCCGTGGACGTCCCGCCGGTCGCGGTGCACGAGATAGAGGCCGACACCGCCGATGAAGAAGGGCGCGTACTCGGGCATCAGCACGATGTCGAGCAGCGGCATGTCCGCGTTCTGAGCGATCACCGCCGCCAGCATCCAGCCCGCGCAGAACATGATCACCCGGCGCCGGTTCGCCCCGGGCAGCACCACGCACAGGGCGAACAGGGCGTAGAAGCGGACCTCCGCCCACAGGGTCCAGCACACGCCGAGCACCCGGTCGACGCCCAGTGGCATCTGCAGCATCGTCAGGTTCACCAGCGCGTCGCTCGGCGACACGGCCTTGTAGGCGACCACCGGCAGCGCGAAGACGGCGGTCACCAGCAGGACGGCCGTCCAGTAGGCGGGCAGCAGCCGGGAGGCGCGGGAGGCGAAGAACGACTTCAGGGGGCGGCCCCAGCCGCTCATGCAGATCACGAACCCGCTGATCACGAAGAACACCTGGACACCGAGGCAGCCGTAGGCGAACAGCGAGTGCAGGGTGGGGAACTGGTCCCGGGGCGAGGTGCCCCACGCCTGGGCGACCTCACCGCCGCGCCCGCCGTAGTGGTACAGCGCCACCATCAGCGCCGCCACCAGCCGCAGTCCGTCCAGTGCGCGCAGCCGCCCGGCGAAGTCCCTGGCGCGCCGTGGGACGGTCGTGGAGCCCGGTGGTTCGACCAGCACGGCGACGCCGGGCTGGGGCTTGCGGGTGCTGACGACCGTCTCGGTCACGCTGGAAACCTCTGTGTGGCTCGTATGTCCTTTGCCTGAGCCGCCTGCGGGCGGGCGCCTGTCACCCTAGGACGAGAGTTGACGCAATCACGTTCGACGGTGACAGGCTTCGCCTGCAGGTCCCCATGGGTTCATCTGGAAGTCGCCGGGCGGCGCGGACCGCCGGACGGACCGGCTCAGCGGCCTACCGCCTTGCGCAAGGCCCGGGCCCGCCGGACCACCCGGCGTGCCGTTGAGTTGCGCGGCAGGAACGCCAGCCGCTGCGGAATGCCCCCGGGCAGCCCGAGCGCGGTGAGGCGGCGCTTCTTGAAGTAGCGCCGGGTGCGCGGCCCGAGGTGCCGGGCGAGGAACTGCTCGGCCTGCGGGCGCAGGTCCGGGTAGATCTGCGGCTGCATGGTGAATCCGAGCGCCGTGACGAGAGCGGACAGCCGTGCGGCCGGCAGCACGTCACCGTCCTCGCCGCTCTCCAGGCCGGGCAGCAGCGCGTCCGCCAGCGCGGTCGGGACCCGGTTGCTGTTCTGGTACGGCGTCAGCCGCTCCAGCAGCAGCTCCGTACCGATGCGCGCGACCGGCAGGTCGTAGAACGCCGAGGCGGTGAACAGCGCGGTCGAGAAGCAGCCGACGACCAGCGCCGGCCGGGCCCGGTCGAACAGCACCTCGGCGAGCACGGGCGTGTCCAGCACCGTGAGGTCCACGCCGAGCTTCCCGGCCTCCGTCTCCAGGGCCCGGCTGTAGCGGGCCGGGGCGGTGGGATGGGGCTTGAAGACGACCGTGCGGTGGCCGCGGGCGACGGCGCCCCGCATCATCCGCACGTGCAGGTCCTCTTCCTCCTCGGGGGAGAGGATGTTCAGCGCCGAGAGGTACTGGCCGAGCAGCAACGCCGAGTCGCCGGGCAGGCCGGGCAGTTCGGGCACCGTCTCGGTGACCTCGCCGAGCACCTTCAGGAACGCGGGCGTGGGCACCAGGTGCGCCGGCACGCCGAACTCGGTGAGCAGCATCGGCGTGAGCCCCGGCACCAGGTCCAGGTGCAGCAGCCGCCGCACACGGGTGCCCACCAGCGGGTCGAGCTTGTTGCGCGTGGGGCCGTAGCTCATCAAACCGTCGGCGTAGACGTCGACCGGCGCGTCGGTGAACAACTGGGCCACCGTCAGGGCGGGCGCCACCTGGATGGACTCCAGGACCAGGCTCACCCGGTCGTCGCCGAGACCCCACAGCAGCCGCAGATAGCGCTCGAAGAGCGGGATGTCGTCGGAGCGCGGCGTCCATGCCCCCGGGTGGAAGGGGCGGATGGCCTCGTTCCAGGACAGCACCTCGTCGAAGTGCTCCCGCAGCGGCGCGAACCCCGGCATCTCGTCGAGGGCCGGAGTGGTCTCCGGCGTCGCGGAGTTGTTGAACACCAGCAGCACCCGGCGGTCCGGCTCCTCGAAGAGGCCGGAGTCGATCGCGGCGGCCAGGGTGGCGACGCCGTACAGCGTCGAGGCGCAGAAGATCTGAGTGGTCCCGGGCATCAGGCGGCCGCTCCCGTCGTGGTCACCCGGCGCCGCAGCCGCCGCAGCTTGGACGAGCGGTCCATGTCCATGGCCTCCAGTGCGTCGGCGAGTGCGTCCTGCGGCATGCGCCTGATGGCCGCCGCGCTCATCGACCGCAGCTGCCTGGCCACGGCCGGTTCGAACCTGTCCTCGTTGGACAGGTGGTGGGCGATGATCGCGCAGTAGGTGCGCACCGCCTTGGGCAGCAGCCGGTCGGCGTCGCGGTCCGCGGCCGTCTCCTCGATCACCTGGTCGAAGGCGCGGATGAAGTCGAGCTGCCGGACATCGCCGATCTGCGTCAGGGACGAGGCCACCCCGCGCCGGTAGAACACGCCCAGCAGGCTCACCACGGCGAACGACTCCGCCTCGCGGTGCAGCTTCCAGATCCACGGCCGGTCCTCCGCCGTGCGCAGCCCGTGGGTGAAGTGGAGCACGCCCTTGTCGACGAGGCGGCGGTGGTACGCGCCGGCCCAGGCGTAGGCGTAGTCCACGGAGGTCGAACGGTGGGCGGGCAGGATCGCCTCCCGCGGGTCGAAGGCCTCCCAGCGCCGACCGACCGGGACCCGGTGCACGGAACGGGCGCGCGCGGTGGCCTGGACATGGTCGGTGCGCACGAAATCGCACCCCAAGTCATCCATCGCGGACACCAGTTCGGCGAGATAGCCGGGGGCCAGCCAGTCGTCGCCGTCCAGGAACGTCAGGTACTCGCCCTGCGCCGCGTCCAGGCCGGTGTTGCGCGCGGTGGCGAGCCCACCGTTCTGCTCGTGGCGGATGTACCGCACCTGGGCGACATCCGAAAGCTCCTCGGCCGCTCGTTCGAGAATGGCCGGAGTTTCGTCCTTCGAATGGTCGTCGACCAGGATGAACTCGAAATCGCGGTCGGCGTTCAACCGAAGGCTTCTGAGGGTGTCCGGGGCATATTGCTGCACGTTGTAGAACGGCACGATCACGGAAAGCTTAGGCACCCGCAAAACGTTAGGAGGCTGCCCGGCAGCGGAACTTTACGATGAAGGTACACCGGGTGAACTCGATGTGTCAGAACGGTGCACCCCGTGTACTTCCCGCTTTCCAGCAGGCCAGTTCGGCTCTCAGTGGGCTGTTGTTAACTTTTCGTTGAATCGCGGTTCCGCCATACCTAGGATTCGCTTCCTAGCGTCATCGACGTGCCAGTAAGTACACCGAAGCGCTCGCGAATCGCCGTCCTCGCGGACTCCGACACCCGCTGGAAATGGGGTGCGCTGACCGCGGACCGCATCGCCCCGGAACCGTCCATGGAAGCCGCTCCGCGCGAAGCCGCGCAAGCCGGCCCCCTCCTCGACGGCTTCCTGCTGCGCGGCCGGGCCACACCCACGCCGCGCCAGCTCAGGGAAGTGGGCGTGCGCGCCGACTCGCTGCGCGAGGTCACCGCCGTGGAGTTCCTGGGCGCCATGGCCGAGGGGGCCTACGACGTCGTGGTCCTCTCCCTGGTGGGCGGCGGGGTGCAGGCGATGCTGCACGGACTGGCACGCGTCTGGGAGCACCGCACGCAGCGGCCCGTCGTCGTCACCGGCTATGTCGGAGTCGTCTACGAGAAGCTCGCCGACGGCCTGCTGCTGCGGCACGGCGCGGACCTGGTCCTCGCCAACTCCCGCCAGGACGCGGACCGTTTCCGGGCCGTCTATGAGGGCGTGGGAGCCGACGCCTCCGCGGTGACGGAGGTCGCCCTGCCGTTCCTGGGCGGCGCGCCGTACGAAGGCCAACACGACCCGTGCACGGTCGTCTTCGCCGCCCAGCCCTCCGTCCCGGACAGCCGCAAGGACCGTGCGTACCTGCTGAACCGGCTGGTCCAGCACGCCCGCAGGCACCCCGAGCGCGAGGTGCTGCTGAAGCTGCGCTCCAAGCCGGGCGAACACACCACCCACATCGAGGAGTTGCCGTACCAGAAGCTGGTGCAGCGCCTCGATCCGCCCGCCAACTTCAGCCTGGTGTACGGGAACATGGGCGAGGTCCTCGACCGGACCGACCTGCTGGTGACCGTCAGCTCCACCGCCGCCCTGGAGTCGCTGCACCGCCGCATCCCGACCGTCGTGCTGACCGACCTCGGCATCCGGGAGTCGCTCGGCAACCACCACTTCGCCGGCTCCGGCTGCCTCGCCTCCTGGGACCAGCTCGACGCCGGGCACCGGCCCGTGCCCGACGAGGAGTGGGTCTCCCGGCAGGGCGTCGCGGCGGACGGTTCGTACGACTCCGCCTTCGACGCGGCACGCAAGCGCATCGCCGAGCTGCTCGGCCGGCCCGGCGGCCTGCCCCCGCTGACCCCGTACTACACCCCCGTCACCGCGCCCGGCTACCTGCCCGGGATCCTCGCCCGCCACCACCTCGGCCCGGACGGCACCCCGCTGCCCGGCGCGCCCGCCGCCGACAAGGACCCCGGACCGGTCCGCCAGATCGTGCGCCGGGCAGCGCGCGGCGCCTACCGGCACGGCGTGCAGCGCGTGGCGCCCGTCATCCGGCGGATGGGGGAGCTGTGAGCCGCCCCGAGACCCCTGCCCAAGGAGTAGACCCCATGTCCCACCCGGAAACGGGCAAAGGCGCCTCTGTGCGCCGCGTGCTCGCGGTGATCCCCGCGCGCGGCGGCTCCAAGGGCGTGCCCGCGAAGAACCTCCTGCCCGTCGGCGGAGTCCCGCTGGTGGCGCGGGCGGTGCGCGAGTGCCGTGCCACGCGGCTCGTGACGGACGTCGTCGTCTCCACCGACGACCAGGCCATCGCGGCCGCCGCCCGTGAGGCAGGCGCCGAGGTCGTGCTGCGCCCCGCCGCCATCGCCGGTGACACCGCCACCTCCGAGGCCGCCGTCCTGCACGCCATGGACGCCCACGAGGCCCTGCACGGGGCGCCGGTGGACGTCGTCCTGCTCGTGCAGTGCACCAGCCCGTTCATCGTCCGCGAGGACATCGACGGGGCGGCGGGCGCGATCGCCGAGAACGGCGCCGACACCGCGGTGACCGTGGCGCCCTTCCACGGATTCGTCTGGCGGGACGCGGACGAGATCGCGGCGGGCTCCGTCGCGGAGACCGACGCCGCCGCCGGCGGCGGCTACGGCGTCAACCACGACAAGTCCTTCCGGCCCCGCCGCCAGGACCGCCCCCAGGACCTGCTGGAGACCGGCGCCGCCTACGCCATGGAGGCGACCGGCTTCCGCAAGCACCAGCACCGGTTCTTCGGCCGCACCGAACTGGTCCGCACCGACCCCGCGCGCGTGCTGGAGATCGACGACCCGCACGACCTCGCCCGCGCCCGGGCTCTCGCGCCGCTCTTCGACGCGGACCGCCCCGGCGCCCTCCCGACCGCCGACGACATCGACGCGGTCGTCCTCGACTTCGACGGCACCCAGACCGACGACCGGGTGCTGGTCGACTCCGACGGACGGGAGTTCGTCTCCGTGCACCGCGGGGACGGACTCGGCATCGCGGCGCTGCGCAGAAGCGGCCTGAAGATGCTGATCCTGTCCACGGAACAGAACCCCGTGGTCGCCGCCCGGGCCCGGAAGCTCAAGCTCTCGGTGCTGCACGGCATCGACCGCAAGGACCTCGCCCTCAAGCAGTGGTGCGAGGAGCAGGGCATCGCGCCGGAGCGCGTGCTCTACGTCGGCAACGACGTCAATGACCTCCCGTGCTTCGCCCTCGTGGGCTGGCCCGTGGCGGTCGCGAGCGCCCACGACGTCGTGCGCGGCGCCGCACGCGCGGTCACCACCGTCCCCGGCGGTGACGGCGCGATCCGGGAGATCGCCAGCTGGATCCTCGGCCCCTCTCTCGATTCCCTCACCAAGTAAGGAACGCAACGCCATGAGCAACAACTCCCGCATCCGCACCTTCGGTACCCGCGAGGCCGGCCCCGGCCGCCCCGTCTACGTCACCGGCGAGATCGGCATCAACCACAACGGCGACATCGAGAACGCCTTCAAGCTCATCGACGCCGCCGCCGAAGCCGGCTGCGACGCGGTCAAGTTCCAGAAGCGCACCCCTGAGATCTGCACCCCGCGCGACCAGTGGGACATCGAGCGCGACACCCCCTGGGGCCGGATGACGTACATCGACTACCGCCACCGCGTGGAGTTCGGCGAGGAGGAGTACGGCCAGATCGACGCCTACTGCAAGAAGAAGGGCATCGACTGGTTCGCCTCCCCGTGGGACACCGAGGCCGTCGCCTTCCTGGAGAAGTTCGACGTCCCCGCCCACAAGGTGGCCTCCGCCTCCCTCACCGACGACGAGCTGCTGCGCGCCCTGCGCGCCACCGGCCGCACGATCATCCTCTCCACCGGCATGTCGACGCCGAAGCAGATCCGCCACGCGGTCGAGGTCCTGGGCAGCGAGAACATCCTGCTCTGCCACGCCACCTCGACGTACCCGGCGAAGGCCGAGGAGCTCAACCTCCGCGTCATCAACACCCTCCAGGCCGAGTACCCCAACGTCCCGATCGGCTACTCCGGCCACGAGACCGGCCTGCAGACCACCCTCGCCGCGGTCGCCCTCGGCGCCACCTTCGTCGAGCGCCACATCACCCTCGACCGCGCCATGTGGGGCTCGGACCAGGCCGCCTCCGTCGAGCCGCAGGGCCTGTCCCGCCTCGTCCGCGACATCCGCACCATCGAGGCCTCCCTGGGCGACGGCGTCAAGAAGGTCTACGAGTCCGAGCTCGGCCCGATGAAGAAGCTGCGCCGCGTCGCCGGCGTGGTCGCCGAGGCGGAGATCGCCACGGCCGCGGGCGAGCCGGTCGGCGTCTGAACGCACCACTCCCACAACCCCCCTTACGACGGGACGGTCGTACGTCGATGAGCCCCCGCGCCGGGAACACCGGCCCCCACACTCTCGCCTTCGTCGAGAGCCCGGTACAGCTGCTGAACGTGCTGGAGTGGGCGCACGCGCATGCGCCCGGCGTGGGGCTCACCCTCGTGGTGCTGTCCCCCGTCGACCCGATGACGCGCGGCCAGCTGCGGCGGATGTCCGACCTGGCCCGCGACGAGGGGCACGAGGTCCGCTGGGAGGAGGCCAGGGGCGGCCCGCTGGCGCCCTTCCAGACCATCGGCGGCCTGACCTCCCTGCTTCGCAGGGCTCACCGCGTCGTGCTGGGGGATCCCTTCTCCCGCTACGTCCAGCTGCTGCTGACGATCACCCGCGCCCGTGACCTGGTCGTCGTCGACGACGGCACGGCGACGATGGAGTTCGTCGGGCAGCTGGCCCGCGGTGAACGGCTGGTGCGCTGGCACCGCAAGGGCGGCCGCCCCGGCCCGCGGGACGTGCTCTTCGCGCCGGTGTCCGCCTCGGCCCGCCGCCGGCTGACCCCCGGCGACCGCCGCCGCATCGAGATCTTCTCCTCCATGCCCATGGAGGAGACCCCGGCGGGCGTCACGGTGAGCGCCAACGTCTTCGCCTGGACCCGGGCCCGCTTCGGCCCGCCCCGGATCACCAAGGGCGCCGACATGGTCGGCACGTCCCTGGTGGAGACCGGCGTGGTGGACGACGGCCGCTACCTGGAGGCCGTCCACGCCCTGGCCGCGGCGCACGGCGCCACCCGCTACTTCGCCCACCGCCGCGAGAGCACCGACAAGCTCCACCGCCTCGCGGTCGAGACGGGCCTGGAGATCGTCCGCCCCGAACTCCCCCTCGAACTGATCGCCCGCCGCGGTCCCATCGGCCGGACGATCCTCAGCTTCCCCTCCACGGTCGTCCACACCCTCCCGCTCGCCCTGTCCGGCACGGAGGTACGCGTGGCCGTCTGCGACATCGACCCCGCCTGGCTGGCCGAGAACGCCTCCCCGCGCGCCCAGGGCTTCCTGTCCGGGGTCACCGGAACGGCCCGGGACGTCCACCGGCTGTCGCCGGCGGACCCGGCGATCGCCCCGAAACCGCCGAACCCGTCCGCCCGGGCGCCCTTCACCGCGACGCAGCCGTCCGCCGACCCGCCTGCCCCGGCTCCTTTCACCGCGGCGCAGCCGTCCGCCGACCCGCCTGCCCCGGCTCCTTTCACCGCGGCGCAGCCGTCCGCCGACCCGCCTGCCCCGGCTCCTTTCGCTGGGACGCGGCCGTCCGCCGACCTGCCTGCCCCGGCTCCTTTCGCTGGGACGCGGCCGTCCGCCGACCTGCCTGCCCCGGCTCCTTTCGCTGGGACGCGGCCGTCCGCCGACCCGCCCGCCTCGGCTCCTTTCGCTGGGACGCAGCCGTCCGCCGACCCGCCTGCCTCGGCCCCTTTCACCGCGACGCAGCCGTCCGCCCGGGCGCCCTTCAGCGCCACGTGGTCTTCGGCCGGCCCTTCCGCCCAGGCGCCCTGCACCGCCACACCGCCGTCCGCCGGCCTGGTCGGCCCGGCGGCGTCGTGACGCGTTCCGCTCATTCCTCCCGCGGCACCGGTCCGGGCCTGCGCGCCAGCAGGAACGCGCGGGGCAGTTCCTCCCCGCACTCCGGCTCGCGCAGCACGCGGGCGCGCAGGTCGAGGCCGGCCTTCGCGAGGTGCCCGATGACGGTGTCCGGGGTGCGCCAGTAGTAGTCGAGCGCGATCTCCTGCCCGAAGCGCTCGGTCAGGTGCCGGTGCCCGTCTTGTGCCCCGGACTGGAAACCGAGCAGCACCGGCGCCCCCGGCAGCAGGACGCGGTGGAACTCGGCGAACACGGACGGCAGGTGATCGTCCGGCACGTGGATGATCGAGTAGAGCGCGACGATGCCGCCGAGCGTCTCGTCCGGCAGGTCCAGGGCCGTCATCGACCCGACGTGGAATCGGAGCCCCGGGTGCGCCTTGCGGGCCAGGGCCACCATGCGGGGCGAGGCGTCGACCCCGAACACCGGCAGCCCCGCGTCGCGCAGCCGTGCCGTCACGTGTCCCGGTCCGCTGCCGAGATCCGCGACCGGCGGATGCCCGGGCACCCCCGGCGCCCCGGCCAGCTCCACGAAGGCCGACAGCAGCGCCCGCTCCAGCGGTCTCCCGGCCAGGCTGTCCGGGTGCTCGGCGGCATAGGCCTCGGCGATGGCGTCGTACGAGGCTCGCGTGGACTCCAGGAATTCGGGTGCGCGCACGGGGCGCACACTAGTGGTGGCGGACGTCCGGCAGATGAACACACCCGTGTTCGCCGCGCAGGGCGTGGTATCCGTGGAGAGGATGGATGGATACCGGAGTCCCGACGTCGATGTGATCGAAGTCACACTCCGGGGAGTGGATGGCCCGGCTGCCCCCCAAAAGGCTGGCGAGCATACCCATCTCACTTGATAGCTATGCGTCAGGCGGTCATATTTTCTTCCCCTATCGGGTTGAACTTTTGTTGATCCAGGGTCAGCCGACCGCCCCGGCGCCCTACCCTTCAGAGGGTGAAGCCACTGATGTCACTGGAGTCCGAGGTCGATCTTCCCGCCGGAGCTGTCCTTCCCGGTGCACTGCCCGACGCCCTGCGGGCCGAGCTGATCGCGTTCCGGCGCGACCTCCACATGCACCCGGAGCTCGGCAATCAGGAGTTCCGCACGACCGCCGCGATCAAGGAGCGGCTCGAGCGGGCCGGCCTCAAGCCGCGCGTCCTCGCCGTGGGGACCGGACTCGTCTGTGACATCGGTGTGGAGGGCGAGCAGTGGGACGGCGGTCCCAGCATGCTCGCCCTGCGGGCCGACATCGACGGCTTGCCCATCCCGGACACCAAGACGGAGTGCCCGTACCGCTCGACCGTGCCCGACCGCGCGCACGCCTGCGGTCACGACGTGCACACCACCGTCGTCCTCGGCGCCGGACTCGTCCTCGCCGAGCTCCACCGCCAGGGCGCGCTGCCCCGCCCCGTCCGGCTGATCTTCCAGCCCGCCGAGGAGGTGCTGCCCGGCGGTGCCGCCGACGCCATCAAGTGCGGGGCGCTGGAGGGCGTCGGCGCGATCATCGCCGTGCACTGCGACCCCCGGGTGGACGCCGGCAAGATCGGGCTCCGTGAGGGCCCCATCACCTCCGCCTGCGACCGGCTGGAGATCGGCCTCGACGGCCCGGGCGGCCACACCGCCCGCCCCCACCTCACGACCGACCTGGTCACCGCCGCCGCCCGCGTCGTCACCGACGTACCGGCGCTGGTCAGCCGGCGCTTCGACAGCCGCAGCGGGCTCGCCATCACCTGGGGGCGCGTCGAGTCGGGCCACGCGCCGAACGTGATCCCGCAGCACGCCGAGCTCTCCGGCACCGTGCGCTGCCTCGACCTCGAGGCGTGGCGGCAGGCGCCCGACGTGGTGGTCGCGGCCATCGACGAGATCGCCAACCTGCACCGAGCCAAGTCGGAGATCAACTATGTGCGCGGCGTCCCGCCCGTGGTCAACGAGCCCGGCGTCACCGAGCTGCTGCGCGAGGCGATGATCGCCCGGCGTGGCGTCGAGTCCGTCGAGGGCACCGAGCAGAGCCTCGGCGGCGAGGACTTCTCCTGGTACCTGGAGCAGGTCCCCGGCGCGATGGCCCGCCTGGGCGTCCGCACCCCTGGCGAACGCCAGATCCGCGACCTCCACCAGGGCGACTTCGACGTGGACGAGGCGGCCATCACGGTAGGAGTGGAACTCTTCACGGCAGCGGCCCTGGTCAACGGCCTCCGCTGAGCGTCCCTTCCGCGGCGCGGGGAACCGCGCGACAAGCCACGACGCCGCCGCACGGGCACGCGGGGGCGCGGTGAACTGCGCAAATCCCGCGACGGCGCCGCACGGGCACGCGGGAGCGCGGGGACGCGGGGAGCTGTGCGAATCCCGCGACGGTGCCGCACGGGCACGCGGGGGCGCGGGGACGCGGGGAGCTGTGCGAATCCCGCGACGGTGCCGCGCGGGCACGCGGGAGCGCGGGGGCGTGGGGAGCTGTGCGAATCCCGCGACGGTGCCGCACGGGCACGCCGGGGCGCGGGGAACCGCGCGCCCAGCCGCGACGCCGCCGTACAAAGACGAGACCCCAGCCGCCACCCCGTGCACCCCGGCGCAGCCTCCGGTTGCGAGCGGCGCAGCCGCACGGCAGCCTGGTGCGCGGTACGAGGTAGGCACGCGCCGTGTTCCCGACTACACCTTTCGACCCCGTTCGCTCCCGTGGTTCACAAGGGCGTAACCGGCCATCGGCACGAATGGATAACGGCCCTGCGGCGAACCGTTCCCAGGAGTGTCTACGCGCGTTAATGTGCGCCGAACCGAGCACCCATCGCGGGGCTTTGGAGAATGGGGAACTTCAGATGCGTCGGATTTCCAAACTGACCCGTGTCGCGGTGGGGGTCGCGTCGCTCGGGCTCGTCGCCACGGCCTGCGGCGGCACCAGCAGTGACAGCGGCGACAGCGACAGCAACGACAAGGGCCTCGCCATCGCGTACGACGTCGGTGGCAAGGGCGACCAGTCCTTCAACGACGCCGCGTACGCCGGCCTGACGAAGGCCAAGGACGAGTTCGGCTACAAGACGGCCGACATCGAGCCCACCGAGGGCGAGACGGACGCCGACAAGGAGCAGCGCCTGGCGTCGCTGGCCAAGCAGGGCTACAACCCGGTCATCGGCGTCGGGTTCGCCTACGGCCCCGCGATGAAGGCCGTTGCCGCCAAGTACCCGAAGACCACCTTCGGCATCGTGGACTCGGTCGTCGAGGGCAAGAACGTCGCCTCCCTCGTGTTCGCCGAGGAGCAGGCCTCGTACCTCGCCGGTGTCGCCGCCGCCAAGGCCACGAAGACCGACGTCGTCGGCTTCGTCGGCGGTGTCGACGTGCCGCTGATCCACAAGTTCGAAGCCGGCTACAAGCAGGGCGTGCAGGACACCAACCCCAAGGTGAAGGTCCTGTCCCAGTACCTGACGCAGACGGCCGAGGAGGGCGGCTTCTCCAGCCCCGACAAGGGCAAGGCCGCCGCGGAGGGCCAGATCGAGAAGAAGGCCGACGTGCTCTACGCGGCCGCCGGTCTGTCCGGTCAGGGCGTCATCGAGGCCGCCGCCAAGGCGAAGGTCTGGGCGATCGGCGTCGACTCCGACCAGTACAAGCAGGCCGCCCTGGCGCCGTACAAGAACTACATCCTCACCTCCGCGCTCAAGGACGTCGGCGGCGCGGTCTACACCCTGTCCAAGTCGGTCCACGACGACAAGCCGCTGACGGGCACCCAGACGTTCGACCTGAAGGTCAACGGCGTGGGCCTGTCCGAGTCCAACCCGGAGTACGCGAAGGTCGCGGGTCTCGAGGACGCGGTGAACAAGGCCAAGCAGGAGATCATCGACGGCAAGATCAAGGTCAACACCGAGTGATCCGAGCGGTCTGACCGGCCGGAGCGGGCGGACACCCCCTGGGGTGTCCGCCCGCTCCGCGTTTCCCGGCCCCCTCCGGGAACCGGATCACCCAGCGCCACACCCCGTTTGCGGTCGGCAACGACCCGGCCAAGGACCGGTGATGGCTTGGCCACGGGCGCATAACAAGGTGGACAGAAGGGGTTTTCAGGCAGGTCTACGCGCGTTAATCTGCGGCGAAGCCAGCGCTGAAGCTGAACCGTCCGGCGCTGTGCACCTCGGTTGTACGACAGGAGCACCCACACATGCGCCGGATTTCCCGGATCACGGTCGCAGGCGCAGCGACCGCCTCCCTGGCCCTCGCGCTCTCCGCCTGCGGCGGTACCTCGACCTCCGCCGGGTCGTCGGACTCGAAGGGCGACAAGGGCCTCGCCATCGCCTACGACGTCGGCGGCAAGGGCGACCAGTCCTTCAACGACGCCGCCTTCGCGGGCCTGGAGCAGGCGAAGAAGGAGTTCGGGTACCAGACGGCCGACGTGGAGCCCACCGAGGGCGAGACGGACGCCGACAAGGAGCAGCGCCTGGTCTCCCTGGCCAAGCAGGGTCACAACCCGGTCATCGGTGTCGGCTACGCGTACGCCGCGGCCGTCAAGGGTGCCGCGGAGAAGTTCCCGGACACCACGTTCGGCATCGTCGACGACGCCACGATCAACACCAAGAACGTGGCCGACCTGGTCTTCAACGAGGAGCAGGCCTCCTACCTGGCCGGTGTAGCCGCCGCCAAGACCAGCAAGAGCAAGGTCGTCGGCTTCGTCGGCGGTGTGGACATCCCGCTGATCCACAAGTTCCAGGCGGGCTTCGCGCAGGGCGTCAAGGACACCGACCCGAAGGTCAAGGTGCTCTCGCAGTACCTCACTCAGACGGCCGAGGAGGGCGGTTTCGCCAGCCCCGACAAGGGCAAGACGGCTGCCGAGGGTCAGATCGAGAAGAAGGCCGACGTCGTCTACGCGGCCGCCGGTCTGTCCGGTCAGGGCGTCATCGAGGCCGCCGCCGCCGAGAAGGTGTGGGCCATCGGTGTGGACTCCGACCAGTACCAGCAGGAGGCCCTTGCCAAGTACAAGGACTCCATCCTGACCTCGGCGATGAAGGACGTCGCCAAGGCGGTGTACAACCTGGCGAAGTCGGTCGAGGACGGCAAGCCCGAGACCGGTATCGTTCGTGGCGATCTGAAGACCGGCGAGGTGAGCCTGTCGAACTCCAACCCGAAGTTCGCGGACGACGCCGAGCTCCAGGCAGCCATCAAGACGGCCAAGGAGAAGATCATCAGCGGCGAGATCAAGGTCAAGAGCAGCTGACGAGCGACTGCCTCGAAGCAGGCGGTAACCCCCGGGGTTACGTCCGCTCGACGGGGTACGGGGAGCTGCTCCCCGTACCCCGTTGCCGCGGGGCGTCGGCCCCTTTGTATGCCGTAGGGGCGCTACGCGCGTAGACGGCCCCCGTCCCCAGGAGAGTGCGCCATCAACGCGTCCAGCAGCCCTCCGGCCGGAGCGGCGGTCAACGAATCGGTGACCGCCGTCGAACTCGCCGGGATCACCAAGCGTTTCCCCGGAGTCGTGGCCAACCACGACATCCACCTGAGCGTCCGCAAGGGCACCGTGCACGCCCTCGTCGGCGAGAACGGCGCCGGCAAGTCGACGCTGATGAAGATCCTCTACGGCATGCAGAAGCCGGACGAGGGCACCATCGCCGTCGACGGCGAGCAGGTCAGCTTCTCGTCGCCGGCCGACGCCATCGCCCGCGGCATCGGCATGGTCCACCAGCACTTCATGCTCGCCGACAACCTCACGGTCCTCGAGAACGTGGTGCTCGGCAGCGAGAAGCTCTACGGCATCGGCGCCAAGGCCCGCCGCAAGATCAAGGAGCTCTCCGAGCGCTACGGCCTCGGCGTCAAGCCCGACCTCCTCGTCGAGGAGCTCGGCGTCGCCGCCCGCCAGCGCGTGGAGATCCTCAAGGTCCTCTACCGCGGCGCCACCACCCTCATCCTCGACGAGCCGACCGCGGTCCTCGTCCCGCAGGAGGTCGACGCCCTCTTCGCGAACCTGCGCGAACTGAAGGCCGAGGGCCTGTCGGTCATCTTCATCTCGCACAAGCTCGGCGAGGTCCTCTCCGTCGCCGACGAGATCACCGTCATCCGCCGGGGCACCACCGTCGGCACCGCCGTCCCCGCCGAGACGACGCCCCGTCAGCTCGCCGAGATGATGGTCGGCAGCGAACTGCCGACGCCCGAGACGGCCGAGTCCACGGTCACCGACCGCCCGGTCATCGGCGTCGAGAAGCTGCGCCTGGCGGCCCCCGGCGGCAAGGCGCTCCTCGACGACATCACCTTCACCATCCACGCGGGCGAGGTCCTCGGCATCGCCGGCGTCGAGGGCAACGGCCAGACCGAACTGGTCGACGCCCTCATCGGCCTGCGGTCCGCCGACAGCGGCACCATCCGGCTCGCCGACGAGGAGATCACCGCCTGGCCCACCCGCAGGCGCCGCGAGCAGGGCATCGGCTACATCCCCGAGGACCGGCACCGTCACGGTCTCCTCCTGGAGGCGCCCCTCTGGGAGAACCGCATCCTCGGCCACGTCACCGAGAAGCCCCTCGCCAAGGGCATCTGGCTGGACCCGAAGGCGGCCCAGGAGGACACCCGCCGGATCGTGACGGAGTACGACGTCCGCACCCCCGGCATCGACGTCACCGCCGCCTCCCTGTCGGGCGGCAACCAGCAGAAGCTGATCGTCGGCCGCGAGATGAGCCACAAGCCGCGCTTCCTCATCGCCGCGCACCCCACCCGGGGCGTGGACGTCGGCGCCCAGGCCGCCATCTGGGACCACATCCGCGAGGCGCGCCGCGAGGGTCTGGCCGTGCTGCTGATCTCCGCCGACCTGGACGAGCTGATCGGCCTGTCCGACACGCTTCGCGTGATCTACAACGGCAAGCTGGTCGCGGACGCCGACCCGGCCACCATCACCCCCGAGGAGCTCGGCTCGGCCATGACCGGTGCCGTCACCGGGCACCTCGCGCACGACGACACCCCCGAGGTCTCGAAGGCCGACGCCCCCGAGTCTCCGGAAGACGAGGCCCGCTGATGAAGAAGTTCGACAAGGAGCGCCTGCTCCTCGCGGTGGCCGGACCGGTCATCGCGCTGGCCGTGGCCTTCGTGCTGAGCGCGATCGTGCTGCTCGCCTCGGGCAAGAGCCCCTTCGAGCCGTTCGCCCTGATGTTCGAGCAGCTGAGCTTCTCCGACATCCAGGTCCTGATCATCAACCAGGCCTCGATGTACTACATCGCGGCCCTCGCGGTGGCCATCGGCTTCCGGATGAACCTGTTCAACATCGGCGTCGACGGCCAGTACCAGCTCGGCGCCATGATGGCCGCCGTCGTCGGCGCCCACGTGAACCTGCCGTCCGCCCTGCAGGTCCCGCTGCTGCTCCTGACGGCCGTCCTCACCGGTGCCTTCTGGGCCGGCATCGCGGGTGTCCTCAAGGTCACCCGCGGGGTCAGCGAGGTCGTCGCCACGATCATGCTCAACGCGATCGCCACCTCCGTGATCGCCTACCTGTGGCTGCCGAACGTCTTCGGCGTCAAGGTCGGCAACAACAACACCACCGGCGAGATGTACGAGTCCGGCTGGATCCCCGGGATCAGCCTGGGCGACGCCGGTGAGATCTACGGCCTGGTCCTGCTGGCCGTGCTGCTCGGCATCGGCTACTGGATCGTCCTCAACCGCACCCGCTTCGGCTTCGACCTGCGCGCCTCCGGCGCCTCGACGAGCGCCGCCGCGGCCAGTGGTGTCGACCCCAAGCGCATGGTGCTGACCGCCATGCTGATCTCCGGCGCGATCGCGGGCCTGGCCGGCCTGCCGATCCTGCTCGGCGACACCCACACCTACAGCCTCAACTTCCCCACCGGCATCGGATTCCTCGGCATCGGCATCGCCCTGCTCGGCCGCAACAGCCCGGTCGGCATCGCCTTCGCCGCCCTGCTGTGGGCCTGGCTCGACAAGGCCTCGCCCGAGCTGGACTTCCACGGCTACGACAAGGAGATCGCGGTCATCATGCAGGGCCTGATCGTGCTCTCGGTCGTCGTCTCCTACGAGGCCGTCCGCGAATGGGGTCTGCGCCGCCAGCAGCGTCGCGTCGGCGCCGAACTCGCCGCCGGACACGTCCTCGGCGCTCAGAACACGAAGGAGGTGGCTGGCCGATGACCACCGCGACCGACGTCAACCAGCCCACGCTGCAGCCCGCGGCGCCGACCGGCCGCCGCCTGTCGTGGCCCGTCCTGCTGCTCGTCATCGCCGGAGGCCTGGCGCTCACCTCGATCGTCCGCCTCATCACGGGCGCCGACGGCATCACCAACGTCAGCCAGATGTCCACCGCGCTCCAGCTCGCCGTGCCGATCGGCCTCGCGGGTCTGGGCGGTCTGTGGGCCGAGCGCGCGGGCGTGGTCAACATCGGCCTCGAGGGCATGATGATCCTCGGCACCTGGTTCGGCGCCTGGGCCGGCTTCCAGTGGGGCCCGTGGACCGGTGTCCTGGTCGGCATCCTCGGCGGCGCGATCGGCGGTCTGCTGCACGCCTTCGTGACCGTCACCTTCAACGTCAACCACATCGTCTCCGGTGTGGCCATCAACATCCTCGCCCTCGGCGCCACCCGCTACCTCGCGCCCCTCGCCTTCGAGGGCCACACGGGCGGCTCCGCCAAGCAGTCCCCGGCGGTCGACACCCTCGGCCACTTCACGGTGCCGGGGCTGTCCGACGCGCTGCGCGACCTGAACAACCAGGGCTGGTTCTTCGTCTCCGACATCGCCGGGCTGCTCGGCGGCCTGGTCACCAACGTGTCCTGGCTGACCCTGATCGCCATCGCGCTGATCCCCGCCACCTGGTGGATCCTGTGGCGCACCGCCTTCGGCCTGCGGCTGCGCTCCTGCGGTGAGAACCCGGTGGCCGCCGAGTCCCTCGGCGTCAACGTCTACAAGTACAAGTACATCGCCGTCGTCATCTCCGGCGGTCTGGCCGGCCTCGGCGGTGTCTTCCTGTCCATCGTGGCCAACCCCTTCTACCTGGAGGGCCAGGTCAGCGGCCGCGGCTTCATCGGCCTCGCGGCGATGATCTTCGGCAACTGGATGCCGGGCGGCCTCGCCCTCGGCGCCGGCCTGTTCGGCTACACCGACAGCCTCAACCTGCGCGGCGGCTCCGCCAACGTGCACGCCCTGCTGCTGCTCGGCGCGCTCCTGCTGATCATCGGCGCCGTCTGGCTGGTCGTCCGCAAGAAGTACGCCCCGTCGATGATCACCGCGGTCGTCGCCGCCCTGGTGTTCGCCTGGTACGCCACCACCGACGAGGTCCCGAACCAGGTCGTCTCCGCCACGCCGTACGTCATCACCCTCGTCGTCCTCGCCATGTCCGCCCAGCGGCTGAGGATGCCGAAGGCCGACGGGCTGCCCTACCGGAAGGGGCAGGGCAAGTGACCGACGCCGGTCCCGCCGTCGACTGGGAGCAACTGCGCGCGGTGGCCCGGGACGCCATGTCCCGGGCGTACGCCCCCTACTCCGGCTACCCGGTCGGCGTGGCGGCCCGGGTCGACGACGGCCGGATCATCTCCGGATGCAACGTCGAGAACGCCTCGTACGGGCTCGGACTGTGCGCCGAGTGCGGTCTGGTGTCGGAGCTGCACAGCACCGGCGGCGGGCGGCTGACGCACTTCACCTGCGTCGACCGCAACGGCGACACGCTCGTCCCGTGCGGCCGCTGCCGCCAGCTGCTCCACGAGTTCGGCGGCCCGGAGCTCCTGCTGGAGACCCCGGCGGGGATCCTGCCGCTCTCGGAGATGCTGCCCCAGGCCTTCGGCCCGGAGCACCTCAGCAAGTAACCACCGTGCGGCCCCTCTGAGTTGCTCACGCGACCGGCTCAGGGGGGCCGTACGGCTTCTGGAAACCTCGGAAGGAAGCCAAGCCATGGCCATGGACGTCATCTCCGTCATCCGCACCAAGCGGGACCGCGGTGAGCTCAGCGACGCACAGATCGACTGGGTCATCGACGCGTACACCCGCGGGGAGGTCGCCGACGAGCAGATGTCCGCTCTCGCCATGGCGATCCTGCTGAACGGCATGAACCGCCGCGAGATCGCCCGCTGGACGGCCGCGATGATCGCCTCCGGCGAGCGCATGGACTTCTCGTCCCTTTCCCGCCCGACCGCCGACAAGCACTCCACGGGCGGTGTCGGCGACAAGATCACATTGCCCCTGGCGCCCCTGGTGGCTGCCTGTGGCGCGGCCGTCCCGCAGCTGTCCGGCCGCGGCCTCGGCCACACCGGCGGCACCCTCGACAAGCTGGAGTCCATCCCCGGCTGGCGCGCGCTGCTGTCCAACGAGGAGATGCTGAACGTCCTCGACACCACCGGCGCCGTCATCTGCGCGGCCGGCGACGGCCTGGCCCCCGCCGACAAGAAGCTCTACGCCCTGCGGGACGTCACCGGCACGGTCGAGGCTATCCCGCTGATCGCGTCGTCGATCATGTCCAAGAAGATCGCCGAGGGCACCGGTTCGCTCGTGCTGGACGTGAAGGTCGGCACCGGGGCCTTCATGAAGACCATCGAGGACGCCCGCGAACTGGCCTCCACCATGGTCGGCCTCGGCACGGACCACGGCGTGAAGACGGTCGCACTGCTGACGGACATGTCCACCCCGCTGGGTCTGACGGCCGGCAACGCCCTGGAGGTCCGCGAGTCGGTCGAGGTCCTGGCCGGCGGCGGCCCCGCGGACGTGGTCGAGCTGACGGTGGCCCTGGCCCGCGAAATGCTGGAAGCGGCCGGCATCAAGGACGCCGACCCGGCGAAGGCCCTGGCCGACGGCTCGGCGATGGACGTCTGGCGGCGCATGATCGCGGCCCAGGGCGGCGACCCGGACGCGACGCTTCCGGTGGCCCGCGAGCAGCACGTGATCAAGGCCCCGGCCTCGGGCGTGCTGACCCGTCTCGACGCCTACGACATCGGCGTCGCGGCCTGGCGTCTCGGCGCGGGCCGTGCCCGCAAGGAGGACCCGGTGCAGGCGGGCGCGGGCGTCGAGCTGCACGCCAAGCCGGGCGACACGGTCACCGAGGGCCAGCCCCTGCTGACCCTCCACACGGACACCCCCGAGCGCTTCGACTACGCCCTCCAGTCGATCGAGGGCTCCTACGACCTCGCAGCGCCCGGGACGGACTTCACGGCCTCGCCGGTGGTGCTGGAACGTATCGCCTGACCAGGCGGTTTCCCTTTTGGGTGAACGGGACCGGTGGACCCCCGCCGGTCCCGTTCGGCATGCTGGGATCGCCGTCCAACGCCCACAACGGCATCGCTGAACTGGTTCAGCGAGCCCTGTACGAGGTCATCCCGAGGCACTGGGGCATCTACCAGACTCTGGGTACGGCGGTCCCGTCCCGCGACGGGCTCTACATTCCTGATCTCGCGGTGGCCCCCAGGCAGGTGCTGCGTGACGAGGGTGGCAACTTCATCCCGGCAGCTGCCGCCGAACTCATCGTCGAGATCACGTCCAAGCCGAACGCGGCGCACGACCGGATCAAGAAGGCAGCAGGCTACGCCCAGGCGGGTGTCCCGCTGTATCTGCTCATCGACGGCTGGGCCCCCGGCGGCCCTACCATCACGCTCCACGACGAACCGCAACGGGATGTCTACCGGGTTCTCGACGCGGGCAAGTTCGGAGAACATGTCGCGCTGCCCGAGCCCTTCGGCCTCGCACTCGACACCGGCGAGTTCGCCGAGAACTGAGTCACCCCAGCACTGCCGCCACCACCACCAGCACCGGTACCGACAGCACCGTCGACAGCAGGATCGCCTCCCTCGCCAGCACCTCGCCGACGCGATAGCTGCTCGCGTACGTGAAGAGGTTCTGCGCCGCCGGGAGCGCCGACGTCACCACCACGTCGAGCAGGGAGGCCCCGTGGAGGCCGAAGAGGCCCGTTGCGAAGGCCCAGGCGGCCAGGGGCTGGGCGACAGACTTGAGAGCCACCGCGAGGAGCACAGGGGCCCGTTCCGCGCCGCGCAGGGGGAGGGTGCTGCCGCGCAGCGAGATGCCGAACGCCAGCAGGACCGCCGGGACCGACATGTTGCCGATCAGGGTGAGGGGATCCATGAGGGGGCCCGGCACCGCGAGGCCCGCCGCCGAGACCGCCACCCCGGCCAGGGAGCCCAGCGCTATCGGATTGCGCAGCGGGGTGAGCAACCGCTGCCACAGGGGCCGCTTGTCCCCGCCGCTCGCCAGGTCCAGGACCGTCAGCGCCACCGGCGTCACACCGACCAGCTGGAACAGCAGCACCGGCGCGACCAGTGAGGCGTCGCCCAGCACGTACACGGCGATCGGAATGCCCAGGTTCCCGGAGTTGACGTAGCTGGAGCACAGCGCGCCGATCGTGGTCCGGCCCACGCCCCACCCGCGGGCCGCGCCCACCGCCATGAAGACACCCGCCGCCGCTGCCGTGCTCATCGCCGTGACCAGCAGCCGGTCGGAGAAGATCACCGACAGGTCGGCCTGCGCGAGCGTCGTGAAGAGCAGCGCCGGGGAGGCCACGTGGAAGGCGAGCTTGGTGAGAACCTCGCGGCCTCCGTCCCCCAGATACCCCCGGCGCCCGATCAGATAGCCGACACCTATGACGACGGCGATGACCGCGAACCCGCTCAACACCCCCTGCACATTGCCTCCTCACCGGTGAGGAAGGCATCGGGCAGCGCGGTGGGAGCGGATGGTTGGGGCATACACCCAACCCTCTGGGGAAGGCGCCGCCCGGGTCAATGTGATCCTCACGGCGCCGACCGGCCGTGACCGCGCCCCGGGAGGACGGAACAACGCGATGAGTTACAGCCGCCCGCCCGGTCTACCGATCGTGGACGCCATGACACCCCCCGTGCTCGTACTGGCCGGCCCCGCCACCCGGGACGAGGTGAGGGGGCTCGGCGACGATGTGCGGGCACTGCTGCACGGCAGCGGTGCCCGGGTCGTGGTGTGCGACGTCGGGGGATGGGGACTGGGACCGCCGGGCCTGGCCGCCGTCGACCTGCTGGCGAAACTCCAGCTGGCCGCCCGGCGCGCCGGGGGACGGATCCGGCTGCGCGACCCCGACCCGGCTCTACGCGCCCTGCTCGACCTGGTCGGTCTCCGCTTCGAGGTGGAGGGGGAGGTCGAAGAGCGGGAACCAGCGCTGGGTGTCGAGGAAGCAGTGGAACCCGGTGATCCGGCCGTCTGAGATCTCCAGCACCTGGACCGCCCACGGCATGAAGCCGCCGCGCTCCGGGTCCGGCTTGTACTGGGCGAACCCCGGCAGGCCGTTGACCTGGACGGGCACCAGCCGGGAGCCGGCGCAGGGCGCGCCGAGGGTGGTCATGAAGCCGGTGATGTCCCGCGTACCGGTCAGCCACAGGTCGAACGGCGGCATCGTCATGACCGCGTCCTCGTGCAGCAGGGCCGTCAGCGCCGTCATGTCGTAGCCCTCGAAGGCCGCCACATAGCGGTCCAGCAGCTTCTTCTGGTCCTCGTCCAGCGGGTCGGAGACGGCCGCGTCGGCGCCCGGCTCCTGCCGCTCGGCCAGGGTGGCGCGGGCCCGCTGGAGAGCGCTGTTCACCGACGCCACCGAGGTGTCCAGCAGCTCGGCGACCTCACTGGCCTTCCAGGCCAGGACCTCGCGCAGGATCAGCACGGCGCGCTGCTTGGCCGGGAGCTTCTGCAGAGCGGCCATGAAGGCGAGCCGCACGGACTCCTTGGCGACCGCCGCCTCGGCCGGGTCGCCGGTCGTGGGCAGCACACGGGCATCCGGCATGGGCTCCAGCCAGGTGTTGTCCGGTCGGGGGGAGAGGGCGGCCTGGGCGAGCGGGGTGGACTCGGTCAGATCCATGGGCCGGGCGCGCTTGTTGCCCGCGTTCAGCATGTCCAGGCACACGTTGGTCGCGATCCGGTAGAGCCAGGAGCGCAGACTGGAACGGCCCTCGAACTTGTCGTAGCTGCGCCAGGCGCGGACCATCGTGTCCTGCACCGCGTCCTCGGCCTCGAAGGAGGAGCCGAGCATCCGGTAGCAGTACCCCGTCAGCTCCGTGCGGTGCGCCTCCAGCCTGGTGTCCAGGTCCGTCGGTGTCGCCGTGCCGTTCGCCATCTCCACCCACCCCTGTGGACGTTCTGTTCACGCGCCGTCGCGCCCCAGCACTTCGGAAGCTACCGCAGCCCACTGACAACGGCCCCCCGAGCGAACGAAAGAGCAGGTCGGGGCGTGTGGCCCGGAAAGCCCGCGACCGTCCCGCAGGCCTTCACGGGAACTCCTCGACCCGCATGGCCGGATGCCGGTGCTCCCCGACACCCGCGGCAGCGACCGTCGGTCCCGTCGTCACTGCATGAGAAAGCCCCCGGCCCGGGTCCGGTGATCAGCCGGCGCGGACGGAAACCGCACCCCCTGACGACCGCCCCGGCCGGGGGATCCTCGCCGGCGCTCAGGCGGCGGCCAGGTGGCGGCGCTGCAGCCGGGCCGCCCTGGTTCCGAAGACGGTGATCGTCACGACGCCCAGGACCGCCAGCAGTCCGACCCCGACCGTCCCGGCCCAGCCGCCCGCGTGGAAGGCGATCGCGCCGACGGTGCTTCCCGCGCTGGAGCCGATGTAGTACGCCGACTGGTACAGCGCCGAGGCCTGGGCGCGGCCGTGCGCGGCCGTCTTGCTGACCGCCGAGGAGGCGACCGCGTGACCCGCGAAGAACCCGGCCGTGATCAGGACCAGGCCCAGCAGGACCAGTGGGAGGGAGCCCGCCAGGGACAGCAGCAGGCCCGCCGCCGTCGTACCGCCGCCCGCGTACAGCGCGCCCCGGCGGCCCAGCCGGCCGACCAGGCGGCCCGCGGTCGACGCCGACACGGTGCCCACCAGGTACACCAGGAAGATCGAGCCGATGATGCCCTGCGGCAGCGAGAACGGGGCCTCGGTCAGCCGGTAGCCGATGACCGTGTACACGCCGCCGAACACCGTCATGAACAGCGCGCCGATCGCGTACAGCCGGCACAGCAGCGGGTTGGACAGGTGGTCACGGACCGTCCGGGCCAGGACGCCCGGCCGCAGCGAACCGGCCTTGAAGTGCTTCGGGGCGGGGAGCAGTGCCCGGAAGGCCACCGCGCACGCCACCGCGATCACGCCGATGACCCCGACGGCGACCCGCCAGCCCCACTCCTGCGCGACCCAGCCGGTGATGACCCGGCCGCTCATCCCGCCCACGCTGTTGCCCGCGACGAACAGGCCGATCGCGGTGACCAGCGCCTTGGGGCTGACCTCCTCCGCGAGGTACGCGGTCGCCGACGCCGGCAGTCCGGCCAGGGCGGCGCCCTGCAGCGCCCGCAGCGCGATCAGCACACCGAGGGAGGGGGCGAGGGGCACCAGCAGCCCGAGCGTGACGGCCACGGCGAGCGACGCGGTCATGACCGCACGCCGTCCGAAGCGCTCCGACAGGGCGCTCATCGGCAGCACGAACAGCGCCAGCCCGCCCGTCGCGGCGGCCACCGTCCAGCTCGCGTCGCTCGCCGCCACCCCGAACTCGCCGGAGATCAGCGGGAGCAGGGCCTGGGTGGAGTACAGCAGCGCGAAGGTCGCGACACCCGCGAGGAAGAGGGCGAAGCTCATCCGGCGGTAGCCGGGGCCGCCCGGGGACACACGTGAGTCGGCAGTGGGAACAGAGGCATCGGCGCCCACGACGGTGGACGCCCCGGTACTGGCGGGAGACATGCCTCGAACCTACGGACGGCCCCACTCATCCGTCCAATGCATGGAACGGTCATAATCGTTCCCATGGCGCATCAACCGAGCTCACAGCCCCGCCTGTCACCGAGTAGTGACACAGAAGACATGGCGGAGATGTCCAAGCTGCTGGCTCCGCGCCTCGCGTACTTCGCGGGCGTCGCCCGCACCGAGCACGTCACGCGCGCCGCCCAGGAGATGAACGTCCCCCAGTCGACCCTCTCCCGCTCCATGGCCCGCCTGGAGCAGGACCTGGGCGTCGACCTGTTCGCCCGGCACGGCCGCACGGTCTCCCTCACCCCGGCCGGCCGCACCTTCCTCGCCTCCGTCGATCGCGCCCTGGCCGAGGTCGAGCGCGCCGCCGAGGAGGTGCGCGCCGACGCCGACCCCACCACCGGCAAGGTCGCCTTCGGCTTCCTGCACACCATGGGCGCCGAGACCGTCCCGGGCCTCCTGCACGCCTTCCGCGCCGACCACCCGCGCGTCCGCTTCAGCCTCGTCCAGAACTACGGCGAGGCCATGCTGGAACGCCTCCGCGCCGGCGAACTCGACCTGTGCCTGACGTCCCCGGTGCCGGACGCCCCCGACCTGGTGGCCCGCCGCCTGGACGAGCAGAAGCTGCGCCTGGTCGTGCCCGCCGACCACTCCCTCGCGGGGCGCCGCCGCATCCGCCTCGCCGAGGCGGCCGACGAAACCTTCGTCACCCTGGAACCCGGCTACGGCCTGCGCCGCATCACCGACGACCTCTGCAAGGAGGCCGGCTTCAAACCCCGCATCGCCTTCGAGGGGGAGGAGGCGGAAACGCTGAGGGGCCTGGTGGCGGCGGGCCTCGGCGTGGCCCTCCTGCCCCCACCGGCCGTCCCCCGCCCGGGAGTCGTCGAACTGACGGTGACGGCCCCGCGCGCCGTCAGAGAGATCGGTGTGGCCTGGCTGGAGGGCCACCCGGACACGCCGCCGGTGGCGGCCTTCAAGAAGTTCCTTCTCTCGAGAAGGGGCAGCCTGCTGCCCACCTGAAGGGTCGCGGGGAACCGCGCGAGCGGCCCACCACCGACCCGCACCTCGAGGACCATGAGCACCTCACATGGCGCTACCGCCTCGAAGGGCTGAACCCCGCAGCGAGCGGCATCCGCAACCCCAACGGCGGCGGCGCGGCGAACGCGTCCCGCACCGGCCGCGAAACCGGCCGCCCGAACAACGCCCCCATCACGAAGTCCTCGGCCAGCGCCAGCACTTCGTCCCGGTACTGATGCAACCCGTGCCCGTCGGCGTGCACTTCGAACCGGCACACGTCCCGGTTCGCCTTCTTCGCCCGCGCCGCCAGCCGGAACGACAGCTCCGGATCCGTCCGCCCGTCGTTCGTGCCGTGCACGATCAGCACCTGGCGCCCGACCAACTGCTTCACCGGTTCGGGTGGCGCCGTGACGTCCTCCTCCGGGAGCCAAGGGGCGAGCGCCAGCACGGAGTTGACGGCGTCGTGACCGCCCGCCCGCAGCGCTGCCCGGCCCCCCATCCCGAGACCGGCCAGACAGACCGGGACGTCCCCGTACCGCCGTACGACCTCGTCGGCCGCCCAGGTCGCGTCCTGCGCGAGATTGGCCTCGCCGCCGTTCCAGCCGCGGCAGCGGTAGTGCACCACGTGTGTGGCGAGGCCCTCGCCCCGGCCGGCGCGGGCCAGACGGCGCCCGACGGCGCGCACCGAGGCGGTCGCCAGCAGGGGGGACGGTCTGCGGCTCGAGACCTCGTCGCCGCCGGGGAGCAGCAGCACCACGCCGCTCACCGCCGCCGTCGGTTCCGGACCGAGTGTCCTGCCCAGCCGTGCCCTGCGAACCGGCGTCGCTTGGTGTGCCATGACAGAACAGTGTCAGAAGCGCGGGTGTACACAACCCGTCGCCGGGGTCACCGTTGCGTATCGACGAAAACGCACGGCATCCGGCAACGCGCCATCTACGCGCGTAGGAGTTAGAGTGCGGAAATGACGAGCCAGACCATTGCGAACACCCCGACACCGGACCAGATCCGCCGGGCGCCCAAGGTTCTGCTGCACGACCACCTCGACGGCGGTCTGCGCCCCGGCACGATCGTCGAACTCGCCCGCGAGAACGGCTACACCCAGCTCCCCGACACCGACCCCGAGAAGCTCGGCGTCTGGTTCCGCGAGGCCGCCGACTCCGGCTCCCTGGAACGGTACTTGGAGACCTTCTCCCACACCGTCGGCGTCATGCAGACCCGTGAGGCCCTGGTCCGGGTCGCCGCCGAGTGCGCCGAGGACCTGGCCGCGGACGGGGTCGTCTACGCCGAGGTGCGCTACGCCCCCGAGCAGCACCTGGAGGGCGGCCTCGGCCTCGAAGAGGTCGTCGAGGCCGTCAACGAGGGCTTCAGGGAAGGCGAGCGGCGGGCACGGGAGAACGGTCAGCGCATCCGCGTGGGCGCGCTGCTCACCGCCATGCGGCACGCGGCCCGCGCCCTGGAGATCGCCGAACTCGCCAACCGGTACCGGGACCTGGGCGTCGTCGGCTTCGACATCGCGGGCGCCGAGGCCGGCTACCCGCCCACCCGGCACCTCGACGCCTTCGAGTACCTCAAGCGCGAGAACAACCACTTCACCATCCACGCCGGGGAGGCCTTCGGGCTGCCCTCCATCTGGCAGGCCCTCCAGTGGTGCGGCGCCGACCGGCTCGGTCACGGCGTGCGGATCATCGACGACATCCAGGTCCACGAGGACGGCCGCGTCGAACTCGGGCGGCTCGCCTCCTACGTCCGGGACAAGCGCATCCCGCTGGAGCTGTGCCCGAGCTCCAACCTCCAGACCGGAGCGGCCGCCTCGTACGCCGAGCACCCGATCGGGCTGCTGCGACGGCTGCATTTCCGCGCCACCGTAAATACGGACAATCGTCTTATGTCGCACACCAGCATGAGCCGGGAATTCGAGCACCTCGTCGAGGCATTCGGATACACGCTCGACGACATGCAGTGGTTCTCTGTCAATGCGATGAAATCAGCGTTCATTCCTTTCGATGAACGACTGGCCATGATCAATGACGTCATCAAGCCCGGATATGCCGAGTTGAAATCCGAATGGCTGTTCCGTCAAACCGCCTCCACCAGCGGTTCTGTCCCTTCGGGCGACTGAATCAGGGGTATTCGGCACACGGGTGCGCCGGCCGTGTTCACAATCCGTCCGCATTTCGATGTTTGCGGCGGGTGGTGCGGGGTGTTTACGGTCGCTTGACCGCTCAGCCACTCCGTCATCCCGTTACGAGGACGCATTTCATGAAGCAGTCTGCTGCCAAGTCCCTCGGTGTCGCCGCTCTCGGTGCCGCCTTCGCCGTATCCGGTGCGGGCGCCGCCAACGCCGCCCTCCCGGCCACCGCCCAGACGCTGGAGACCGTCACCACCGCGCTCCCGGCGGAGCAGCTCTCCCAGACGGTGCCGGGCTCGGGTGAGGCGCTGGGCCAGGGGCAGGCGGCGGTCGGTGCCGGTCACGCCGCCGCCCAGCCGGCCGCCGAGCAGATCCTCGCAGGCGGTCCGACGGGCCCGGACGCCAAGCTGCTGGGCGGGCTCCCGGTGCAGGGTCTGCCCACGCAGGGTCTGCCCACGCAGGGTCTGCCCACGCAGGGTCTGTCCACGCAGGGCCTGCCGGTCAACGGCGTGCCGGTCGGCTGACCTCCCGTCCGCGCGGACACGCAAGCCGATGGGGCGCACCCGCACAGGGTGCGCCCCATCGGAGTTCTCGCGTACGGGCGTTACCAGGCCGTCTGCGCCTTGCCGTGCGTCTTGTCCTCCGCGGGCAGCAGGATCCACAGCGCGATGTACAGCAGGAACTGTGGGCCGGGCAGCAGACACGAGACCAGGAAGATCACCCGCATCGTCGTGGCCGAGGTGCCGAAGCGCCGAGCCAGTGCGGCGCACACTCCGCCGATCATGCGGCCGTGGGTGGGGCGGGCGAGGCGGGACATGTGCGACTCCTTCGTGAGGATGTGTGAGGCCTCTCGACCGAGTACCCCATCTGCACTCCACGCTACGGAGACGAAGGGGGCAAAGCGTCACTCCACGGGGCGATCCCGACCCTGGGAATCGTCGGGGTCCGACCCTGAGCCGGCTCCTCCGGGAGCAGGGGCGTGCGCGGCAGCCGGGCGGTGGTGCGGCGGCGCAGCCAGGAGCGGCCCGCCGGGACCAGCGCGAGATGCGCGAGGGCGACCCCCGTGGTGTTGAGGAAGAGCGAGTCCACGTCGACGACCTGACCGGGTACGCCGGTCTGCAGCAGTTCGATGCCCCAGGAGAGCAGGGCACCGGCCGCGACGGTACGCAGCAGGGACGCCAGCGGTGAGACGTCCAGTCTGCCGCCGGCCAGCGGCAGCAGCACACCCAGCGGCGCGAGCAGGGCCAGCCCCTCTCCGATCCGGCGGGCCGCCTCGGGCCAGCCCAGGGCCAGATCGGCCCGGATACCCGCGAACGGCCTGAGATTTGCCGGCATCACCCAGGGCACCTCCAGCGGCCGCAGCGTGAGCCAGGCGACGAACGCCAGGTGTGCGACGAGGAGGACACCTCCTGTCACACGGATGCGGGACGCGGCGCTGCCGCCGATGGAGCCTTGACGCTGCACGCCCCCCAAGACGCCGCTTGCGGCGACTTCGGTTCCGCGATGGGCACCGTCGGCCCCGTGAGGCATGCGCCACAGCCCCGGGCGGGTCAGTCCCCGGCCGTGGGCATGCGCCGCCGCCCCTGGCGGGTCAGTCCCCGGCCGTGGGCATGCGCCGCCGCCCCTGGCGGGTCAGTCCCCGGCCGTGGGCATGCGCCGCCGCCCCTGGCGGGTCACTCCCCGGCCGTGGGCATGCGCCGCCGCCCCGGACGGGTCAGTCCCCGGCCGTGGGCATGCGCCACAGCCCCGGACGGGTCAGTCCCCGGCCACGGGCATGCGGCCCAGCCCCAGGCGGGTCACTCCCCGGCCACGTCCTTCGACGGTGGCTCCGTGCTGCCCGGCCGGGCCCGCACCTCGTCGGTGCACTCGTAGCGGCGCGGGCTCTCGGCGCCGGGGCCGCCCAGCACCACCGAGCCGTCGCCCTCGGCCGCCGCCGAGTCGGAGAAGGTGCAGACGATCTGCGCGAGGGCGTACGAGGTGAGCCCGGCCGGAGCCGTGCTCAGCCGCAGTGTGTCGTCCGGGTCGCCGGGGCGCGGCCCGCCGACCGTGATGCCGCCGCGGACGTCCGTGCCGTAGCCGGCTTCCTTCTCGGCGGTCGACGGCGGTGCGGCGAGCTGGTCCAGCAGGCCCTGCGCGACGAGCATGCGCCGCTCGGAGTCGGCCGCGCCGTCCGGGACCCGCACGGTCCGGTCGACCGTCACCAGCGAGGACCCGCACAGCAGGAACACCTGCACCGGCAGCCCCCGGGCGGCCTGGGCGGAGACGTCCGGCTCGGAGAGGGAGCACTGCACCCGCGAGGGCGCCGGCCCGAAGTTCGTCGGCACCTCCGTGGCCCGGATCCCGCAGCCGGCCAGCAGCACGGCGAGCGCCGGAACGGCGAGCAGCCGGGACACGGCCGCCCCACGCGCGGTCCTCATGCGTCCCCCTTCGCGTCCTCGTCCCGGGGCCGGTCGCCACCGCTCCCGGGCTTCAGTTCGTCCTCGGCTGGCTGCTCCTCCGCGGGCGACGTGCCGCGCGGGAGCCGCAGGGTGAACACCGCGCCCGAGTCGGGCGAGTTCGCGGCGGTGATCTCGCCGCCGTGGATGTGGGCGTTCTCCAGCGCGATGGACAGTCCCAGGCCGCTGCCCTCGGACCGCGGCCGTGAGGCGCTGGCCTTGTAGAAGCGGTCGAACACGTGCGGCAGGACGTCCTCCGGGATGCCGGGACCGTGGTCCTGCACCTCGATGACGATCGAGTCGTCCGCCTCCCGCACGGACACCCGCACCGGGGAGCCGCCGTGCTTGAGAGCGTTGCCGATGAGGTTGGCCAGGATGACGTCCAGGCGACGCGGATCCAGGCGGGCGTGCAGGCCGCGCTCGGCGTCCAGCTCGACCGCGTCCAGCCAGGCGCGGGCGTCGATGCAGGCGGTGATCTGGTCGGCGAGGTCGACGTCGTCCAGGACCAGCCGGGCGGTGCCCGCGTCGAAGCGGGTGACCTCCATCAGGTTCTCCACCAGGTCGTTCAGCCGCCGCGTCTCGCTGACGACCAGCCGGACGGCGGGCTCGATCATCGGGTCCATGCTCCCGGTCTCCGCCTCCAGCTCCTCCTCCAGCACCTCCGTCACGGCGGTGATCGCGGTGAGCGGCGTCCGCAGCTCATGGCTCATGTCCGCCACGAACCGCCGGGACGCCTCGTCCCGCGCGGCCATCTCGGCGACCCGCTTCTCCAGCGCCTCCGCCGCGTTGTTGAACGTCCGGGACAGATCGGCGAGTTCATCGGTCCCGGACACCCTGAGCCGGGTGTCCAGCTTGCCCTCGCCGAGCCGCCGCGCGGCCGTCCCGAGCCGCTGCACCGGCTTCAGCACGGTCGTCGCCGCGGCCTGCGCCAGCAGCGCCGAGCCGATCAGCGCCAGCCCCGTGGCGATGCCCAGCGACCAGGCCAGCGAGTTGAGGTCCTTGGCCTCCGGCTCCAGCGACTTGAGCATGTAACCGGTCGGGCCGCCGCCGATGACCCGCGTCCCGGCCACCAGGTACGGGGTGTCGTGATCGACTATCCGCTGCCAGTACAGGTGGTGGGGGTACTTGTTGGCCTCGTCGACCTGCTGCGTCCTGTTCACCGCCGTGCGCAGCGACTTCGGCACGTCACGCAGCGAGAAGCCGTTCAGCCCGCCGGAGCTGCCGTAGACGGTCCTGCCCTCGGCGTCGCGGCCGACCAGCAGCACGCTGAAACGCTGGTCGCTGCCGGCCATCTGGCCCGCGGTGTGCTGCAGCTCGTCCTGAGCCGGACGCTCGGGCAGCGCGCCCGCCCGGTTCTGCATCTCCTGCTCGAAGTCGCGCAGCACGGCGTCCTGGGTGCGGGTGAGCACGGCCTCGCGGTTGAGCCAGTACGCGATGGCGGACGCGGACACGGCGGCCGTCAGGGCCACCAGACCGAACACGACGACCAGCCGCAGCCGCAGGCTGGTGAAGCGCAGCCCCGACAGAACTCCCTTGCGCGCCCCGGTCCAGCCGCGGGCCCCCCCTTGGTGCGCCTGTGTCACTGAGGCGCGTCCAGCCGGTAGCCGACACCCCGCACGGTACGGATCAGCGTCGGGGACGACGGCACGTCCTCGACCTTGGCACGCAGCCGCTGGACACACGCGTCCACGAGACGCGAGTCGCCCAGGTAGTCGTGCTCCCACACCAGCCGCAGCAGCTGCTGCCGGGACAGCGCCTGGCCCGGCCGCCGGCTCAGCTCCAGCAGCAGCCGCAGCTCGGTCGGCGTGAGCTGGAGGTCCTCGCCGTTCTTCGTCACGGTCATCGCCGAGCGGTCGATGACGAGGCTGCCGAAGCTCGCCGCGTCGTTCGACTCCCGCTCGCCGCGCCGCAGCACGGCCCGGATCCGGGCGTCGAGCACCCGCCCCTGCACCGGTTTGACGACATAGTCGTCGGCGCCGGACTCCAGCCCGACCACCACGTCGATGTCGTCGCTGCGCGCGGTCAGCAGGATGATCGGCAACTGGTCCGTGCGCCGGATGCGCCGGCACACCTCGAACCCGTCGATGCCGGGCAGCATCACGTCCAGCACGATCAGATCCGGCCGCTGCTCGCGGAGCAGCTTCAGACCGTCCTCACCGCTGGCAGCGGTCGCCACGCGGTGGCCCTGGCGCGTCAGTGAGAGCTCCAGGGCCGTCCGGATGGCGTCGTCGTCCTCGATCAGCAACAGGGAAGGCACGCGCTCATTCTGGCCCATGGAGGGGCCGGGGTTCGACCGGTGGGGCACAGTCGGTGCCGGCCGGTACCGCCGACGTGTGTGGACGACCTGTGGACGACCCGTGGCCGACCCCTGTGACAGGTCTGTGACAGTCGGCGGACACGGCCATGAAAGTGCCGCGGCAAGCTTTTCGGCACAGGGAAGGAAGCCCGCCCAACCGGCGGGCCGCACATCGGAAGTCCACGACGGGGGGCGCGAGATGAACACGCTGCACGGCATCAGCACCAGCGCAGTTGTCACGCGTCTGCACGACGTGCACCGGGGTTCCGAGAAGTCCGGAGCCGTTGGGGGAGGGCGCGGGTGCGCTCGCGGCACCGGGCGTCAGCACACCGGGTTCATGACGGTGGTCGACGCACACACGGGGGAGAACAAGGGGACGGGGGCGGCTCACGGGGGAGCCGCGTACGGGGAGGGCTCGGGGGAGCGCCGCTCGCTGACGGAGGCGGAGTTCACCGCCTACGTCCAGGAGCGCCGTGCCTCCCTGTACGCAACCGCCTACCACCTGACCGGCGACCGCTTCGAGGCCGAGGACCTGCTGCAGAGCGCGCTGTTCTCGACCTACCGGGCGTGGGACCGGATCAGCGACAAGGCCGCGGTCGGCGGATACCTCCGCCGCACCATGACCAACCTGCACATCAGCGCCTGGCGGCGCCGCAAGCTCAACGAGTACCCGACCGAGGAACTGCCGGAGACGCCCGGCGACACGGACGCGATGCGCGGCACCGAGCTGCGCGCGGTCCTGTGGCAGGCGCTGGCCCGGCTGCCCGAACTCCAGCGCACCATGCTGGTCCTGCGCTACTACGAGGGCCGCACGGACCCGGAGATCGCGGAGATCCTCGACATCAGTGTCGGCACGGTGAAGTCCAGCATCTGGCGGTCGCTCCGCCGGCTGCGCGAGGACGAGGTCCTCAGCTTCGGCCGTGACGAGGAGGACGCCTTCGGCGAGCTCGTCGCCTGAAGGCCGGGGGGAGCACCACAAGGGGGCCCACGGGGGAACCGCGTGGACGCTGGGGGGCGTCATCGCGGGAGAGTGGGGACTCGGGGGAGGACAACGGGGGAGTACGGAAGCGGGACTGGAGGGCCGGGGGGTCCGTCCAGTCCCGCTTTCTTTGTGCCTTGAGGTGCCTCTGACCGGTCAGGCCGCCGTGCGCAGGCTCTCGCACCGGCCGGCCGCCGCTGCCGCCAGGCGCCCCATCGCCTCGTCGCGGTCGCAGGCGTACGCGCCCAGCGCCGTCTGACGGGCGACGATCGTGCGCTCCTGCCGCATCAGGCGCCAGCCGCGGCGCAGCAGGAACGGCACCGACTTGCGGCCCTCCTTGAGGTCCCGCATGAAGCGGCGGCGGAACGTCTTCACCGGGCCCCGGCTCAGACACAGCGCGTCGGCGAGGACGCCGAGTTCGCGGCAGCGCGTGACGATCTCCGCGGCGAAGATGCCCTCCGCGATGAACAGCGGGGTCCGTCCGATGTCGACCGTCTCCCCACCCGTTCGGGCGCTGAGCGAGATGTCGTAGACGGGGACTTCCGTACGGCCCGTGCGGCACAGACTGGCGATCGCGGCGACGGCGGTGTCCGCGTCCCACGAGTTCGGGTGGTCCCAGTCGATGTCGGAGCTCCCCGCCACCAGGGGCAGAGTCGGGTCGTCACCCTCCTTGTAGAAGTCGTCGAGCCGCAGCACCGGAAGGCCGGAGCGGGCCGCGAGGAGGGACTTGCCGGAGCCGGAAGGGCCGCAGAGCAGCACGACTCGCGTCGGTATGGGCAGAGGAGAACTCACGGGACACCAGTGTGAGGCATCCGATGGGGGCCGTACGACCCCGCGGGTCGGCTTTGATGCGCGCATCACACCTCAACCACCCTCAGTTCCCATCCGGTTACCCAGTGCATCGACGGGTGGCGCCCATGGCCCGTCAGGACACCTGCAAGGAGCGGGCCGCTGTCGCAGCGGTGACCCCGCCCACGCCACGGGGAAGCCCCGGCCCTCCCGGACGGAGGCGGGCCGGGGCTTCGGCTGTGCGGGCGGCCGGTACGGCTAGTACGAGGAACCCGACGCGCCCAGTGATCCCGTGGGGTGCCAGACCGTCTTGGTCTCCAGGAACGCCGTCAGACGGTCGATCCCGGGCGTCTCCGCGTAATCCACAGGCTGTGGACGCAGTACGCGCTTGAGGTTGTCGGCGGCGGCGATCTCCAGTTCCTTCGCCAGCACCTCGTCGGCGCCCGCGAGGTCGATCGCGTTGACGTCCTGGTGGGACGCCAGCGGGGTCGCGATCTCCGCCGTGCGGCCCGACAGGACGTTGACCACGCCGCCCGGGACGTCCGAGGTGGCCAGCACCTCGGCCAGGGACAGGGCGGGAAGCGGCGCCCTCTCGCTCGCCACCACGACCGCCGTGTTGCCCGTCGCGATCACCGGGGCCAGCACCGACACCAGGCCCAGGAACGACGACTCCTGCGGCGCCAGCACCGCGACCACGCCCGTCGGTTCGGGGGACGACAGGTTGAAGAACGGGCCCGCGACCGGGTTGCCGCCTCCGACCACCTGGGCGATCTTGTCGGTCCAGCCCGCGTACCAGACCCAGCGGTCGATCGTGGCGTCCACGACCGCGGCCGCCTTGGACTTCGACAGGCCCTCCGCGTCGGCCACCTCACGGGTGAACTGCTCCCGGCGGCCCTCCAGCATCTCCGCGACGCGGTAGAGGACCTGGCCCCGGTTGTACGCCGTCGCCCCGGACCAGCCGCCGAACGCCTTGCGCGCCGCGACGACCGCGTCCCGGGCGTCCTTGCGGGAGGACAGCGGTGCGTTCGCCAGCCACTTGCCCTTCGAGTCCGTCACCTCGTACACCCGGCCGCTCTCGGAACGCGGGAACTTCCCGCCGACGTACAGCTTGTAGGTCTTCAGGACGTTGAGCCGATCAACTGCATTCATTTAACGCTCGCCCTCCGGGCTCGACGGGGCGAGGTACGCCTCCAGGCCGTGACGGCCGCCCTCGCGGCCGAAGCCCGACTCCTTGTAGCCGCCGAACGGCGACGTCGGGTCGAACTTGTTGAACGTGTTGGACCAGACGACACCCGCGCGGAGCTTGTTCGCGACCGCCAGGATGCGCGAGCCCTTCTCCGTCCAGATGCCGGCGGACAGGCCGTACGGCGTGTTGTTGGCCTTGGCGACCGCCTCGTCCGGCGTGCGGAACGTCAGCACCGACAGCACCGGCCCGAAGATCTCGTCGCGGGCGATCCGGTGCGCCTGGGTGACGTTCGTGAACAGCGTCGGGGCGAACCAGTAGCCGCTCTCCGGCAGCTCGCACGCCGGTGACCAGCGCTCGGCGCCCTCCGCCTCGCCCTGCTCGACGAGCGAGGTGATGCGGGTGAGCTGCTCCTCGGAGTTGATCGCGCCGATGTCCGTGTTCTTGTCCAGCGGGTCGCCGAGGCGCAGCGTGGACAGGCGGCGCTTCAGGGACTCCAGGAGCTCCTCCTGGATCGACTCCTGCACCAGCAGGCGGGAGCCCGCGCAGCAGACCTGGCCCTGGTTGAAGAAGATGCCGTTGACGATGCCCTCGACGGCCTGGTCGATGGGGGCGTCGTCGAAGACGATGTTCGCGCCCTTGCCGCCCAGTTCGAGCGTGACCTTCTTCCCTGTCCCTGCGACCGTGCGGGCGATCTCCTTGCCGACGGCCGTGGAGCCGGTGAAGGCCACCTTGTTCACATCCGGGTGGGCGACCAGCGCCGCGCCCGCGTCGCCGTAGCCCGGGAGGATGTTGACGACGCCCTTGGGCAGGCCCGCCTGACGGCAGATGTCCGCGAAGAACAGCGCGGACAGGGGGGTCGTCTCGGCCGGCTTCAGGACGACCGTGTTGCCCGTCGCGAGCGCCGGGGCGATCTTCCACGCCAGCATCAGCAGCGGGAAGTTCCAGGGGATGACCTGGCCGGCGACGCCGAGGGGCCTCGGGTTCGCGCCGAAGCCGGCGTGGCCGAGCTTGTCGGCCCAGCCCGCGTAGTAGAAGAAGTGCGCGGCGACCAGGGGGAGGTCCGCGTCGCGGGTCTCCTTGATCGGCTTGCCGTTGTCGAGGGTTTCGAGGACGGCGAGCTCGCGCGAACGCTCCTGGATGATCCGCGCGATGCGGAACAGGTATTTCGCGCGCTCCGAGCCCGGCAGCGCCGACCACTTCTCGAACGCCCTGCGCGCGGCCTTCACCGCGCGGTCGACGTCCTCGGAACCGGCCTGGGCGATCTCGGAGAGGACCTCCTCGGTCGACGGGGAGACGGTCTTGAAGACCTTGCCGTCCGCCGCTTCGACGAACTCGCCGTCGATGAACAGGCCGTACGAGGGAGCGATGTCGGCGATCGCGCGCGACTCGGGAGCCGGGGCGTATTCGAATACGGAAGCCATGGTGATCAGTCCACCGTCACGTAGTCGGGACCGGAGTAGCGGCCGGTGGCCAGCTTCTGCCGCTGCATCAGCAGGTCGTTCAGCAGCGAGGAGGCGCCGAAGCGGAACCAGTGGTTGTCCAGCCAGTCCTCGCCCGCGGTCTCGTTGACCAGCACGAGGAACTTGACGGCGTCCTTGGAGGTGCGGATGCCGCCGGCCGGCTTCACGCCGACCTGGATGCCGGTCTGCGCCCGGAAGTCGCGCACCGCCTCCAGCATGAGCAGCGTGTTCGCCGGGGTCGCGTTGACCGCGACCTTTCCGGTGGAGGTCTTGATGAAGTCCGCGCCCGCCAGCATGCCGAGCCAGCTCGCGCGGCGGATGTTGTCGTACGTCGAGAGCTCGCCGGTCTCGAAGATGACCTTCAGGCGCGCCGAGGTGCCGCAGGCCTCCTTCACGGCGGTGATCTCGTCGTACACCTTCAAGTATCGACCCGCGAGGAACGCCCCGCGGTCGATGACCATGTCGATCTCGTCCGCGCCGGCGGCGACGGCGTCACGCACGTCGGCCAGCTTGATGTCGAGCGCGGCGCGTCCGGCCGGGAACGCCGTGGCCACCGAGGCGACCTTCACGCCGGAGCCGGCGACGGCCTCCTTGGCCACGGCCACCATGTCGGGGTAGACGCAGACCGCCGCCGTGGAGGGCGTCGTACGGTCGGTCGGGTCCGGCTTGACCGCCTTCGCGCCGAGCGCCCGGACCTTGCCCGGGGTGTCCGCGCCTTCCAGCGTCGTCAGGTCGACCATCGAGATGGCGAGGTCGATGGCGTACGCCTTGGCGGTCGTCTTGATCGAACGGGTGCCGAGGGAGGCCGCACGGCCCTCGAGTCCGACCGCGTCGACGCCGGGGAGCCCGTGGAGGAAGCGGCGCAGCGAGCTGTCGGACGCGGCGACGTCCTTGAGGGGGTGAGCTGCGGTGAGTGCAGAACTGGGCATGGTCACCAGACGAGCATATCTACGCGCGTAGCGGCTGTACAGTCCCCGGTCCTTCCGAGGCGGATCCGCCGATACTCCTCGGGCGGATGAGGGGCCGGAAGAAGGGTCCGGCAGAATCGAGACATGACCAGCCCCGAACCCCAGTCACCGGCACCGCAGCCCTCGGAGCCCGAGTCCAAGGACCGGGTGTACCGGTCGGTCCCGGCCATCGCCGGTGGTGTGCTGCTGCTCGCCATCGCCGGGTGGCTCGGCATCGACGCGGTGCTCTCCGGGGAGGGACGCACGCCGTGGCTCGCGCTCGCCGTGCTGCTCCTCGTCGTGCCGCTGGTCGTCGCCTTCACTCTGCGGCCCGCCGTGTACGCGGGCGACGACCGGCTGCGGATCCGCAACCCCTTCCGGCTCGTCGTCGTGCCCTGGGGGCAGGTCGCCTCGCTGCGCTCCTCCTACTCCAACGAGGTCCTCACCGAGTCCGGCGCGAAGTACCAGCTGTGGGCGGTGCCCGTGTCGCTGCGGGCCCGCAAGAAGGCCGCGCGGCGTGAGATGCGGGCGACGGCGCAGGCCCGTCGGGAGATGGGCCGGGACGAGGGCCGCGGCAGTGCGCTCGGGATGCGGGCGGGCCTCGGCGCCGGCCTCGGCGGGGACTCCGTCTCCGAGGGGCCCGTGCGGGCCGAGACCGACCGGATCATGGACGAGCTGCGCGGGCTCCACGAGGCACGGCACCGGGCGGAGCCGGCGCAGGGCGAGGTCACCGTGCGGTGGGCCTACGAGGTGCTGGCACCGGCGGTGGCGGGGGCCGTCCTGGTGCTGATCCTGGTGGCGGTGGGCTGAAGGGGCACCCGCCCCCGCCGGGTGTGCCGGCCGCTCTGCCCGGGTGCCCGCTGCCGGGCTCGGCTCCGGCCGGGTGTGCCGACCGGTCCGCCCTGACCGCTTCTGCCCGTGCTCGCTGCCGGGCTCGGCCCCGGCCGGGTGTGCCGTCCGGTCCGTCCGGTGTGATGGCCGCTTCTGCCCGTGCTCGCTGCCGGGCTCGGCCCCGGCCGGGTGTGCCGTCCGGTCCGTCCGGTGTGACGGCCGCCTCTGCCCGTACTTGCTGGCGGGCTCCGCCCCCCCGGCCCGTGTTCCGGCCGCTCCGCCGGTGCCTCGAGATCGGTTAGGTGCCGTGAAAACCGGTGGAGCCGGGGCATCCCCGCGCCTAGGTTCGGGGCATGAGCACCCGTACCTTCCGTGTCACCGTGCGAGGCGTCTTCGAGGGGCTGAGCGCCGGGCAGTGAGCCGAGCTGCTGGAGCGGGCCGCGGAGCACGACGTGCTGCGCGCGGCCTTCACGCCCGAGGGGAGCCTCACCTACGACGTGGCCGTGCGGCCCGCCTTCACCTTCCGCTTCCTGGACTCCGGGGAGGCCGAGGAGGACATCCTGGAGGCCGCCGAGCGGGCCGAGGCGTCGGCGCGGGCCTGGCTCGAGCAGCGTGGGTACGGCTACAAGAACCTCAGGTCCACCGCCGAGGACCTCTCCCAGGCGCCGCTCGGCAAGCGGCAGCGGCGGGAGGCGGCCCGCAAGGGTTCCTAGGGGCGGGGGCCGGGACGGTGCGGGCTCCTCCGTCGCCTCAGATGCCCGCAGCCGTCGACAGGTCGCGCTTGATCGACTCCAGCAGTGCCGTCGCCTTCGCCCGGGCCGCCGGGAGATCGTCGTGCGACCCGACCGGGATCACGACCTCCAGGTAGCACTTCAGCTTCGGCTCCGTACCGCTCGGGCGGACGATCACGCGGGCGCCGTCGAGGGTGTACCGCAGACCGTCCGTGGGCGGGAGTTCGGCCGTGCCCTTGGTGAGGTCGTCGGTACGGGTGATCGGCAGGCCGGCCAGCTCTGTCGGGGGCTGTTCGCGCAGACGCCGCATCGCGGCGGCGATGAGGGACAGGTCCTCGACGCGCACCGAGAGCTGGTCCGTCGCGTGCAGGCCGTGCTCCACCGCCAGGTCGTCCAGCAGGTCGAGGAGCGTGCGGCCCTCCTCCTTCAGTCCGGAGGCCAGTTCCGTGATCAGCAGCGCGGCCGTGATGCCGTCCTTGTCGCGCACGCCGTCGGGGTCCACGCAGTAGCCGAGGGCCTCCTCGTAGCCGAAGCGCAGACCCTCGGCGCGGGCGATCCACTTGAAGCCCGTGAGGGTCTCGACATGGGGGAGGCCCGCCTTCTCGGCGATCCGGCCGAGGAGGGACGAGGAGACGATCGACTCCGCGAAGGTGCCCGTCGCTCCACGGCGGACCAGGTGCGCGGCGAGCAGCGCGCCGACCTCGTCACCGCGCAGCATGCGCCAGTCGCCGCCGTCCCGTACGGCGACGGCGCAGCGGTCTGCGTCCGGGTCGTTGGCGATGATCAGGTCCGGGGCGGTTTCGCCGGCGCGTGCGGTCGCGAAGGCCAGGTCCATCGCTCCGGGTTCCTCCGGGTTGGGGAACGCGACGGTCGGGAACTCCGGGTCGGGTTCGGCCTGCTCCGCGACGAGGACCGGCTCCGGGAAGCCGGCGCGGGCGAAGGCGGCCAGGAGGACGTCCTTGCCGACGCCGTGCATCGCCGTGTACACCGTGCGGGCGGTGCGGGGGGAACCCTCGGCCAGGACGGCGTCCGTGCGGGCGAGGTAGGCGTCGAGGACGCTGTCGTCGAGGACGTCCCAGCCGTCGGTGGGGCGCCGGACGGTGGTGAGGGACGGGACGGCCGCGATCTCCGCCGCGATCTCGATGTCCGCCGGGGGGACGATCTGCGAGCCGTCGCCGAGGTACACCTTGTAGCCGTTGTCGCGGGGCGGGTTGTGGCTGGCGGTGACCTCCACGCCCGCGACCGCGCCGAGGTGCCTTATCGCGAAGGCGAGCACGGGGGTCGGGAGGGGGCGGGGGAGGACGGCCGCACGCAGGCCCGCGCCGATCATGACGGCGGCGGTGTCCTGGGCGAAGTCGTGGGACTTGTGGCGGGCGTCGTAGCCGATGACCACGAGGCCGTCGTCGTGGCCTTGCTTCCTGAGGTACGCGGCGAGGCCGGCGGCGGCGCGGATGACGACCGAGCGGTTCATGCGCATGGGGCCGGCGCCGAGTTCGCCGCGCAGGCCGGCGGTGCCGAACTGGAGGGTGCCGCTGAATCGGGCGGCGAGTTCGGCGTGGTCCTTGGTGTCGATCAGGCGGGCGAGCTCGGTGCGGGTCTCCGGGTCGGGGTCCTCGGTGAGCCACGCCTGGGCCTGTGCGATGAGTTCGTCGTGCACGGTCGGGGTCAGCCTCTCGCTTGTCTCTGATCGGTGCGGGTGCCTCCGGCGGTGGGGCGGGGGCTTGCCTTCCGCCGGTGGGGGTGCGCGTGCGCTTCGCCTGTGCGTGGGGTGCGGGTCGGGGCCGCGCCGGGGGTGTCCGTCCTCGGAACGACGCGATGGGGCCGGACACCGGCTGACCGTCCGTCGACGCGCCAACCGCTGTGGGCGGACACCCCCCGACACGACCTCTGCTCGCGTACGCGGGTGCGGGAGCGACGTGGCTCGCCCCTGGCTGCGGGCATGCGTGCCGCCCGGGGCGGCACGGGTGGGCGTGGGGGTCCCCCCTGCCCGGGCGAAGCCGAGAGCTTGGGGGAGGCACCCCGTTTCGCCGGGTTGCGGTCCCAGCAGGCCTCAGCGCCGTCGCCGGGGCCTACAGGCGGCCCAGGACCTGCGCGAGCAGGGAACCCATGCGTGTCGCGGAGTCGCGGCCCGCCTGGAGGACCTCCTCGTGGTTCAGGGGCTCGCCCGTCATGCCGGCAGCCAGGTTGGTGACGAGGGAGATGCCGAGGACCTCCGCACCCGCCTCGCGCGCGGCGATCGCCTCGAGGACCGTCGACATGCCCACCAGGTCCGCACCGATGACGCGGGCCATGCGGATCTCGGCCGGAGTCTCGTAGTGCGGGCCGGGGAACTGGGCGTAGACGCCCTCCTCCAGCGTGGCGTCGACCTCCTTGCACAGGGCCCGCAGGCGCGGGGAGTACAGGTCGGTGAGGTCGACGAAGTTCGCGCCGATGATGGGGGAGGTGGCGGTGAGGTTGATGTGGTCGCTGATGAGGACCGGCTGGCCGGGGCGCATGCCCTCGCGCAGGCCGCCGCAGCCGTTGGTGAGGACGACCGTCTTGCAGCCGGCCGAGACCGCGGTGCGGACGCCGTGGGCGACCGCGGCCACCCCGCGGCCCTCGTAGTAGTGCGTACGGCCCAGGAAGACCAGGGCGCGCTTGTTGCCGATCCGGTAGGAGCGGATCTTGCCTCCGTGGCCCTCCACCGCCGGGGGCGGGAAACCGGGGAGCTCGGTGACCTGGAACTCGGCCTCGGGGGCGCCCAGGGCGTCCACGGCCGGGGCCCAGCCGGAGCCCATCACGAGGGCGACGTCGTGGGTCTCGGCGCCCGTCAGTTCGCGCAGGCGGGCCGCGGCGGCGTCGGCGGCCGCGTGGGGGTCGCCCTGGATGTCGTCCGGAAGAAGAGATGCGTTCACGCCGACGAGGGTAACCGGTGAAAGCCTACGCGCGTAGATGGCGGAGCTCACGGGGTGGCGATCGTTGTCTTGTCGTTTCCGACGAGAGGCCTCGGGCGGGCCGCCGTCAGCAGGGGCGTTTGCGGAGCTCCATCACGTAGTCGTGGGGAGCACCGGCAGACTCCGCCGCGTCGGCGATCTCGCCCAGATAGCGGGCGGAGGGCAGGCCGCCCTCGTAGGCGTTCAGGGCGAAGGCCCACGCGGTGTCCTCACCGTCCAGGGTGTGGACCCGTACGCGCGTACGGCGGTAGATGTCGAGGCCCACGCCCTCCCAGCGGTCGAGTGACTCCTCGTCCATGGGGGCGATGTCGTAGAGGGAGACGAAGACCTGCGAGAGCGGGTCCTCCACGATCGTCGGCAGGGCACCCTCCCAGCCCATGTGCTCGCCGCCGAAGGTCAGTCGCCATCCGTTCAGCCAGCCGGTGGCGCGCAGCGGCGAGTGCGGGGCGCGGCGGGACATCAGCCGCGCGTCGAGGTTGCCGGCGTACGCGGCGTAGAGCGACATGGGGGAAGGGTACGGCAGGTGGTCCGGCGTCACTCGTGTAACGACAGGCGCACGGTCGGGCCCCCGGGCGGTGTCACGTTGTTGCGTGCGGGACAATGGAGTACGTGACTCGGATCGTGATCATCGGTGGCGGACCCGGCGGATACGAAGCGGCGCTGGTGGCCGCTCAACTCGGCGCGGAGGTGACCGTCGTCGACTGCGACGGTCTGGGCGGGGCGTCGGTGCTCACCGACTGCGTACCGTCGAAGACCCTGATCGCCACGGCCGAGGTGATGACCACCTTCGACTCCTCGTACGAGGAGCTGGGGATCATCGTCGCCGACGACACCCCGCACATCGACACGCCCGCGCGCGTCGTCGGTGTCGACCTCGGCAAGGTCAACCGGCGTGTGAAGCGGCTCGCGCTCGCCCAGTCGCACGACATCGCGGCCTCCGTGACGCGTGCCGGGGCGCGTGTCATGCGCGGGCGCGGGCGGCTGGAGGGCATGCAGGCGCTCGACGGGTCGCGCAAGGTGGTGGTGCGCGCCGCCGACGGCAGCGAGGAGACCCTGACGGCGGACGCCGTGCTCATCGCGACCGGTGGACATCCGCGTGAGCTGCCCGACGCCCAGCCGGACGGCGAGCGGATCCTGAACTGGACCCAGGTGTACGACCTCGACGAGCTCCCCGAGGAGCTGATCGTGGTCGGATCCGGTGTGACCGGTGCCGAGTTCGCCGGTGCCTACCAGGCGCTGGGGTCCCGCGTGACGCTCGTGTCGTCGCGGGACCGCGTCCTGCCCGGTGAGGACCCGGACGCGGCGGCCGTGCTGGAGGACGTCTTCCGGCGGCGCGGCATGAACGTCATGGGGCGCTCCCGCGCGCAGTCCGCCAAGCGGGTGGGGGACCGGGTCGAGGTGACGCTCTCCGACGGGCGTGTCATCACCGGTTCGCACTGCCTCATGGCCGTCGGCGCCGTGCCCAACAGCGCGGGGATGGGGCTGGAGGAGGCCGGCGTCAGGCTGCGCGAGTCCGGCCACATCTGGACCGACAGGGTGTCCCGTACGACCGCTCCCGGCGTGTACGCGGCCGGTGACGTGACCGGTGTGTTCGCCCTCGCGTCCGTGGCCGCCATGCAGGGCCGTATCGCCATGTACCACTTCCTGGGCGACGCGGTGGCCCCGCTGAACCTGAAGACGGTCTCCTCGAACGTCTTCACCGACCCGGAGATCGCGACCGTCGGCTACACCCAGGCCGACGTCGACGCCGGGAAGATCGACGCGCGGGTCGTGAAGCTGCCGCTGCTGCGCAACCCGCGCGCGAAGATGCAGGGCATCCGCGACGGCTTCGTCAAGATCTTCTGCCGTCCGGGCACCGGGATCGTGGTCGGCGGTGTGGTCGTGTCGCCGCGCGCCTCGGAACTGATCCACCCCATCTCGATCGCGGTCGACAACAATCTGACCGTCGAACAGATCGCGAAGGCCTTCACCGTCTATCCCTCCCTGTCGGGCTCGATCGCCGAGGTGGCACGGCAGTTGCACACCCGCAAGGAGACGGCCGGGGGCTGAGGCCGAATTCGACTCCTCCCTGGTCACGGGGAGTGTTCGACCATTCGTACGGCATAGGCGGCGGGACTAGGCCCTATACCACCTCCCGCTGCCTGGTGCGAACATCTTCTGCTATTCAGCGCAAACTGCTGAAAGCAGACGGTCGCTGGCGTTACTGTCAGTTTCGTGTTCGCTGCAGAACGTCGCCAATTGATCCTCGAAATGGTGCGAGCGAACGGGGCCGTGTCGCTCCGTGAGCTCGCCCGCGTCGTCCAGACCTCCGAAGTGACCGTACGGCGGGACGTGCGCGCGCTGGAGGCAGAAGGACTCCTCGACCGCCGGCACGGCGGTGCGGTACTGCCGGGCGGTTTCACGCGGGAGTCCGGCTTTCCGCAGAAGTCTCATCTCGCGACCGCCGAGAAGACCGCCATCGCCGACCTCGCCGCGAACTTCGTGGAAGAGGGCGAGGCGATCGTGGTCGGGGCGGGTACGACCACCCAGGAGCTGGCCCGCCGGCTCGCCCGGGTGCCCGGTCTCACCGTCGTCACCAACTCACTCCTCGTCGCCCAGGCGTTGGCCCATGCCAACCGGGTCGAGGTCGTGATGACCGGCGGCACGCTCCGCGGTTCGAACTACGCGCTGGTCGGGAGCGGTGCGGAGCAGTCCCTGCACGGGCTGCGGGTGTCGCGCGCGTTCCTGTCCGGGGCCGGGCTGACCGCCGAACGCGGGCTGTCCACGTCCAACATGCTGTCGGCGTCCGTCGACCGGGCGTTGGTGCAGGCCGCGGCGGAGGTGGTGGTGCTCGCCGACCACACGAAGCTCGGCACCGACACCATGTTCCAGACCGTGCCGACGGATCTCATCACGCGCCTCGTCACGGACGAGCCGCCCGCCCATGACGACCGTGCGGCCACGGAACTCCAGGCACTCGCCGACCAGGGCGTGCAGATCGCCGTGGCCGGGGGGCAGGGGGGTTCTGCCGGAGCGGGGGCGGCGGGCCCGGGGGGTGATGGGGTCCCGGCGCGCCAGCAGCGCCGGGATGTGCCGTTGCCCGGCCCTCGGCGGCAGGTGCCGGGAGCCGGTGGACAGTTGAGGTCCGCCTCTGCCTCGATGCTGGGTGAGCAGGGGCCCGGGGCGGAGCGGGCGCGGGTGGCTGATCTGCGGCGGCGATGATGCCGACGGTGGGTTGAGCCCGTGGGTTTACCGGCACCCGGCGCTGGTGCTGAGGCCGGGTGGGTCCGCAGCCCTGCGTCGCGAGGTGCCGCTGCGTCGGTGCCGAGGCCGGGTGGGTCCGCAGCCCGGCGGAACGGGGTGCCTCCCCCAAGCTCTCGGCTTCGCTCGAGCAGGGGGACCCCCACGCCCACCCGTGCCACCCCTGGCGGCACGCATGCCCGCAGCTGGGCGGCTGCTCACAGGTCCATGCGGACGAGTAACGACGGGCCCGCAGCCACGCGCCTGCGACGGCTGGGCGAGCCAGGATGCTCCCGAGGCCATGGGCCCATGACGCTGGCCGGGCGAGTCACGACCGGCCCGCAGCCGTAGGACGCTGATCGCGCCGGGCGAGCCACGATGCTCCCGCAGTCGCCGTCGTACCCAAGGGGTCGTGTCGGGGGTGTCCGCCCGCAGCGGTTGGCGCGTCGACGGACAGTCAGCCGGTGTCCGGCCCCATCGCGCCGTTCCGAGGACGGACACCCCCCGGCGCGGCCCCCACTCGGGGCCGCGCCGGGGGGCGTGCCGTGTAGCCGTGCGGCCGCGTCAGTCCTTGATCTCGCAGATCGCCGCGCCCGACGTCACCGACGCGCCGATCTCCGCGCTCAGGCCCTTGATCGTGCCCGAGCGGTGCGCGTTCAGCGGCTGTTCCATCTTCATGGCCTCCAGGACGACGACCAGGTCGCCCTCCTTGACCTCCTGGCCCTCCTCGACGGCGACCTTGACGATGGTGCCCTGCATCGGGGAGGCGAGGGTGTCACCGGACGCCACCGGGCCCGACTTCTTCGCCGCGCGGCGCTTCGGCTTGGCGCCCGCCGCGAGACCCGTACGGGCCAGGGACATGCCCAGCGACGACGGCAGGGAGACCTCGAGGCGTTTGCCGCCGACCTCGACGACGACCGTCTCGCGGCCCGGCTCCTCGTCCGCGTCCGCGCCGTCCGCCGGCGCCGCGAACGGCTTGATCTCGTTGACGAACTCCGTCTCGATCCACCGCGTGTGCACCGTGAACGGGTCGGACGAGTCCGTGAGCTCCGGCGCGAACGCCGGGTCCTTCACCACCGCACGGTGGAACGGGATCGCCGTCGCCATGCCCTCGACCTGGAACTCCTCCAGCGCACGGGCGGCACGCTGCAGCGCCTCCTTGCGGGTGCGGCCGGTGACGATCAGCTTCGCCAGCAGGGAGTCCCACGCCGGGCCGATGACCGAGCCGGACTCCACGCCCGCGTCCAGACGGACACCCGGGCCGGACGGCGGCGCGAACGCCGTGACCGTACCGGGGGCCGGGAGGAAGTTGCGGCCCGGGTCCTCGCCGTTGATACGGAACTCGAACGAGTGACCGCGCAGCTCCGGGTCGCCGTATCCGAGCTCCTCGCCGTCGGCGATGCGGAACATCTCACGCACGAGGTCGATGCCGGCGACCTCCTCGGTGACCGGGTGCTCCACCTGGAGACGGGTGTTGACCTCGAGGAAGGAGATCGTGCCGTCGAGGCCCACGAGGAACTCGACCGTGCCCGCGCCGACGTAGCCGGCCTCCTTGAGGATCGCCTTGGAGGCGGAGTACAGCTCCTCCACCTGCGCTTCGGAGAGGAACGGCGCGGGGGCCTCCTCCACGAGCTTCTGGTGGCGGCGCTGCAGGGAGCAGTCACGGGTGGAGACGACGACCACGTTGCCGTGCTGGTCGGCCAGGCACTGGGTCTCCACGTGCCGCGGCTTGTCCAGGTAGCGCTCGACGAAGCACTCGCCCCGGCCGAAGGCGGCGACGGCCTCACGGACCGCCGAGTCGTACAGCTCCGGCACCTCTTCGAGGGTGCGGGCGACCTTCAGACCACGACCGCCACCGCCGAAGGCGGCCTTGATGGCGATCGGCAGGCCGTGCTCCTCGGCGAACGCGACGACCTCGTCGGCACCGGACACGGGGTCGGGCGTGCCGGCCACCAGCGGGGCACCCGCGCGCTGCGCGATGTGCCGGGCGGCGACCTTGTCACCGAGGTCGCGGATCGCCTGCGGGGGCGGTCCGATCCAGATCAGGCCCGCGTCCAGGACCGCCTGAGCGAACTCGGCGTTCTCGGAGAGGAAGCCGTAGCCGGGGTGGATGGCGTCCGCGCCCGACTCGCGGGCGGCGTTGAGCACCTTCTCGATGTCGAGGTAGCTGGTGCCCGGCGTGTCACCGCCCAGGGCGAACGCCTCATCCGCGGCGCGGACATGCAGAGCGTCCCGGTCCGGGTCGGCGTAGACGGCCACGCTCGCGATACCGGCATCCCGGCAGGCCCGGGCCACGCGGACAGCGATTTCGCCACGGTTGGCGATGAGCACCTTGCGCACGATTGAGGCTCCCTCCTTGAAACAAGCCGAGTTTAGGGACAGCCGACACGACACTTCGACCCGTCCACAGTGGTGAGCTTGCCCACACGGAGCGTGATGCGTGGCTCGCTCGACCCGCGAAATCCCTTGTCGCACCGCGGTACGCAGTACTCCTTCGGAGAACCCTAGCCCTCCCTTGTGGTCAAGGTCTCTGTCATCACGTGCTGCGGGCCACTCGGTTTCTTTGTCGAGTCCCTACGAATGGCCCAATGATTCTTTGCCCGCTGCCGGACCCTTGTCCCCCGGTTTACCGGTTAGTAGCGTTCACGGTGTCTTCGGAGGGAAGAGGGTGGGCCCGGTGATACGCAGGCCGGTGGCGTGGGTCGTGGCGGTGCTGCTGTTCGCCGAGGCGTTCGGCATCGCGGCGCTCAACTGGTTCCTGGGGGTCGTCGTCGACCGGCAGGACATGTCGCTGGCCGGGCTGGACCCGCACATGATGTCGGTGTCGTCGAAGATCGGCGGGATCGCCTTCGGCCTCTACTTCGCCCTGTGCGGCCTGGTCGCCCTGCTGGTGGCGCTTCGGGACCGGCCCCCGGCGGGCCTCGGACGCGTGCTGCTGATCAGCGCGGCGGTCGTGCACGGTGTGCTGGGCGCGTTCACCTGGGGGCTCGTCGGCTGGCCGGCGTTCCTGTTCATGGTGCTGGTGCTCGCCCTGATCGTGCTGCTGCTGATGACGTACGACCGTCCGGGGGAGCCCGCCGGCGCCGCGCCCGGGGGCGGGGAGAGCGGCGACGGGTCCCCGGTCAGCGCTCCGCCGGCTCCCACAACTCCGTGATGCCGACGCCCAGCTCGGCCAGCAGCCGCCGCAGGAGCGGGAGGCTGAGGCCGATGACGTTGCCGTGGTCGCCGTCGATGCCGTCGATGAACGGGGCCGAACGGCCGTCCAGAGTGAACGCCCCGGCGACGTAGAGGGGTTCGCCGGAGGCCACGTAGGCGGCGATCTCCTCGTCGGTGGGGTCGCCGAAGTGGACGACCGTGGACGCGGTGGCGGAGACGTACCGGCCGGTGAGCGTGTCGTAGACGCAGTGGCCGGTCTGGAGGGTGCCGGCGCGGCCGCGCATCGACTTCCAGCGGGCGGTGGCCTCCTCGGCGTCCGCCGGCTTGCCGAGGGCCTGGCCGTCCAGGTCGAGCACCGAGTCGCAGCCGATCACGAGCGCGCCCTTGACGTCGGGCCGGGCCGCCACGACGGAGGCCTTCGCCTCGGCCAGGGCCAGCGCCAGCTCGGCGGGGGTGGGGGCGATGACGGCGTCCTCGTCGACGCCGCTCACGATCACCTCGGGGGTGAGCCCGGCCTGACGGAGCAGTCCGAGCCGGGCGGGGGACTGGGAGGCGAGGACGAGTCGGCGGCGCGGCTGATCTGTCATGCGTTCAGCGTATCGGCGTCACCCGGCGCGTCTCACCTCACGCCGATCACGAGCATCACCAGCACCATGGCCAGGGCCAGGAGAACGCTCAGCCGCCGCAGCATGTCCTGCATGTCACGCAGTTCTTCGGGCGGTTCGTTCTCGGGGTCGGACCACAGCATGTCACCAGGGTGCGGCCTGGCAGGGCGGGGCGCCTGAGTAGCGGTACTCAAATCGGCGCCCCGCGTTGTTCCACCGTGCGCGGTTCCCCGCGCCCCCGGGACGGGAGCTCTAGCCCGGCCAATACGTGCGGCCCCAGGCCGACGGCCCCGGCTGGGGCAGGCGGTGGGCCGCGATGCGGGACGGGTCGGACCAGGAATCGCGGGAGGTCGGCGCGCCGGGCGGGACGGCTGCCGCCGCCGCGGCGCGGGCCCTGACCACCGCCAGGGCGGCGGCCAGCTCCTCCGGGGTCGGGTTGCCCCGTACGACCTTGATCGTCATGTGGGCCTCCTGGGCTCGCTGCGGGCTAGAGGGGGATGTTGCCGTGCTTCTTCGGAGGCAGGGATTCCCGCTTCGTGCGCAGTTGACGCAGACCCCGTACGACGTGCCGGCGGGTCTCGGACGGCAGGATCACGGCGTCGATGTAGCCGCGCTCGGCCGCGACGTAGGGGTTGAGGAGGGCGTCCTCGTACTCCTGGATCAGCCGGGCCCGGACCGCCTCCAGATCCTCGCCGTTCGCCTCGGCCTCCGCGATGGTGCGGCGGTGCAGGATGTTGACCGCGCCCTGGGCGCCCATCACGGCGATCTGGGCGGTGGGCCAGGCGAGGTTGAGGTCGGCACCCAGGTGCTTGGAGCCCATGACGTCGTAGGCGCCGCCGAAGGCCTTGCGGGTGATGATCGTGATCAGCGGGACGGTCGCCTCGGCGTAGGCGTAGATCAGCTTGGCGCCGCGGCGGATGATGCCGTCGTGCTCCTGGCCGACGCCGGGCAGGAAGCCGGGGACGTCGACGAACGTGATCACCGGGACGTTGAAGGCGTCGCAGGTGCGCACGAAGCGGGCGGCCTTCTCGCTGGCCTTGATGTCCAGGCAGCCGGCGAGCTGCGTCGGCTGGTTGGCGATGATGCCGACCGGGTGGCCCTCGACCCTGCCGAAGCCGGTGACGATGTTCGGCGCGTACAGCGGCTGCGTCTCGAAGAACTCGGCGTCGTCCAGGACGTGCTCGATCACCGCGTGCATGTCGTACGGCTGGTTCGCGCTGTCCGGGACGATCACGTCCAGCTCGCGGTCCTCGTCGCTGACCTCCAGGTCGGCCTCCTCGGGGAAGACCGGTGCCTCGGAGAGGTTGTTGGACGGCAGGTAGGACAGCAGCTGCTTGATGTACTCGATGGCGTCCTTCTCGTCGCCCGCCATGTGGTGGGCCACGCCGGAGGTCGCGTTGTGGGTGCGGGCGCCGCCCAGCTCCTCGAAGCCGACGTCCTCACCGGTGACGGTCTTGATGACGTCCGGGCCGGTGATGAACATGTGCGAGGTCTGGTCGACCATGACCGTGAAGTCGGTGATGGCCGGGGAGTAGACCGCGCCGCCCGCGCACGGCCCGACGACCAGGCTGATCTGCGGGATGACGCCGGACGCGTGGGTGTTGCGGCGGAAGATCTCGCCGTAGGCGCCGAGCGAGGCGACGCCCTCCTGGATACGGGCGCCGCCGGAGTCGTTGATGCCGATGACCGGGCAGCCGGTCTTCAGCGCGAAGTCCATGACCTTGACGATCTTCTGGCCGTAGACCTCGCCCAGCGCTCCGCCGAAGACGGTGAAGTCCTGGGAGAACACGGCGACCGGGCGGCCGTCGACGGTGCCGTACCCGGTGACGACCCCGTCGCCGTACGGGCGGTTCTTGTCGAGGCCGAAGTTCGTGGAGCGGTGCCGGGCGAACTCGTCGAGTTCGACGAAGGAGCCCTCGTCGAGCAGGAGCTCGATCCGCTCACGGGCCGTCAGCTTGCCCTTGGCGTGCTGCTTTTCGACGGCACGAGCGGAGCCGGCGTGTGTCGCTTCCTCGATGCGTCGCTTCAGATCCGCGAGCTTGCCCGCGGTCGTGTGAATGTCGGGCTGCTGCTGCTCTTCCGGCTCGGACATCGGGATGCGGCTCCCTGCCTGCTCAAAAGGGGGGACGGTTACTCATCCGTAGAGTAGTGGGGTGCCTCCACATCGGCAGTGCGGCGTTTACCACACCTAGGGTGGCTTGCATGACGCCGCGAGATGCATCAGAGCCCAACGGAAGCCGGTGGTCGGACCTGGACCGTCCGCCCCTCAACATCACCGCCCTGCGCCGGGGGCTGGTGCGGCAGGGAGGGTTGTGGTCGGCGGTGGACGTGGTGCAGCGCACCGGCTCCACGAACTCCGATCTGGTGGCCCGGGCGGCGAAGGGGGAGGCCGCCGAGGGCGCGGTGCTGGTCGCCGAGGAGCAGACGGCGGGCCGTGGCCGCCTCGACCGTCAGTGGACGGCGCCGCCCCGCTCCGGCCTCTTCTTCTCCGTCCTGCTCACGCCGGGCGAGGTGCCGGTGGCGCGGTGGGGCTGGCTGCCGCTGCTCACGGGGGTCGCGGTGGCGGCGGGGCTGTCCCGGGCGGCGGGCGTGGACACGGCTCTGAAGTGGCCGAACGACCTGCTGGTCACGGTCGGCCGGGACGAGCGCAAGGCCGGCGGGATCCTGGCCGAGCGGGCCGGTGACGGCGGGGTGGTCATCGGGGTCGGCATCAATGTCTCGCTGAGGGACGACGAGCTGCCCGTACCGACGGCGGGATCGCTGGCACTGGCCGGGGCGGTGAGCACGGACCGGGATCCGCTGCTGCGGGGAATGCTGCGGTCCCTCGAGGACTGGTACGGCAGGTGGCGTGCGGCCGGGGGCGACGCTGGGGCATGCGGGTTGCACGAGGCATATGCGGCGGGGTGCGCGACGCTCGGGCGTGAGGTGCGGGCGGAGTTGCCGGGGGACCGGGCGATCGTGGGGGAGGCCGTCACGGTGGACGGGGACGGGCGGTTGGTGCTGGCGACGGAGGCGGGCGTGCAGGAGCCGGTCGGGGCCGGGGACATCGTGCATCTGCGGCCGGCTTGAGCTGCGGCCGGGTGGGTGCGCAGCCGGGCGTGGCGGGTGTGTCCCCCAAGCTCTCGGCTTCCGCTCAAGCAGGGGGACCCCACGCCCACCCGTCCTCCCCCCTGGCGGCACGCATGCCCGCGGCCAGGGGGGGCCGGGGGCTGCGGATGTCCCAGCCCGTCCGGCGCTTGCGGACCAGGCCGTTCAGGCCGACCGGGGGTCCAGGGGGCGGAGCCCCCCGGGGCAGCGGCAGACCCGCCCGGTTCCTGTGCGGCCCCGGGAGCCTCACCCCCGTCGGCTGAACCTGACGGAGTGAGCTGGCGCACACCTGCCGTAGAGTTGAGGCCGGTCGATACATGACCGTGACAGATCGGAAGGGCAACACGCGTGACCGTCGACGACTCGGGTTCCGGCACGGACGCGCAGGGCGCCGACTCCGGCGAGGATCCGCTCGCCCTGCGCCTCGAAGGGCTCATCCTGGGCGCCGAGCGCCGCTACACCCCGTTTCAGGCGGCCCGCAGCGCCGGTGTCTCCATGGAACTGGCCTCCCGCTTCTGGCGTGCCATGGGCTTCGCCGACATAGGCCAGGCCAAGGCACTCACGGAGGCCGACGTCCTCGCGCTGCGACGCCTGGCCGGTCTGGTGGAGGCGGGGCTGCTGAGCGAGGCGATGGCCGTACAGGTGGCCCGGTCCACGGGGCAGACCACCGCACGGCTCGCCGAGTGGCAGATCGACTCCTTCCTGGAGGGGCTGACCGAGCCGCCCGAGCCGGGCATGACCCGCACCGAGGTGACGTACCCGATCGTCGAGCTGCTCCTGCCCGAGCTGCAGGAGTTCCTGGTCTACGTCTGGCGCCGGCAGCTCGCCGCCTCGGCCGGACGGGTCGTGCAGGCGGCCGACGACGAGGAGATGGTCGACCGGCGGCTGGCCGTCGGCTTCGCCGACCTGGTCGGGTTCACGCGGCTGACCCGGCGCATGGAGGAGGAGGAGCTCGGCGAGCTGGTCGAGGCCTTCGAGACCACGGCCGCCGACCTGGTGGCCGCGAACGGCGGTCGGCTGATCAAGACCCTCGGCGACGAGGTGCTCTACGCCGCCGACGACGCGGGCACGGCCGCCGAGATCGCCCTGCGCCTGATCGAGACGATGGCGCACGACGAGACGATGCCGGAGCTGCGCGTCGGCATGGCGTTCGGCACGGTGACCACCCGAATGGGTGATGTGTTCGGTACGACCGTGAACCTGGCCTCCCGGCTCACGTCGATAGCGCCGAAGGATGCCGTGCTCGTCGACACCGCCTTCGCCGAGGAACTGATCCGTACGCAGGACGCCCCGGCCTCGGAGGCGGAGGCGGCCGAGGAGGCCGCGGCGGCGGAGAAGGAGGGCGAGGAGCCCCCGGTGTACCGGTTCGGGCTGCAGCCGATGTGGCAGCGGCCCGTGCGTGGACTGGGCGTGGTGGAGCCGTGGCTGCTCACGCGGCGCGACGGGGCGCCGTAGCCACTCGCCCGGTCCCCCTGCCGTAGTGCGTCGCCCCCGCGCGTCAGCGGCGGCCTACCGGTGAGTCCACGCACAGCCCGACGACCGGCACGCACAGGCCCGGGTCGTGCGGTGGCTTCTCCTTCTCGGGTGGTGCGGGTGCCGGGGCCGGTGCGGTCCGGCTCGGCGGTGCGGCGGGAGGGGAGGCCGTGCTCGGGGCGTCGCCGAGGTGTGAGGCCGTGGGCGACGGGGCCGGGGCTTGGGCGTTCGGCGCGTCGGGGATGGTCGTGGGCGCGGGAGCCGCGGTGGTGGCCGTCACCGGGACGCCGGCCGTGGTGGACGGGGACGGCCGGGCGCCCTGGGTGACCGGTGACGGGGTCAGGCCTCCCAGGGCCGTGGGTGACGAGGGGCTCGCGTCGGGGACGGCCGGGAAGGTGACGGCGGTCCGGGTGGCGCCGTCCGTGGCGGTGGCTGCCGGGTCCGGGCGTGACCCCGCTTCGAGCGGGCCGGCCCCGGCGCCCGGGCCGGAGGACAGGCGCAGGAAGCTCAAGGCGCCGGCGGCGAGGGCGAGGCCGCCGGTGGCGAGCAGGACCTTGCGGGAGCGGGGTTTACGGTGCCGGCCCCGGACCCGGGGAGTGAACGGGCCGGTCGCGCCCGGTGCCGGCGCCCGGGGCGCGGAAGGCTCGCGCCGGTGTGGTGCCGTGGAGCCTCGTGCCGTGGAGTCCTGGTGGGGTGCGGGTTCGCGGCGGGCGGTTGTCGTGGAGTCCTGGTGGGGTGGCGGCTCGCGTCGGGGCTGTGGCGGGGCGGGCCTGGTGGCCCCCCGTGGCTTCGCCGTCGAGTTCGTCATCACGGTCCCTCCCCGAGGCGTCCCTCCCCGATACACGTGCGCCCCCTGTGCGCCGTGGGGGACGCACGCTATGCGCTCCCATGAGCGGTTGGGACGGAGTTGGGGTGATGTCACTCGAACGGGTGGGCGGGGGGTGGTGCGGACCCGGGCGCGTCCGCCCTTTCGCGGGCGGAACGCGGCTGCGATGATCGAAGCGTCGACCTTGTTAACCCGCGTTAACCGGAGGGTGTCATGAGTGAGGAACGGTTCGGGGAGTTCGTGCTGGTGCGGCGGCACGAGCAGGGGCATGTCGCGGAGCTCGTCCTCGACCGGCCCAAGGCCATGAACGCGGTGTCGACGGAGATGGCGCGGTCCGTCACCGGGGCGTGCGCGGCCCTCGGCGAGGACCGGGACGTACGGGCGGTCGTGCTGACCTCGACGCATGAGCGGGCCTTCTGTGTCGGGGCGGACCTGAAGGAGCGCAACTCGTTCAGCGACGCGGATCTGCTGCGGCAGCGGCCGGTGACGAGGGCGGCCTACACCGGCGTGCTGGAGCTGCCGGTGCCGACGGTGGCTGCGGTGCACGGGTTCGCGCTCGGCGGCGGGTTCGAGCTGGCGCTGGCGTGCGACGTGATCGTGGCGGACCGGACGGCTGTGGTGGGCCTGCCGGAGGTGTCCGTCGGGGTGATCCCCGGAGGCGGGGGCACGCAGCTGCTGCCGCGGCGTGTCGGGGCGGCCCGGGCGGCCGAGCTGATCTTCTCCGCGCGGCGGGTGGAGGCCGTGGAGGCGGGCGAGTTGGGACTGGTCGACCGGCTGGTCGAGGAGGGGCGGGACCGGGAGGAGGCGCTGGCGCTGGCGACGCGGATCGCCGGGAACTCGCCGGTGGGTCTGCGGGCGGCCAAGCGGGCGCTGCGGCTCGGGCAGGGGCTGGACCTGAGGGCCGGGCTGGAGGTCGAGGACGCGGCGTGGCGGGCCACGGCGTTCTCGGGCGACCGGGCGGAGGGTGTCGCGGCCTTCAATGAGCGGCGTACGCCGCAGTGGCCGGGGGAGTAGGGGCCGGAGCGGAGCCGGGCGATACCGGTCGTCCCCGTTCGCGTCGTAAACAGGTCAGTCTGGCTGGAAACTCCCTAGCCTGGAGTGATGGGTGAGGACAGACGGCTCGCGGCCGTCGTCGCGTTGGCTCAGGGGATGGCGGCCGCACACGGGTCGCGTGAGGCGTGGCGCGCCGCGGCCGCCGGGGCGTGCCTGGCGCTGGGCGGGAGTTTCGCCGCGCTGTCGGTGTGGGAGCGCGAGCTCGGGCGGCTGCGGGTCCTGGTGAACGTCGGGGAGCTCGCCGAGGGGGAGGAGGAGTTCCCGGAGGACGAGGCCTACCCGGTGCACCAGTTCGCGGAGATCACCGAGTTCCTGCACGAGCAGTGGGCCGGTGGCGGGGAACCCGACGCGTGGGTGGAGACCGCCGAGGGGCCCGCAGCCGGGCGGCCCGGCTACAGCCACCAGCGGGTCGCCGCCCTGCGGCGCCGCGGCCGCGGCTGCTGCGTGGTCGCGCCCATCGTGCTGCACGGCCGGGCGTGGGGCGAGCTGTACGTGGCCCGGCCGGCCGGTGAGGCCGTCTTCGGGCGGGGCGACGCCGACTTCGCCACCGTCCTGGCCTCCGTCGTGGCCGCGGGCATCGCACAGACGGAGCGGCTGGAGGAGGCCCGGCGGCTCGCCTTCACCGACTCCCTCACCGGGCTGGCCAACCGCCGTGCCGTGGACGTACGCCTGGAGCAGGCGATCGAACGGCACCGCCGGGACGACTCCGTCGTCAGCCTTGTGGTCTGCGACCTGAACGGGCTCAAGCGGGTCAACGACACCCATGGGCACGCCGCGGGGGACCGGCTCCTGGAGCGGTTCGGGTCGGTGCTGTCGCTCTGCGGGGCCATGCTGCCCGGGGCGCTGGCCGCGCGGCTCGGCGGGGACGAGTTCTGTCTGCTCGCGGTCGGGTCGCCCGCCGACCAGGTCGTGAAGGCGGCCACGGAACTGTGCCGCAGGGCCGCCGAGTTGGACCTCGGGGACGGGGTGGCCTGCGGGGTCGCGTCCACCGAGGACCCGATCGGGCCGGTGCGCTCGGCCCGGCGGCTGTTCCGGCTCGCCGACGCGGCCCAGTACCGGGCCAAGGCCGAGCGGGCGGACAGGCCGGTGGTGGCGGGGCGGGCCGGGCCCGACGACCCCGTCGTACGACTCGCGGACGAACCGTCCACGGAGGCGGACGGGGAGCGCCGGCGGTTCCGGGGCCGGCACGCACCCTGACCCCGCCCGGGTGGCATGCCGTGCCCGGGCACCGGCGGTGTGACGTATTCGGTAAGGGGTGAACGCCTCCCCCAGTGGTGACATCATCGAATTCACTGCGTACGCTCCTGAATATGGATATGCACACTGTGGTGGTGGGGACGTCCGGGGTGACCGCGTCCGACGTGCTCGCCGTGGCGCGCGGCGGCGCCCGCGTCGAGCTCTCCGAGGAGGCCGTGGCCGCCCTCGCCGCGGCCCGCGAGATCGTGGACGCGCTGGCGGCCAAGCCGGACCCCGTGTACGGCGTGAGCACCGGCTTCGGCGCCCTGGCGACCCGGCACATCAGCCCCGAGCTGCGCGCCCAGCTGCAGCGCAACATCGTCCGCTCGCACGCCGCCGGGATGGGCCCGGCCGTGGAGCGGGAAGTCGTCCGCGCGCTGATGTTCCTGCGGCTGAAGACCGTCTGCTCCGGGCACACCGGCGTCCGGCCCGAGGTCGCGCAGACCATGGCCGACCTCCTCAACGCCGGGATCACCCCGGTCGTGCACGAGTACGGCTCCCTCGGCTGCTCCGGCGACCTCGCGCCGCTGTCCCACTGCGCGCTCGCGCTCATGGGCGAGGGCGACGCCGAGGGCCCCGACGGTGTCGTGCGCCCGGCCGCGGAACTGCTCGCCGCGCACGGCATCCAGCCGGTCGAACTGCGCGAGAAGGAGGGGCTCGCCCTTCTCAACGGCACCGACGGCATGCTCGGCATGCTGGTGATGGCCCTGGCCGACCTGGAGACGCTCTACCGGTCCGCCGACGTCACCGCCGCCCTGTCCCTGGAGGCCCTGCTCGGCACCGATAAGGTCCTCGCGCCCGAGCTGCACGCCATCCGGCCGCACCCGGGGCAGGCCGCGAGCGCCGCCAACATGCTGGCGGTGCTGAAGGGCTCCGGCCTGACCGGCCACCACCAGGACGACGCCCCGCGCGTCCAGGACGCCTACTCGGTGCGCTGCGCCCCGCAGGTCACCGGCGCCGGTCGCGACACCATGGCACACGCCCGGCTGGTCGCCGACCGTGAGCTGGCCTCGGCCGTGGACAACCCCGTCGTGCTGCCGGACGGCCGGGTGGAGTCCAACGGCAACTTCCACGGGGCGCCCGTCGCCTACGTCCTGGACTTCCTGGCCATCGCCGCCGCCGACCTCGGCTCGATCGCCGAGCGGCGCACCGACCGGCTGCTCGACAAGAACCGCAGCCACGGCCTGCCGCCCTTCCTCGCCGACGACGCCGGTGTGGACTCGGGCCTGATGATCGCTCAGTACACGCAGGCCGCGCTGGTGAGCGAGCTGAAGCGGCTCGCCGTACCGGCGTCCGCCGACTCGATCCCGTCCTCCGCCATGCAGGAGGACCACGTCTCGATGGGCTGGTCGGCGGCGCGCAAACTGCGCACGGCGGTCGACAACCTCACGCGCGTGATCGCCATCGAGCTCTACGCCGCCGCGCGTGCCGTCGAGTTGCGCGAGGGGCTGGCACCGGCTCCCGCGACACGGGCGGTCATCGACGCCGCCCGGGAGGCGGGCGTCGAGGGCGCGGGGCCGGACCGGTTCCTCGCGCCCGACCTCGCGGCGGCGGACGCGTTCGTGCGCGACGGGCGGCTGCTGGCCGCGGTCGAGAAGGTCACCGGGCCGCTGCAGTAGGGCGACGGGCCCTGTCGTCGACGAGGCGGTGGGGTCCTGTCGTCAGCAGGGTGGCGGGGCCTGCCGTCCGGCGGGTCCCGCGTCAACCGCTGTCAGAAACCGAGCCGTTCCCGGCGCACCGAGTACACGACGAACCCGGCGCCCAGCGTCAGGCAGAAGGTCCCGCCGATCAGGTACGGCGTGCTGTCGAAGCTGCCCGTGTCGGCGAGGCGGGTGCCGCCGACCGCGGCGTCCGCGGTCGTGGCCGCGATCCGCGCCTGCTCCGTGACCTGCGGCGACGGGCTCGTCGAGACCGCGTCTCTCACCGGGGAGTCCGACGTCGCGTTCGCGGACGGGACGAACCACAGGGCGCCCAGCAGGGACGCCGCGGCGGTGGCGGTCAGCAACGGACGGCGAGCGGATGACACGGAATATCGATCCCCTTGTGGCGCTGGCGAATTGGCCGTGTGGGGCGATGTTAGTGAAAGTCGCGGGTCACGGGAAAGTCACGGGAGGGCCTGGACGTACGCTCCCGCCATGAGCACTCCTGAGACATCACGTTTTGTACGGCTTCGGGTGGAACTTGTTCTCGAGGTCGACGACGCGGACGCGGTCACCAAGTCCGCGCTGCGCCGGATCGCCGACGAGTCGGAGATGCCGGCGGCGGAGCGGGCCCACGCCGAGAGCGCTGTGACGGAAGACACCGCGGAGGCCCTCGCCTACCTCGTGGACCCGTTCGACCTGGTCAGCCAAGTACCCGGGGTGGAGCTCCAGCAGGCCTCCTGGAGCAGCGAGCGGATCGAGTACGACCCCGACTCGCCGGAGTGGGACCTCGACGAGGATGATGGCGAGGACACTGACGGCTGAGCTGTCCGGAAACTCGTGACCCCGGGCGGCAACCGCCGCCCGGGGTCTATGCGTCTCAAGCGGCGCACCGACCGCACCCGTAACGACAGCACCGTCCGTCACGGACGTGTCGATCCCCACATCTGCGCGACCTGGGGAACCGGGCGTACCGGTCGTAGCGTTGAAGTTTCCGGATGAGGACTCACGAGTCCCGGCGGGGGCACTCAGTGGTGACGGGGACACTCGGGGTTTGGGGAAATCGCAACGATGGAGAAGCGTGTGATGACGGTCAGCAAGCGGCGCAAAGGCCTGACGGTCGCGTCCGCACTGCTCGGCGGGGTTCTGGTGCTCTCGGCCTGTTCCGGCGGTGACGACGACGCCTCCGGCGGCGGCGACAGCTCGCAGTCGAAGGTCGACGAGGCCGCGGCGAAGAAGACCTCCGAGGCCCAGATCAAGATCACGCCCGAGGACGGCTCCGACAACGCCTCCATCAACAACTCCGCCGCCGTCACCGTGAGCAAGGGCACGCTCACGGACGTCAAGATGACGACGTCCGAGGGCACCGAGGTGAGCGGCCAGATATCCGCGGACAAGACCAGCTGGAAGCCGACCGCCCAGCTGGAGCGGTCCACCACCTACAAGCTGTCGGCCGAGGCGAAGGACTCCGACGGTCGCGTGGCCCACGAGAACGCCTCGTTCACCACGGTCTCCCCGGCCAACAGCTTCATCGGCAACTTCACGCCGGACGACGGCACCACCGTCGGCGTCGGCATGCCGGTCTCGATCAACTTCGACAAGGCGATCACCAACAAGGCCGCGGTCCAGAAGGGCATCAAGGTCAGCACGACCAGCGGCCAGGAGGTCGCCTGCCACTGGTTCAACGCCAACCGCGTGGACTGCCGTCCCGAGGACTACTGGAAGGAAGGCTCCACCGTCACGCTGAAGCTCGCGCTCGACGGTGTCGAGGGAGCCAAGGGCGTCTTCGGCGTCCAGCAGAAGACGGTCACCTTCAAGATCGGCCGCAACCAGGTCTCGTACGTCGACGCGAAGACCAAGCAGATGAAGATCACGCAGGACGGCAAGACCGTCCGCACGATCCCGATCTCCGCCGGCTCGCCCGAGAACAAGACCTACGAGGGCATCATGGTGATGTCCGAGAAGTTCAAGGAGACGCGCATGAACGGCGCGACCGTGGGCTTCACGGACGACGACGGCAAGGGCGAGTACGACATCAAGGACGTGCCGCACGCCATCCGCCTCTCCAGCTCGGGCACGTTCATCCACGGCAACTACTGGGGCGCGAAGTCCATCTTCGGCAGCGTGAACACCAGCCACGGCTGCGTCGGTCTGCAGGACGCCAAGGGCGCCAACGACCCGAACACCCCGGGTGCGTGGTTCTTCAAGAACTCGATGCTCGGTGACGTGGTGGTCGTCCAGAACACCGGCGACAAGACCGTCGCGCCGGACAACGGCCTCAACGGCTGGAACATGAGCTGGGCCGACTGGAAGGCCGGCTCGGCGGTCTGACGGTCCGCCGGTTCCACGCACCGAGGCTTCACCGGACGAAAAGGCCGCCGCCCATCCCGCGCGTGGGGTGGGCGGCGGCCTTTTTGCTGTTCTCATCCACCTCTTGTGCGCGGCTCAAGCCCCCCTCGCGGACCGTGCCTGGCTTGCGGCCAGGTTCTTCACCCTGCAGTCGCTGTGCGGGGGGCAACGGCCTGGTGGGCGGTGTGCTGGGGATCGCGCTCGGCCTGGCGGGCGCCTACGCCGTGACGGCCGGGCCGTGAGTCCCACGCTGCGGGCCCGGTTGGGCGGGAGTGGTGGAGGCGAGGGCTTCTCGGGCGGCTTCGGCGGCCCGGGCCGGGCGGCGGCCACGAGGACCCTCGACGCCGCCCTCACCGCCCCGGTCGGCCTGACGACCATGGCCCTCGCCGTGGCCCTGGCCGTGACGGGCGGACTGATCGCAGGGGCCTTCGGCGGCCGGCGGGCCTCCCGGCCGCGCCCGGCGGACGCACTGCGCCGAGTCGAGTAGCGGCACCGCCTTCACTCCAGGACGACGCCAGGAGCCCCACATGCAATCCACGCTGCTCCAGATGCCCGGCGGCCTGGACCGCCCCACCTCCGGACAGGTCGTCCTGGACGGCACCGACGTCGCCCGCGCTGCCGGAGACACGACTGACCCGGGTCAGAAGCGAAAGCATCGGCTTCGTCTTCCGGTCCTTCAACCTCATCCCGCCGCTCACCGCGAAGGAAAACGTGGAGACCGCACTCGTCCCCCTCGGCGTGAAGCGAAACAGCGACGCGAACAGGCCGCCGAGGCACTGAAGTCGGTCGGCCTCAGCGAGCGACTCGCCTATCTTCCCGGCGAGATGTCCGGCGGTCAGCGACAACGCGTGGCCATCGCCCGGGCCCTGGTGAAACGGCCGAAGGTGCTGCTCGCCGACGAACCCACCGGAAATCTCGTCGTCACCCACGACTCGGCGACAGCGGGCAAGGCGCCGCACGTGGCGACGATCCGCAAGCGCCGAATCCCTGCCAAGGAGAACGCACTTGCGTAACCATGCGGCCCTGTAACGGAGTTCCGACGGCTGTGTAACAGTCGGCCGACGGATTTCTTACCGTCCTCTCATCTATTGAGCACCTGATCACCCGTCGGCATACTGCGTATCCCGGGGGTGTGCGTGCATGCGTACGAGACCACCCCCGGCCGGGTGAACAGGGAATTCACCCGGTTCTTCTGCAAGGGGGAAACTTGCGCAGACAAGTGAAAAGGGCATGCGCGGCCACGGTCGCCACAGCGGCGGCCGTGGCCCTGGCGGCGGGCATGACCAGCCCGGCGTCGGCCAACGGCGAGCAGGCGGCGGCGTCCGCCGAGCCGGCATCCCTGACCGCCAAGCACCGCATCACACTGATCACCGGAGACCGGGTCGTCCTGGACGCCAAGGGCCGTGTCATCGGCCTGGAGCACGCCAAGGGCCGTGAGAACGTACCCGCCCAGGTCCGCAAGGTCGACGGTCACACCCTCGTCATCCCGGCCGACGCGGCCCGCCTGGTCGCCACGGGCAAGCTCGACCAGCGGCTCTTCGACGTCACCGAGCTGAACAAGTCCGCCACCCGCAAGGCCCAGAAGAAGGGCCTGAAGGTCATCGTCGGCTACCGGGGCAGCGCCGCGGCCACCAAGGCCGACGTCCGCGAGGCCGGCACCCTGCGCCACGCGCTGAAGTCCGTGAACGCGGACGCGGTGCAGACGCCGCAGCAGGACGCGCCCGAGCTCTGGGACGCGGTCACCGACGGGGAGAAGACCGCCTCCGGCATCGCGCACGTCTGGCTCGACGGCGTCCGCAAGGCCAGCCTCGACAAGTCCGTCCCGCAGATCGGCGCGCCCAAGGCGTGGGCGGCCGGCTTCGACGGCAAGGGCACCAAGATCGCCGTGCTGGACACCGGTGTCGACGCCACCCACGACGACCTCAAGGGTCAGGTGGCCGGCGCCAAGAACTTCACCACCTCGCCCGACGCCTCCGACAAGGTCGGCCACGGCACGCACGTCGCCTCCATCGCGGCCGGCACCGGCAAGAAGTCCGGCGGCAAGTACAAGGGCGTCGCGCCCGGCGCGAAGATCCTCAACGGCAAGGTCCTCGACGACGGCGGCTTCGGCAGCGACTCCGAGGTCCTCGCCGGCATGGAGTGGGCGGCCGCCGAGGGCGCCGACGTCATCAACATGAGCCTGGGCGGTGGTGACACGCCCGCCATTGATCCGCTGGAAGCGGCGGTGAACAAGCTGTCCGCCGAGAAGGGCGTCCTGTTCGCCATCGCGGCCGGCAACGAGGGCGACTTCGGCGAGCAGACCATCGGCTCCCCGGGCAGCGCCGCCGCGGCCCTCACCGTCGGCGCGGTCGACGACAAGGACAAGCTCGCCGACTTCTCCAGCCGCGGCCCCGGCATGGACGGCGCCCTCAAGCCCGACGTGACCGCACCCGGCGTGGACATCACCGCGGCCTCCGCCCCGGGCAACCAGATAGCCCAGGAGGTCGGCGAGAAGCCGGCGGGCTACATGACGATCTCCGGTACGTCGATGGCGACCCCGCACGTCGCGGGCGCGGCGGCGATCCTCAAGCAGCAGCACCCGGACTGGAAGTACGCCGAGCTGAAGGGTGCCCTCACCGGCTCCACCAAGGGCGGGAAGTACACCCCGTTCCAGCAGGGTTCGGGCCGGATCCAGGTCGACAGGGCCATCAAGCAGTCCGTGATCGCCGAGTCGGTCTCGGTGAGTTTCGGGGTGCAGCAGTGGCCGCACACCGACGACAAGCCGGTCACCAAGGAGCTGACGTACCGCAACCTCGGTACGAAGGACGTCACGCTGAAGCTGGCGTCGACGGCCACCAACCCCAAGGGCCAGGCCGTCCCCGCCGGGTTCTTCAAGCTCGGCGCCACCTCGGTGACGGTCCCGGCCGGCGGCAAGGCCTCCGTGCCGTTCACCGTCAACACCAAGCTGGGCGGCACGGTCGACGGCGCGTACTCGGCGTACGTCACGGCGACGGGCGGCGGCCAGACGGTCCGCACGGCGGCGGCGGTGCAGCGCGAGGTCGAGTCGTACGACGTGACGCTGAAGTTCCTCGACCGCGACGGCAAGGCCGCGAAGAACTACAGCGCCGACCTGACCGGCATAGCCGGCCTGGGCAAGGGCAAGGGGGCCGCGCCGTACGACGAGGACGGCACCGTCACCACCCGGGTTCCCAAGGGCACCTACGTCCTCAACACGAACATCTACGTGGGCGACGACCCGGAGAAGTACGAGGGCGCCGACTGGCTCGCCCAGCCCAAGCTGAACGTCACCAAGAACAGCACGATCACGCTGGACGCCCGCAAGGCCAAGCCGGTCGACATCACGGTCCCGGCCACGGGCGTCAAGTCGGAGTTCGCCTCGGCCGACTACACGGTGGAATCCGGTGACAGCAGCTGGGGCTTCGGCTGGTGGCTGGACTCCTACGACAACTTCCGCAGCGCCCACGTCGGCCCGCAGATCACCGACGGTTCGCTGACCCAGCAGTGGGACGGCCACTGGTCCAAGGGCGGCAAGGAGGAGTACGACGTCATCGCCGGCGGCCCGGTCAAGCAGCTCGCCACCGGATTCACCAAGCACTACAAGGCGAGCGAACTCGCCACGGTGAAGGCCGGCCTCGGCGCCTCGGCGGGCGGCAAGAAGGGCGTGATCAACGCGGTGGGCTGGCTGCCGTGGAGCAGCAGCGCCTCCTCGATCGGCATCCTGCAGACCCTGCCCGGCACCCGGACCCTGCACCTGTCCGCCCAGGGCGGCGTGAAGTGGCAGCTCGAGTTCAACCAGTCCGGCGGTGTGGACGCGGACGGGTTCCCGGTCGACGAGGCCGCCTACGCGCTGGGCTCGCAGAAGTACGCCGCCGGCAAGAGCTACTCCAAGACCGTCAACACGGCCGTCTTCGGGCCGCGTCTGACCGGCGACTTCGGCGTCATCCGTGAGGGCAACCAGATCTACGGTTCCCTGCCGCTGTTCGCCGACGGCAAGGGCAACGTGGGCTACTCGCAGTTCTCCGCGGTCGACACGACCCTCTACCGCAACGGCACCAAGGTCGGCAGCAACGACGACCCGCTGTTCGGTGAGAAGCAGTTCAAGGTCCCGGCCGCCGACGCCGAGTACAAGCTGACGACGTCGGTCAAGCGCAGCGTCAAGGTCGCGGCGGCCTCCACCCGGGTCGACGCCGGCTGGACGTTCCGCTCGAAGAAGACCAGCGGCATCACGAAGCTGCCCGTCTCCACGGCCCGCTTCCTCGCGGCCACGGACCTGGGCAGCAAGGCCCCGGCCGACAAGACCGTCAAGGTCCCGGTCACCGTCGAGGGCGCGGCCAAGGGCAGCAACCTGAAGTCGCTGTCGGTCTACGTGTCGTACGACTACGGCAAGACCTGGAAGAAGCTCACCGTCAAGGACGGCAAGGTCAGCGTCAAGAACCCGGCGAAGGGGAAGGGCATCTCCTTCCACGCCAAGATCGCCGACAAGAAGGGCAACAAGTCGACGATCTCGATCTACAACGCGTACTACGGCAAGTAAGCGGTAGCGCGCCCGCTTTGACGGCCCGCCGGAAGCCTCGGCTTCCGGCGGGCCCGTCGCGTCAGTAGGGTCCTCGCATGACCGCCGCAGTGACCGCCATGATCACCGCCGTCGTGGGCGTCCTCGGCACACTCTTCGCGCCGGTGCTCGGCCAGCGGCTCTCCGCCCGGCAGCGGGACGAGGAGAGCCGGGCCGACGAGCGGCGGCGGCGCTTCGAGGAGCGCAGAGACGCGTACACGGCGATGAACAGGGCCTCGCGCCAGTTCCACACACTCCTGAAGGACGCCCTGCACCGCATCCGCGACGGGGTCTACGGCGACGCCGAGCGCGATCGGCTCGAAGAGACCCGGCGCGACTACCGGGACCGGTACGCCGAGGCCCAGATGATCGTGCCGGAGCGCATCCTGGAGGCCTCGCGGTCCGTGAACGAGGTCCTCGCGGGCATCGACGCGGCGGTCAAGCGGCTCGACCGGGGCGTGGCCCGGGAGGGCGAGAGCGCGGAAGGGGCCCTTCGCGAGCTGAAGGAGGCCGAGCCGAGGCTGTCCGCGATGCGCAGGCTGATGCGGGAGGACCTCGGGGTCACCGACTGAGCGCGCGGGCTCAGTCCGACGGCGTCGAAGCCCTGGTTCCGGAGCGGGTCGCGTCCGCGCCCCAGCTGGCCAGGAGGCGCAGAGCCTCCGCCGAGGGGGTGCCTGGTTCCGCGTGGTAGGTGATCAGGGACTGCTCGCCGTCGTCGACCAGGCGGAACGTCTCGAAGGAGAGGGTCAGGTCGCCGACCAGGGGGTGGCGCATGCGCTTGACGCCGTAGCTCTTCTCCTTGACGTCGTGGGCGGCCCAGAGGCGGCGGAACTCCTCGCTCTTCACCGAGAGTTCACCCACGAGGGACGACAGCCGCGGGTCGTCCGGGTGGCAGCCCGCGTCCATGCGCAGATAGCCGACGATGTCGGACGCCTTCTGCTCCCACTCCACGAACAGCTCGCGGTAGTCGGGCCTGAGGAACACCATCCGCGCCCAGTTCCGCTCCTGGGCCGGCACCTCCGCCCAGTCGCCGAACAGGGCCGACGCCATCCGGTTCCAGGCCAGGATGTCGGAGCGGCGTCCGACGATGTACGCGGGCACGCTCTCGATCGAGTCCAGCAGATGCCGCAGCGCCGGCCGCACCTGCTGGCTGCGCGCCACCGGCTTCTTCTTGTGCTGCTTCGGCTTCGCCAGATGCGTCAGGTGCGCGTGCTCGGCGTCGCTCAGCCGCAGGGCACGCGCGATCGCGTCCAGCACCTCCGCCGAGACGTTGCGGCCGTTGCCCTGCTCCAGCCGTGTGTAGTACGCCACGGACACCCCGGCCAGCTGCGCCAGCTCCTCGCGGCGCAGCCCGGGCACGCGCCGCCGCCCGAAGTCGGGCAGTCCCACGTCCTCGGGCTTCAGCCGTGCCCGCCGGGTGCGCATGAACTCGCTGAGCTCGGCACGCCGGTCCAGGCCGCCACCGGCCGTCCGCGCGGGTTCGGGCTGTTCGTCCATGCCGTCCAGTATTCACGGTCGTACGCACACGAGCCTGACCCCGCCAGTGGTACGCACCGTGTGCGTACGCAAAACCGTGGTCTGGGTGAGTCCTCGCGGACCGGGCACGCTGGTGGTCGTGCCCGGTCAGAAGATCCTGAAGGCGGCCGGGCGCACAACCCCGCTAGGAGAACCCCCGGCATGACCACTGTTGCTGCGTACGCCGCTCCCGCCCCCAAGGCTCCGCTGGAGCGCACCACCATCGAGCGCCGCGAGATCCGCGAGTTCGACGTCCTGATCGACATCAAGTTCGCCGGCATCTGTCACTCCGACATCCACCAGGCCCAGGAGGGCTGGGGCGAGGCGATCTTCCCGATGGTCCCCGGCCACGAGATAGCCGGTGTCGTCTCCGCGGTCGGCCCGGGCGTCACGAAGTTCGCCGTCGGCGACCGCGTGGGCGTCGGCTGCATGGTCGACTCCTGCCGCGAGTGCGAGAACTGCAAGGCCGGCCGGGAGCAGTACTGCGTGCAGGGCAACGTCCCGACGTACAACGGCATCGGCAAGGACGGCGAGCCCACCTACGGCGGCTACTCGCAGAACGTCGTCGTCGACGAGAACTTCGTCGTCCGCATCCCCGACGGCCTCTCCCTCGACGTCGCCGCGCCGCTGCTCTGCGCCGGCATCACCCTCTACTCCCCGCTCCGGCGCTTCGGTGCCGGCCCCGGCAAGAAGATCGCGATCGTCGGCCTGGGAGGCCTCGGCCACATGGGCGTCAAGATCGCCCACGCGCTCGGCGCCGAGGTGACCGTGCTGTCGCAGTCCCTGCGCAAGCAGGAGGACGGCCTGCGGCTGGGCGCTGACCACTACTACGCGACCAGCGACCCGAAGACCTTCGAGGAGCTGGCCGGCACGTTCGACCTGATCGTGTCCACGGTGTCCGCCCCGCTGGACTTCAACGCCTATCTGTCGCTGCTGAAGACCGAGGGCACGCTGGCCAACGTCGGCGCCCCCGAGGAGCCCGTCTCCCTCAACCTCTTCTCGGTGATCGGCGGCGGCAAGACCCTCGCCGGTTCCATGATCGGCGGCATCGCCGAGACCCAGGAGATGCTGGACTTCTGCGCCGGGCACGGTCTCGGCGCCGAGATCGAGCTGATCCGCGCCGACCAGATCAACGAGGCGTACGAGCGGGTCCAGTCGAGCGACGTGCGCTACCGGTTCGTGATCGACACGGCGACGATCTGACGCCGCACCTCCTGTGCAGCGGCCCCGAGGGCCCCGGCCGCGCGCCGGAGCCCTCGGGGCTTTCGTGATGCACGGCCGGCCGCACCCGGGGTACACGTGGGGGAGTGCACCAGAGGGGTTCGCCGGGTACGCAGGGGAGGCCCACCATGACCGTGCAGCTGAACCACACCATCGTCGTCGCCCACGACAAACGCGCCTCGGCCCGGTTCCTCGCCGACCTCCTGGGACTCGACGTGAGCCCGCCGTACGGCCCCTTCCTCCCGGTCGAGATCCCCAACGGCGTGACGCTCGACTTCATGGACAGCCCCGGCGCCATCACGCCGCAGCACTACGCCTTCCTCGTCTCGGAGGAGGAGTTCGACGAGATCTTCGGCCGTATCCGGGAAGCAGGACTGACCTACTGGGCGGACCCGTTCCACAGCCGCCCGGGGGAGATCAACCACAACGACGGCGGCCGTGGGGCCTACTTCGACGACCCCGACGGCCACCGTCTGGAGATCATCACGAGGCCCTACGGCAGCGGCGGCTGAGCCGCCCGCACCTGCGACTGCCCCCCCCGGCTCGTCACATCGTCGCGCCGCCGTCCGTCATACCGGCGAAGGCGACACCGACCGACGAGGACGCCGGTCGACAGCCGACGAAGAGCTGGGGAGCGGTCATGACATCACCGATCCTGGTCACCGGCGGCACGGGCACCCTCGGCGCCCACGTCGTCCCGCTGCTGCGTGCTTCCGGCCACCACGTGCGGAACCTCACCCGGCACGGCCGCCCCGCCGCGGACGGCGTCGAGTACGTCACGGGCGATCTGCTGAAGGATGAAGGGGTGGAGGCCGCAGTGGCGGGCACGGAGACCGTGCTGCATCTGGCGGGCGGCCCCAAGGGCGACGACGAGGCGACCCGCGCCCTGGAGGGCGCCGCGGCCCGGGCGGGCGTCCGGCACTCGGTCTACTCCTCGGTCACCGGCGCCGACCGGGTCCCGCTGGCCTGGATGCGGACGAAGCTGGAGACGGAGCGGGCCGTCGCAGGCTCGGGTATCCCGTGGACGACCCTGCGCGCGGCCCAGTTCCACGACCTCGCGCTGACGATGGTCGAGAAGACGGCGAAGCTGCCGGTCTTCCCCGTCCCCGGCGGCCTCAGGCTCCAGCCGGTCGACGCGCGCGAGGTCGCAGCCCGCCTCACGGAACTGACCCTCGGCGCGCCCTCCGGCCTGGTCCCCGATCTGGCCGGGCCGCACCAGTACGGCCTGGCCGCCCTGGCCCGCCCCTGCCTCCGCCTGCGCGGCAGGCGCCGCCTCGCTCCGCCCTGGACCGTCCCCGCGAGGGCCAGGGCGAAAACCATGATCAGCTGTAACGCTCGTCTGAGAACCGTGCCAGGGAGCGTAGGGCGGGAGGAAACGCTTCCGCTGCGGATTTCGCCCTTCGCGGGCTCAGGCCTTGGCCAGCGGGTCGGCCGGTGGCGGTGCCGCCGCCGAGCGTTCCTGCCCGCCCTGGTCGAGCCGGAACGGCGGGTACTCGTCCGTCAGCAGCGCGGCGTAGGCCGCCACCCGGGCCGCCCAGCGGGCGAGGCCGGTCAGGAAGTCGAAGAGCGGCCGCGGGTAGCGGGCGGTGAAGAGCAGGATGACCACGGCGACCAGCGAGAGGAAGGGCAGCAGCCCGGCGCCCCGCCAGTCGTCCTCGTCGCCCCAGCCGCCCCCGACGATCATCGCGACGACGATGTACTGCGGGATCGCCAGCAGCCACCACTTGACCAGCACCAGCCCGCGGGACAGCCGCTCGGGGTAGACGACGTCGAAGCGCGCCGGGTAGTCGGGCACGTCGGCGAGGGTGAACGGCGGGTACCGGTCGGTGCCGAGCACGGTGTGGGCGTAGTAGCCGACCCGCCAGTTCCAGCGCAGCACTCCGACGCTGAAGTCGAACAGGGGGCGCGGGTAGCGGGCGGTGAACAGGATGGCGAAGAAGGCGATCACCGTCACGACGACGAACGCGATCCACAGGAAGAACAGCACGATGTAGTGCGGGATGGCGAGCAGCCACTTCACCAGCCACATCCACCGGGACAGGCGGGGATCGACGGACGCTTCCAGACGTACGGGTGACGCGGTGGCAGGAATCATGAGGCGGCACTCCTCTCGCCTGCAGATTCGCAAGCGGGGGGCGGCCCCGCGACCTGGACGGGGCCGTTCGCGTGCCCGGCCGCCCGGCCGCCCGGCTTCCGGCTCCCGCTCCGCCGGCTCCGGTTACGGGCCCCTCAGGACGGGACGGCGGCCCCGGCGTCCGGCTCCTCCGTGCCCGCTTCGGCTTCCGGATCGGCGAGCTGCTCGCGCACGTAGTTCCACACCACCGCGATCAGCGCGGCCACGGGCACGGCGAGCAGGCTGCCCACGATGCCGGCCAGGTTGCCGCCCAGGGTCACCGCCAGCAGGACGACGGCCGCGTGCAGGCCCAGCCCGCGGCTCTGCAGCATGGGCTGGAAGACGTTGCCCTCCAGTTGCTGCACCACGACGATGATGACCAGCACGATCAGCGCGTCCGTCACACCGTTGGAGACGAGCGCGATGAGCACCGCGACGAAGCCCGCGAACAGGGCGCCGATGATCGGCACGAACGCCGAGACGAAGGTCAGCACCGCCAGCGGCAGCACCAGCGGCACGCCCAGGACCCACAGGCCGATCCCGATCAGGACGGCATCGAGCAGACCGACGGCCGCCTGGGACCGTACGAAGGCGCCCAGGGTGTCCCAGCCGCGTGCGCACACGGTCGGGACGTCGGTGGCGAGCCGGCCGGGCAGCTGGCGGGACAGCCACGGCAGGAACCGCGGGCCGTCCTTGAGGAAGAAGAACATCAGGAAGAGCGCGAGGACGGCGGTGACGACACCGTTCACCACGGTGCTCACCCCGGTGACGACCGCGCCCACCATGCTGCCGACGCCCTCCTGGGCGCGGGAGACCGCGCTGTCGAAGGCCTGGTTGATCTGCGCGTCCCCGATGTTCAGCGGCGGCCCGGCCGCCCACTCGCGCAGCTGCTGGATCCCCTTGACGACCCCGTCGGTCAACTCCCCTGACTGGGACGCCACGGGCACCGCGATCAGCGCCACCACACCGGCGGCGACCAGCAGGAACAGCACGGTCACGACCGACGCGGCCAGCGCGGGCGGCCATCCGCGCCGGCGCAGGAGCCGGGCCGCGGGCCAGGTCAGCGTGGTCAGCAGCAGCCCGACCACGAGCGGCCACACCACCGACCACATCCGGCCCAGCAACCACAACGCCACGGCCGACACGGCGAACACCAGCAGCAACTCGGCGGAGACCCGCGCGGATATCCGCAGCGCGGCACGGGATCTGTCGGAACTCAGAGGCGCAGTCACGCAGGCACCTTACGGGCTGAGCCCGCGCCCGCAGAGCCCCGTGTCCCGGAAGCGGGCCGTCAGCGGACGGTGTACATGCTGAAGATGTGCAGGGCCGCCTCGATCCGGGCCCGTGTGCGGTCGTCGGGTTCTCCCGTGAGGCGGACGAAGACGACGGACGAGCCGGGGTCGGCCGCGACCAGCAGGGTCATCGGCACCCGGCCCGCCAGGGGGTAGTCGTACCAGCCGTCGGGCCTCTCCACGTCCGTCCCGGCGAGGGCGTTCTCGACGGCCTGCCAGTCCGCGTCGCCGAAGTCGTAGCCGCAGAACTCCGCCACCGACTCGCAGAACGGCCGCAGTCCTTCCTCGAAGATCCAGCCGCCGCCGAGGCTCATGGCGGAGTCCGAGGAGTCCGCGGGGGCCGCTGGGTCAGCCATCGGCCCTCGCCACACCGATCGGGCAGGACACCCCTGTGCCGCCGATGCCGCAGTAGCCCGCGGGGTTCTTGTCGAGGTACTGCTGGTGGTAGCCCTCCGCCGGGTAGAAGGGGCGGCCCTGCGCCGTGACGATCTCCGTGGTGATGTCGCCGTGGCCGGAGGACGTGAGGACCTTCCGGTACGCCTCGCGGGAGGACTTGGCGGTGGCCTCCTGCTCGGGGGTGTGGGTGTAGACCGCCGAACGGTACTGCGTGCCCACGTCGTTGCCCTGGCGGAAGCCCTGCGTGGGGTCGTGGGACTCCCAGAACGTCTTCAGCAGGCGCTCGTACGAGATCTGCTCCGGGTCGAAGACCACGCGTACGACCTCGGTGTGGCCGGTCAGGCCCGAGCAGACCTCCTCGTAGGTGGGGTTCTCGGTGTGGCCGCCCTGGTAGCCGACGAGGGTCGTCCAGACACCGGCGGGGAGCCGCCAGAACGCGCGCTCGGCGCCCCAGAAGCAGCCCAGGCCGAAGTCGGCGGTCTCCAGGCCGTCGGGGTAGGGGCCGAGCAGCGGGTTGCCCAGGACGGTGTGGCGGTCGGGGACCGTGAACACCGGCTCGGGGCGGCCGCGCAGCGCCTGCTCGGGAGTCGGCAGCTGGGGCGTACGGCTGTACAGGAACATGCGGGCTCCAATCGGGGCGACGCCCACGTCAACGTGCCGGTGGCGTCCGGAATTCCGGCCGGTCCCGGCCCCGGGCGCGGCTCAGTGCGGCAGGCTCGCCGGGCTGCCGCCGTTCGCCTCGTAGCCCGCCACCGCCAGGGCCCGGTACACCGCGAACTCCGCCGCCGGATCCGCCGACAGGGTCCAGGGCAGGGCGCCCACGTGGCCGTCGACGTGCACGAGCTGGTTCATGGCCTCCGACCAGCGCTCGCCGCGGACCAGGAAGAACACCAGCATGTGCCGGACATGGGCGAGCATCGGGTCGTCGGGGCGGGCCGAATGCACCGCGTGCAGCGCGCCGTGGACCGCCTTGGTGACGACCTCGCTCTGCCAGAAGCTCGCGACGAGGGTCACCTCGGGCAGGTGCTCGAACACCGCGAAGAGGGGCATCGCCGACAGGAGGGAACCCCGGGGCGCCCGGGCCGCCGCGGCCTCGGCGAACGCGTAGGCCTCCGCACGCGAGCCGTGCCACTTCTCGCACCAATAGTGCAGCGCCGCCAGGTGCGCCCCCATGTGGGCCGGGGCGCGGTCCAGGATCTTCAGCCAGAGCTGCTCGAAGTCCTTCTGCGCGTAGCCGAGGCCGCGGGCCACCGAAAGCTCGACGATGTACGGGATCGGATCACCCGGGGCGAGCAGCGCTGCCTCGCCGCACGCCGTCCTCGCCTCTTCCATGATGATCCGGAACTCGTCCGTCCCGGGTGTCGCCGTACGCCACGCCTGCTGTACCAGGAACTCGGCGTGCACCGCCGCACCGCCCGCGTCCTTGGGCGCTTCGGCCCGCCACACGCGCAGCCACTGCCCGCCCGGCGCCTCGCTCACCCCGCCCGGCCGCCGTGACAGCTCCAGCGAGGCCGCGCCCGCGAAGGCCTGCACACGCTGCCAGCGCCGCTCGCCCTCCGTCTCCGTGCCCGCCAGGAGCTGCTGCGCCGCGCGGTGGTCCTGCGTGCGCTGCACCACGTCCAGGACGTCCAGCAGGTCCTGGTCGGGGCCGGGCATGCGGATGTCCAGCTCCTCCTCGAGGACGAAGCCGTAGTTCGCCGGGTCCGCGGCGTCCGGGTGGTCGGGCGAGACCAGCCCTATCGCACCGCCGCGCTTTCGCCGCAGGAAGGGGAGCAGCACGAAGCCCAGCATGACCAGCGCGATCAGGACCCAGAGAATCTCCATGCGTCAAGCGAACCAGACCGCGCCGACAATTGGCCAACCTGCTCCCGGAACCTGTGGAAAACCCCGCGTCGTCCCCGTCCCCCGGCGCGCTGCGCTTCGGCGCACTACCCTCGGTGCCCATGAGCGACAGGCACATCAGTCAGCACTTCGAGACGCTCGCGATCCACGCGGGCAACACCGCCGACCCCCTGACGGGCGCGGTCGTCCCGCCGATCTACCAGGTCTCCACCTACAAGCAGGACGGTGTCGGCGGGCTGCGCGGCGGCTACGAGTACAGCCGCAGCGCCAATCCCACCAGGACCGCGCTGGAGGAGAACCTCGCCGCCCTGGAGGGCGGCCGCCGCGGTCTCGCGTTCGCGTCCGGGCTGGCGGCCGAGGACTGCCTGCTGCGCACGCTGCTCGCCCCCGGCGACCACGTGGTCATCCCCAACGACGCCTACGGCGGCACGTTCCGGCTGTTCGCCAAGGTCGTCGCCCGCTGGGGCGTCGAGTGGTCGGTCGCCGACACCAGCGACCCTGCCGCCGTGCGGGCCGCCGTCACGCCGAAGACCAAGGTCGTCTGGGTGGAGACGCCCTCCAACCCGCTGCTCGGCATCACCGACATCGCCGCCGTCGCACAGGTCGCCCGGGACGCCGGTGCGCGCCTCGTCGTCGACAACACCTTCGCCACGCCCTACCTCCAGCAGCCGCTGTCGCTGGGCGCGGACGTCGTCGTGCACTCGCTGACCAAGTACATGGGCGGTCACTCCGACGTCGTCGGCGGCGCCCTGGTCACCGGTGACGCCGCCCTGGGCGAGGAACTGGCCTTCCACCAGAACGCGATGGGCGCGGTCGCCGGGCCCTTCGACTCGTGGCTGGTGCTGCGCGGCACCAAGACCCTCTCGGTCCGCATGGACCGGCACAGCGAGAACGCGGCCAAGGTCGCCGACATGCTCACCCGGCACGCGCGTGTGTCGAGCGTGCTGTACCCGGGCCTGCCCGAGCACCCCGGTCACGAGGTCGCGGCCAAGCAGATGAAGTCGTACGGCGGCATGGTCTCCTTCCGCGTCGAGGGTGGCGAGGAGGCGGCCGTCGAGGTCTGCAACCGTGCGAAGATCTTCACGCTGGGCGAGTCGCTGGGCGGCGTCGAGTCGCTGATCGAGCACCCCGGCCGCATGACGCACGCCTCCGTGGCCGGCTCGGCCCTGGAGGTCCCCGGCGACCTGGTGCGGCTGTCCGTCGGCATCGAGAACGCCGAGGACCTGCTCGAGGACCTGCAGCAGGCACTCGGCTAGAGGAGACGCACCGGCCCGGACCGGCCCCCTCGCGGGGTCACCAGCCGGTGAGGGGTGGGGTCGTGTCGGACGGCGGCTCCACCCACGGGCGGGCCGTCAGCGCCCACACCGTGAACGCCACGGCCGCCGCGCACAGCAGCAGCCACATGGCGCGGCGGGCGAGCGTCCTGCGCCGCAGCATGCGGCCGCCGCGGCGCACCGCCTCCGCGTGGATCTCGGGCGGCACCGGCCGCGACGGGCCCCGCAGAAGCCTCCGTACGGCCGCGTCGCGGTCGTTCCCGCTCATGCCGGCCTCCGGTCGCCGGGCGGGCTCACGGCGTCGCCTTCGTGGCCGTCACCGCGGGCGCCGGGCCCCGTGAGCGGTGCAGCAGGGCGGATGTCGCCCGGTGCGCGATCGCCCGGACGCGCTCCGGGGACAGTCCGAGCAGGGCCGCCGTCTGCTCCTCGGCGACACCCTCGTGGAGCCTGAGCACCAGGATGAGCCGCTCCTGGGGGGTGAGCGGCGCCAGAGGGCTCGCGGGGTGCGGCCGGGAGCGGCCGAGCACGCCGTGGTGGTGCCAGGCGCCGCGCGCGAAGCGGGTGGCCAGTTGCCGGCGGGTGTGGTCGTAGGGATCCTCGCCGTGCAGCCGGTCCCAGCACGCGTACGTGTGGGCCAGCGACAGCGTCAGCAGGCGCCGCGCGCGGGGGTTGTCGTCGGGGGACTCGGCGGTGAGCAGCGTGGCGGCGTGCAGCAGCCGCCCGGCCGCGCCCGCGACGAACGCCTCGAACTCCCGGGCGCGACGGGTTGCCCGGGACGCATGCCGCTCCAGCACCGCGCCTCCCGCCTGACGGCGACCCTGAGGATGCGGGCCCCGGCCGCGCGCGTCGGGGGCCCGGTCTCATATCAGGCCAGGGACGGCCCCGCGGTCAAGAGCCGCGCACGGCTCGGTCGGTGCCACGCGCGCGTGCGGCGCCGGTCGCCGTGCCCGAGGGCATGGGCAGCGGGGCGGCGGGGGCTTCAGGGAGTGGTCGGGAGGCATGCCACGGGGCGTTCCCGACGCGGTCCGGACCGTGCCGCGGGGCGTTTAGGGGGGGCAGCCGGGAGCCGGCTCCACGGGGCGTTCAGGGCGCGGTCGTGAGCCGTGCCGCTGCGTGTTCGGGACGCGGTCCGGACCGTGCCGCGGGGCGTTCAGGGCCGGAAGCCGGGCAGCAGGGTGCTCAGGACGTCGTCTGCGCCTCCGGCCCCGGTACCCCCTGCGCGCTCATCCGGGAGGACAGCGCGGTGTTGAAGCGCGTGAGGAGGTCGCAGAACGCCTCGCGCTCCTCGGGCTCCCAGTCGTGCGTCAGTTCGGCCATCAACTGGCGCCGGGAGGAACGCACTTCCTCCAGGCGGGCCTGGCCGCGCGGGGACAGCTGCAGCACCACCGCGCGCCCGTCCTCGGGGTGCGAGGTGCGCTTCACCAGACCGGTGTCGACGAGCGGAGCCACCTGACGGGTGACCGTCGAGGAGTCGATCCCCATGCTCGCGGCGAGTGCCTTGACGCCCATCGGGCCTTCCTTGTCGAGACGGTTGAGCAGCAGATAGGCGGCGCGGTCCATGGAGTTGCGCACCTGCCCGACCCCGCCGAGCCGGGTCTGTTCGGCACGGCGGGCGAACAGCGCCACCTCGTGCTGCAGCGTGTCGAGAAGACCGGTGTCACCGACGGTCGTCATGTCCATCGACATTTCAGGTGTTGTGGGCATGGCCGGGGGCTCACTTCGTGGAGGGCTGGCAGATTGGGGGACAGGGTACGCGGCCGGACGGCAGGCCGTACCGGCGCTGCGCAAAGCGGGTCTCGGAGGTTGGTCACAACGGTCGTTCCCGCCTGTGAACTGCGATGCTGGAGTCATGAGCTACAGCACGGCTGACTCCTTTCGGACCGTCACCCTCGACGACGTGCGCGGCGCGCAGAAGATGCTGTCGGGTGTGGCGCGGGTGACCGCGATGGAGGGCAGCAGGCACCTGTCCCAGATGGTCGGTGCGCCGGTGCACCTCAAGTGCGAGAACCTCCAGCGGACGGGCTCGTTCAAGCTGCGCGGCGCGTACGTCCGGATCGCGGGCCTGCTGCCGGAGGAGCGTGCCGCCGGTGTCGTCGCCGCGAGCGCCGGCAACCACGCGCAGGGCGTCGCCCTCGCGTCCTCCCTGCTGGGCGTGCGCTCCACGGTGTTCATGCCGAAGGGCGCTCCGCTGCCCAAGGTGAGCGCCACCCGGGACTACGGGGCGGAGGTCCGGCTGCACGGCCAGGTGGTCGACGAGACGCTGGCCGCCGCGCAGGAGTACGCGGCCGAGACGGGTGCCGTGTTCATCCACCCCTTCGACCACCCCGACATCATCGCGGGCCAGGGCACGGTGGGCCTGGAGATCCTGGAGCAGTGCCCCGAGGTCCGCACGGTCCTGGTCGGCATCGGCGGGGGCGGGCTGGCCGCCGGCATCGCGGTGGCGGTGAAGGCGCTGCGGCCCGAGGTCCGGGTCGTGGGCGTGCAGGCGGCGGGCGCGGCGGCCTACCCGCCCTCGCTGGCGGCGGGCCGGCCGGTGTCGGTGGAGAATCCGGCGACCATGGCCGACGGCATCAAGGTCGGGCGTCCCGGCGACGTGCCGTTCAGGATCATCGACGAGCTGGTCGACGAGGTGCGCACGGTCAGCGAGGACGAGCTGTCGGCCGCGCTGCTGCTCTGCCTGGAGCGGGCCAAGCTGGTCGTCGAGCCGGCCGGGGCGAGTCCGGTCGCTGCGCTGCTGAGCGATGCCGGCGCCTTCGAGGGCCCGGTCGTCGCGGTGCTGTCCGGCGGCAACGTCGATCCGGTGCTGATGGAGCGGGTGCTGCGGCACGGCATGGCCGCGCAGGGCCGCTACCTGGCGGTCCGGCTGCGGCTGACGGACCGGCCCGGTGCCCTTGCCACTCTTCTGGGCGTGTTGTCAGTGGTCGACGCTAACGTCCTCGATGTGAGCCACGTGCGAACCGACCCACGGCTCGGGCTCACGGAGGCGGAGGTCGAGCTGCACCTGGAGACGAAGGGCCCGGCGCACTGCGTCGAGGTGGGTCAGGCGCTGCGCGAGGCGGGCTACACGGTCATCGGCTGAGCGGGCCCCGGCCCGGTCACGACGCCGCCCGGACGCGGTCAAGTTTCTTCCCCGACCCGGTCAAGATCCTTTCGTCTCACGGAGAGCGACGCGGAAAAACTCATTGTGAGACGCGATACATCGCGTTATGGTGTGTTGGTGAGAAGAAGCTTCGCCGGACATCCGTCCGGTCATCCCCGAAGACGTGGAGACTCATATGCCAGGCGCCATCTACGCCGAGGGTCTGGTCAAGACCTTCGGTGACGTAAGGGCCTTGGACGGCGTCGACCTCGACGTGCCCGAAGGCACGGTCCTCGGCCTGCTCGGGCCGAACGGCGCGGGAAAGACCACCACCGTCCGCTGTCTGACCACCCTGCTGCGGCCCGACAGCGGGCGAGCGGTCGTCGCGGGCATCGACGTGCTCAAACAGCCGGATGCGGTCCGCCGCTCCATCGGCCTGTCCGGCCAGTTCGCGGCCGTCGACGAATACCTCACCGGCCGGGAGAACCTCCAGATGGTCGGCCAGCTGTACCAGATGCGGGCGAAGGCGGCGAAGGAGCGGGCGGCCGAGCTGCTGGAGCAGTTCCACCTCACGGACGCCGCCGACCGCCCCACCAAGACCTACTCGGGCGGTATGCGCCGCCGCCTCGACCTGGCGGCGGCCCTGGTCGTCTCGCCGCCCGTGATGTTCATGGACGAGCCGACGACCGGCCTCGACCCCCGCAACCGCCAGCAGCTGTGGGAGGTCATCAAACAACTGGTCTCCGGCGGCACCACCCTGCTGCTCACCACGCAGTACCTGGAGGAGGCCGATCACCTGGCCCACGACATCGCGGTGGTCGACCACGGCAAGGTCATCGCCAAGGGCACCTCCGACCAGCTCAAGGCCCGCACCGGCGGTGAGCGCGTCGAGGTCGTGGTGCACCAGCGCGAGCACATCCAGGCCGCCGCCGACGTCCTGGCCGGCTTCGGCAAGGGCGAGACCGCCGTCGAGGAGCACATGCGCAAGCTCACCGCCCCGGTGACCGGCGGTGCCAAGCTCCTCGCCGAGGTCATCCGCGAGCTGGACACCCGGGGCATCGAGATCGACGACATCGGCCTGCGCCGGCCGACCCTCGACGACGTCTTCCTCTCCCTGACGGGACACGTGGCCGAGGCCGAGCACCAGGAGAACGACAAGGAGGCCGCCCAGTGAGCGCCGTCACCGACACCGTGCGGGTCGCACCGGCCGCGAACCCGGTCAGCCAGTCGATCCGGGACTCGATGGTCGTCGCCAAGCGCAACCTGATCCGCATGTCCCGGATCCCCGAGATGATCATCTACGGGCTGATCCAGCCGATCATGTTCGTGGTGCTGTTCACCTACGTCTTCGGCGGCTCCATGCAGATCGGCGACAGCACCAGTGCCGCCGACTACAAGAACTTCCTGATGGCGGGCATCTTCGCCCAGACGGTCACGTTCGCCACCGCCAGCTCCGGCGCCGGCATCGCCGACGACATGCACAAGGGCCTCATCGACCGCTTCCGCTCCCTGCCGATGGCACGCGGCGCGGTGCTCACCGGCCGCACCCTCGCCGACTCCGTGCAGACGGCCCTCACCCTGGTCGTCCTTGCCGTGGTCGCCCTGCTCGTCGGCTGGCGCGTCGGGTCGGACGGCAGCACCAACGCCGCCAAGGTCCTCGCGGCCTTCGGCCTGCTGCTCCTGCTCGGCTACGCGTTCACCTGGATCGGCGCCCTGATCGGCATGTCGGTGAAGACACCCGAGGCGGCCACCTCCAGCGGCCTGATCTGGCTCTTCCCGGTCACGTTCATCTCCAACGCCTTCGTGGACACCAGCCACATGACCCCGTGGCTGCGCCACATCGCGGAGTGGAACCCCTTCAGTGCCACGGTCCAGGCCTGCCGGGTGCTGTTCGCCAACCCGGGCCAGTCCCCGTCGGACGCCTGGCCCATGCAGCACCCGGTGTGGGCCTCGCTGATCTACTCGATCCTGATCCTGGTGATCTTCCGGACCCTGGCGGTGCGCAAGTACCGCTCGGCCACCGCATGACAAGGCCCCCGGCGCCGCTGCGGCGCCGGGGGCACTCCAAAGACGGGAAGGCCGCTCAGCCCTCGTACGGCTCGGCCTTGAGGATCTTCACCAGGGCCTTCTTGCCGTTCGGCAGCTCGTACTCGGCGTCCTCGCCGACCTTGTGGCCGATCACGCCGCTGCCCAGCGGGGACTGCGGCGAGTAGGTCTCGATGTCGGAGCTCGCGTACTCGCGGGAGGCGAGCAGGAACGTCAGGGTGTCGTCCTCGTCGCCGTCGAACGCGATCGTGACGACCATGCCCGGCGCCACCGCACCGTCCGCCGCGGGCGCCTCACCGACCTTGGCGCTCTCCAGGAGCTGGGTGAGCTGGCGCACGCGGAGCTCCTGCTTGCCCTGCTCCTCCTTGGCCGCGTGGTACCCGCCGTTCTCACGCAGGTCGCCCTCCTCGCGCGCCGCGGCGATCTTCGCGGAGATCTCCGCCCGCGCGGGACCAGTAAGGTACTCAAGCTCAGCCTTGAGCTTGTTGTACGCCTCCTGGGTCAGCCAGGTGACGTTCTCGCTGGTCTGGGTCACAGGTGCTCCTCGTAGGTACTGGGAATACAAAGCATCGCCCTACCCAGAAGAATGTTCCTTCACGGAAGGGCGAAACCACGAGCCTAACAATTCAGGGGCCCGAGGGGGAGGACATATGCGACGACAATCACGTCAATGCAGGTCAGGCTCTACGTATTCCAGGTGATGTCAAGCGGTCGTCAGCCGGTGTGGCAGCCCAGCAGCTCGGCCGTCGTCCCCGGGGAGGTCGTACGGAGAGTGACGACCTTGTCGATGCGGGTCCCGTCCCCGTCGAAGCGGAAGTCGGCCCGGCCCACCTCGGCGCCGTTCTCGGCCTGCGAGCGCACGGTGCAGTAGCCGTCGGTGCCGGCGTCCTTGCGGACCTCCAGATGCACCTGGACGGACTTCTCGCCCGGCTCGAAGCTGATCACCTCGGCGCTGATCTCGTTCTGGGCGACGTAGTGGTAGCCGAACCAGCCGACGAGTCCCAGCAGTGCCACCGCGAGGACGACGCCCACGACCTTGAGCGTGCGGTCGGCGCGCTCGTCCGAGGAACGGCCGTAACGGCCCTCGGGCGGTCGCGTGCTCGCCGTACTCATGATCGTCCTCCAGGCAGGGCCGGGACGGAGGTCCCGGAAGGGGCTCCAGGACCGGGCCCCGGAATTATTCGCCCCCCGATTCGGTCACTATAGAAGCCGCTGATTGCGCCGACGCACACCGGGCGCCGACTTACTGAGGATTGAGTCTTGACTGACCAGTTGCGACTGATGGCCGTTCACGCCCACCCCGACGACGAGTCGAGCAAGGGCGCCGCGACCATGGCGAAGTACGTGTCCGAGGGGGTGGACGTGCTGGTCGTGACCTGCACGGGCGGGGAACGCGGCTCCATCCTCAATCCGAAGCTCCAGGGCGACGCGTACATCGAGGAGCACATCCACGAGGTGCGCAAGAAGGAGATGGACGAGGCCCGGGAGATCCTGGGCGTCAAGCAGGAATGGCTCGGCTTCGTCGACTCCGGGCTGCCCGAGGGCGACCCGCTGCCGCCGCTGCCGGAGGGCTGCTTCGCCCTGGAGGACGTGGACCACGCAGCCGGTGAGCTGGTGCGCAAGATCCGCGCCTTCCGCCCCCAGGTGATCACCACCTACGACGAGAACGGCGGGTACCCGCACCCCGACCACATCATGACCCACAAGATCTCCATGGTGGCGTTCGAGTCGGCCGCGGACACCGAGAAGTACCCGGAGGCCGAGTACGGCCCCGCCTACCAGCCGCAGAAGCTCTACTACAACCAGGGCTTCAACCGCCCGCGCACCGAGGCCCTGCACCAGGCGATGCTCGACCGCGGCCTGGAGTCCCCCTACGGGGACTGGCTCAAGCGCTGGGAGGAGTTCGGCATGAAGCAGCGCACGCTCACCACGCACATCCCGTGCGCCGAGTTCTTCGAGATCCGCGACAAGGCGCTGATCGCGCACGCCACCCAGATCGACCCCGACGGCGGCTGGTTCAAGGTCCCGATGGAGATCCAGAAGGAGGTCTGGCCGACGGAGGAGTACGAGCTGGCGAAGGCCCTCGTCGATACCTCCCTCCCCGAGGACGACCTCTTTGCGGGCATCCGCGACAATGCCTGACATGAGCGCAAGCGCAAGCCTGGCAATGACGCACCTCGTCTCCTTCGCCAAGGAGGTCGACGAGGACAAGGTCACCCCCGGAGTCCTCGGCTTCATCGTCTTCGCGGCGATGGCCCTGGCGGTGTGGGCCCTGATGAAGTCCATGAGCCGGCACATGAACCGGGTCGACTTCACCCAGATCCCGGACCCCGAGGCCGAGCAGCGGGAACAGTCCGCGACGGAGACGTCCGCGGCGACCCCCGAAGCCGAGCCCTCCGGCGGGACCGGCAAGAAGCAGGGCTGACGCCCCCACCCGAGGGCACACCACCCGTCGGCGGCCCGACACGAAGCGCCGCCGGCGGGTGACTCACGCGCCGGGCCGCGCCGCGGTGTCTCCCCCGCGCGCGCCGCCCCGGGGCACGACCCGGGCCCAGGGTTACCCCTTCGAGGCCACCGCCACCCCCATCACCTCCCGCGCATGCCGGCCGGGCACCATACCGAGTCGCCAGGCCTGCCAGCCCGCCTCCAGGGTCACGCCGCGCTCCAGCAGGAGCCCGTACGCGTCGAGGTAGTCGTCCAGCTTCGGATCGCGCAGCGGGTGCCCCGCCCGCGACAGCTGCGCCAGCTCCTCCTGCGCCACCGCCGTACCCACCTCGATGCCGCCCGGGGCCGCGTAGGGGAGGAGGGTGCAGCGCAGGAAGCGGGCCCAGTCCTCGCCCCGGTGGTCGCCGTAGGACGTGAACAGCTCCACCGCCTCGTCGCACAGGGCCAGGGCCTGCTGGGTGCGGGCGTTGCCCGCGTCCACGACCGCCAGCTCCAGGCACGTCCACGCCTCTCCGTGGGCGACGCCGATGCGCTGGAAGTCGGCCCGGGCGTCGACCAGCAGCTGGCGGGCGAAGCCGGAGTTGCGCAAGGAGCCCGTCTGGGCCGCCCGCTGGTCCCGGGTGACGCGGGCCGAGTGGTGGCGTGCGCAGGCCAGTCCGTAGACGTCCCGCATGCGGGAGAACATGGTGCGGGCGCGTTCCAGTTCGCGGACCGCCTGGTCGAGGTCGCCCGTCTCCTCCAGGGCCTGGCCCAGGTAGTACAGCGTCCAGGCCTCGCCGCGCGCGTCCTCGTTGTCGCGGTGGCGCGCGGCCGCCCCGCGCAGCTCCTCCACCGCCGGCGACGCGTCACCCGCGACCAGCAGCGCCCGGGCCAGCTGGGTCAGGGCCCAGGCCTCACCACGGGCGTCACGGGTGCGCCCGTACAGGTCCAGGGCCGCCCGCAGCTCGGCCTCGGCACGCGGGACGTCGCCCATGCGCAGCCCCAGCTGGCCGAGCTGGAAGTGCGCCCACGCCTGGCCGTGCACGGACTCGCCCGCGCGGTGCAGAACGAGTGACTCGGTCAGCAGGTCCCGTGCCTCGCCCACCCGCGCGCGGTCCCGCTCGACGGCCGCCAGGGCGTGCATCGTCCAGGCACGGTCCGTGGCCAGCTCGGCGGAGGCCTGAAGCGCCAGGGCCTCGCGGAGCTTTGCCGACGCCTCCGTCAGATTGCCCTGGTGGTGCAGGGTGATGCCGAGGGAGCACAGGGCGCGGGCCGCACCGGCGTCGTGGTGGGCCTCCCGGTAGAGGTCCACGACCGACGTGAGGGTCGTACGGGCCTTGTCCAGTTCGCCCAGCTGCCGTGCCGCGATACCCGTGCGCCACTGCACCGAGCGGACCAGCAGGCCCTCGTCGACGGCCTGGGCCAGCTCACTGATCTCGCCCAGCCGGTACAGGTCGCCCCGCAGCAGGCAGTAGTCGCACAGGGCGCCCAGCAGGTTCAGCACCGCCGCCTGGTTCACGCCCTCGGCGTGCCGCAGCGCCGTCGTGATGAAGCTCGACTCGTCGTCCAGCCAGCGCAGCGCCTCGTCGAGGGAGGTGAAGCCGTACGGGCTGAAGCGGTTGGTGCGCGTCGACATGTTGCCGTCGACCATGCGCAGCACCGAGTCGGCCAGCTCGGCGTAGTTCACGATCAGCCGCTCCTGCGCCGCCGTGCGCTCCGCCGGCTCCTCCTCGTCGAGGAGCCGGGCCCGGGCGAAGGAGCGGACCAGGTCGTGCAGCCGGTAGCGGTCGCCCCGGACGTGGTCGATCAGGCCGGCCCGGGTCAGGACCTCCAGGTGGCGTTTCGCCTCCGCCTCGTCGGTCGCCAGCAGCGCGGCGGCCGCCGCGGCACCCAGCGAGGCCCGCCCGGCCAGGGCCAGCCGGCGCAGCAACCGCCGCACGGTCTCCGACTGGTCGGTGTAGCGCAGCCACAGGGCGCGTTCGACCGGCTCGACCGGGCCGTAGGCGTCGAGGTCCGTGGCCAGTGCGCGCGGGGAGCGCGGGCCGAGACACGAGCCCGCGATGCGCAGCGCCAGCGGCAGCCCGCCGCACAGCTCCCGGACCCGGTCCGCGGACTCCGCGTCGTACGGCCCGGAGCGGTCCTGCGCAGCGGCGCCCAGCAGTTCCTCCGCACCGGCGGCGTCCAGCGGCTCCACCGCCAGCCGGTGCACCCGCGCGGGAAGGCCGTCGAGCTCCAGCGGGCCCCGCGCGGTCACCAGCACCAGGCTGTCGGACCGCTCCGGGACCAGTGCACGGATCTGCTCCGCATCCGAGGCGTCGTCGAGGACGACCGTGACGGGCAGGCCCGTCAGATGCTGGTGGTACAGCTCGCTCAGCCGCTTGACCTGCTGGTCGGGGGAGGAGCGCTCACGGAACAGCAACTGCTCGCGGGGCGCGCCGAGCCGGTTCAGCAGATGGAGCAGGGCGTCACGGGTGGACAGCGGGGACCCGCCCGGCCCCTCTGCGCGCAGGTCGACGACGCAGGCGCCGCGGAAGTAGTCCCTCAGATCGTGCGTGGCGTGCACCGCGAGCGCCGTACGGCCGCTGCCGGGCTCGCCGTGCAGCACGACCACGGTCGGCTGGGTCTCCGTGCTCGCCCGGCCCGCCTGCACCCACTGCCGGATCTGCGCGAGCTCGGCCCGCCGCCCGGCGAAGGGCTGCGCCGGTTGCGGGAGCTGCCCGAAGGACTGCTCCAGCACGTTGCGCCCGCGAGCCGCCGCGCTCTTGTCCGCGCCGCGCAGCCGCGGGCCCGTCTTCGTCGGCCCGGTGGAGGCCGCGAGCACCCGCTGCTGGTCCAGGAACGGCCGGATGCCCCGCACCTCCAGCGCCGTCAGCCACTGCAGCCGCAACTGTTCGGGCCCGCCCGGCTGGCTCACGGCCCCGGCGCGGCGGTGCGCGGCCGGCAGGTGCGATCCGACCACCTTCACCACCGTCGCCGCGGCCCCCACGACGCCCACCGTGACACCGGCCCCGACAGCGGTCCCGGTCCCCGTGCCCAGGGCCATGTCGGCGACGACGGCCGCGACCCCCGCCACACCGGCCACCAGCAGCGGCGTTCCGGCGCCCTCCCGGGCGTAGCGCTGCCCGAAGGTGAGCTGACCGGCCGCCGCCTCGTCCAGGGCGCGGGTGTAGGCCTCGTACTCCTCGGACGCGCTCCCTGCCATCACGTCGAGCGCGCCGCGCGCCCGCGCCAGCAGCACCTTCCCGTCGGTGCGGCCGCCCGAGCGGCGCACCTCCTCCTCCACGGCCCGTCCCAACAGCCGCTCGGCCTCCGCCCGATGACTGTCCCGCATGTCAAGGTCCCCCTCCGGCGGCAACTCCTGTGCGTATGAGTGTCCTTGGTGGGAGGCGTGAGCGCGAGGGGGCGACGATCAACGGTTGCGGTCCGGTGACTCGCGAGCCGATCGAAGCGGTGCCGCCGAGCTGGAACGGGTACGGGCGGTTCCGAGCCACTGCCGGGTGCCTGTCAGGGGAGGACTCCGAGGCTCCACTCCAGGACCGCCGCGGCACTGTGCATCTTCGCCTCGGCCTGGGTGAATGCGATCGAGCGTGGTCCGTCCAGTACCGCCGCGGTGACTTCGTCGCCCCGGTGTGCGGGCAGATCGTGCATGAAGACCGCGTCAGGGCTGGCTTCCATGACGGTTTCGTCAACCCGGAAGGGAACGAATTCCTTGCGCCAGTCCGGGGACTCCTTCGAAGTGCCGGTGGTCTCCCACCGCGTCGTGTAGACGACATCGAGGTCCTTGGGCACGCCGGCGGTGTCGTGCTGCTCGGTGATGGTGGAGCCGTGCCGGGCCGCGAGGTCCTTGGCCCGCATCAGGATCTCCGGATCGAGGGCGTAGCGCCGCGGGGTCCGCAGGTGCAGCTCGGTACCGGGGTAACGCGGAAGGGCGAGAGCCAGAGCGGCGGCGGTGTTGTTGCCTTCGCCCATGTAGAGCATCCGCCGCCCGGCCAGATCTCCGAAGTGCCCGGCCATGGCGGTCAGATCGGTCAGCGCCTGCGTCGGATGCTCCTGCGCCGCCATGGCGTTCACCACCGCCATCCGGTCCTGGGAGGCCAGTGCGCGCAGTTCCCCGGCGCTGCCCACCGTGCGCGCGACCAAGGCGTCCAGCATGCCTCCCAGGACCCGGCCGGTGTCCGCGGCGGTCTCGCCCGTGTTGACCTGGAGATCGTGCGGGCCGTAGGTGATGAGGCGCGCGCCGAGCCGGAGGGCCGCGGAGGAGAACGCCGTACGCGTACGCGTCGACGTCGCCCGGAAGTAGATGCCGACAACGGCGCCGTGCAGGGTCTCGTCCGACCAGGCGCCGGAGGCGAACCGGGCTCCTCTGTCCACGATCCGGTACAGGTCGGCATCGGGGATGTCGGCCAACGAGATGAGGTGGTTACGGGCCATTGCGCGACTCCTGTGCATAGCGGGCTTGGCAACGTAGAGGCGCTGTTTATCAGGGCGGTATCGGCGTCGCCTCCGCATCGGATGAGCGTGCGATAACAGGCTGAAAGTGCTGCTCCCTACCGTCGGGCACCGTGTCGGACGTGCGTGTGCGCCCCGGCTTTACGAGTTGTCGACGAAGTACAGGAGCCAGCAGCGTGGACCGTCGTGCGACGCGCAATCCGATCGGGTCGAGCCTGGGCGGCGATGTGGCGGCGATGTCGCTGCCCGCACTGGTCGAGGCGCAGGTGCAGCGGGCTCCCGAGCACCCGGCCGTGGTCTTCGGTTCGACCGTGCTCAGCTATGCCGAACTCGACCGTCGGGCCAACAGGCTGGCCCGACGGCTCATCGGCTTGGGAACGGGCCCCGAGCAGCTCGTGGCATTGGCCGTGCCGAGGTCGGCGGACGCGGTGGTCGCCATGCTGGCCGTACTGAAGACCGGGGCGGCGTACCTGCCGATCGACCCGCGCTACCCCGCGCAGCGGATCGCGTTCATGCTGACCGACGCCCGACCGTCCGTCGTGCTCACGACCAGCGCCACCCGTGCCGCGCTGCCCGGCACCACGGCCCCCGTCGTACTTCTCGACGACATCGACCTGACGTCGGGTGACGACACCGCCCCCGGCGTCACGGTCCGTACGGAGAACGCGGCCTACGTCATCTACACGTCCGGTTCCACGGGACTGCCCAAGGGTGTGGTCGTACCGCACCTGGGCGTCTCGAACCACATGCTGTGGCAGGCCGGTGAGTGGGGCGTCGACGCGTCGGACGTGGTGCTCGCGCGGACCGCCTTCAGCTTCGACGCGTCCGGCTCGGAGATCTGGCTGCCGCTGATCGCCGGTGCGACGATCTGCATGGCGCCCGACGACGTGGTGGGCCTGCCGCACCTGCTGATCGACTACGCCGCCGAACACGGTGTCACCGTCGCTCAGTTCGTTCCGTCGCTGCTGGCGGTCGCCCTGCCCGCCATCCGGGACACCTCCGGTCTCGCCCTGCGGCTTCTCTTCGTGGCGGGAGAAGTGCTGCCGCCCTCCCTGGCGGACGAGGTCGTCACCAAGCTGGACCTGCGACTCGGCCACCACTACGGCCCGACCGAAGCCTCGATCGATGTGACAGCGTTCGATGTGCGGCCGGGCGAGAGCTACCGGAACGTCCCCATCGGGTCCCCGGTCGCCAACACCCAGGTGCACATCCTCGACAGCGCCCTGCGCCCGGTGGGGCCCGGTGAGGAGGGCGAGCTCTACGTGGCGGGCGTCCAGCTCGCCCGCGGCTACCTGGGCCGGGCCGGTCTGACGGCACAGCGGTTCGTCGCCTCCCCCTTCGCCGAGGGCGAGCGCATGTACCGAACCGGGGACCTGGCCAGGTGGAACGCCGATGGCCTCATCGAATTCGCGGGCCGAGCCGACGACCAGGTGAAGATCCGCGGCTTCCGGATAGAGCTGGGCGAGATCGAAGCGGCGATCACCGAACTGGCCGAGGTGTCCCAGGCGGCCGTGACCGTGCACGAGGGCCGTCCGGGACAGCAGCGCCTCGTGGCCTACGTCGTGGGCGCGGTGGAGGCCGACACGGTGCAGGACCGGCTGGCCGCCCGGCTGCCGGAGCACATGGTGCCGTCGGTGTACATGATGCTCGACGAGCTTCCGCTCGCCCCGAACGGCAAGCTGGACCGCGCCGCGCTGCCCGCCCCGGAACTCACCGTCGGCGCCGGCCGTGCGCCGCGGACGGCCGCCGAAGAGGTTCTCGCCGGACTCTTCGCCGATGTCCTGGGCATCGACCGCGTCGGCACGGACGACGGCTTCTTCGATCTCGGCGGTGACTCACTCCTCGCGGCCCGGCTGATCAGCCGCATCCGCACCGCGCTCGACCGTGAGGTGTCGGTTCGCGCCCTGTTCGAGGCGCCCACCGTCGCCGGCCTGGCCGCCCGTCTCTCCGAGGCGGGAGTGGCACGGCCGCCGCTGACCCGCACCGAGCGCCCCGACCCCATGCCGCTGTCACACGCGCAGCGAGGGCTGTGGTTCCTGCACCGGCTCGAGGGCGCCAGCGCCACCTACAACATCCCCCTCGTCCTGCGGCTGACCGGAGAGGTGGACGCAGAGGCGCTCCGTGCCGCCGTCCGCGACGTCTCCCGGCGGCACGAGACCCTGCGGACGGTGTTCCCGGAGACAGACGGTGTCGCCCGCCAGGACGTTCTCGACACGCTCGCCACGCTCACCGTCGTCAGTACCCCCGACGTCGACGGTGCGGTGGCCGCAGCGGCCCGTCACCCGTTCGACCTTCGCAGCGAGGCGCCGCTGCGAGCCACGCTGTTCTCGCGACCCGGCACGGACGAGCACACCCTCCTGCTCCTGATGCACCACATAGCGAGCGACGGCTGGTCCGAGCGTCCGCTGATCGAAGACCTGTCCCTGGCCTACGCCGCCCGTCGCATCGGGCGCGAACCGGCGTGGGACGAACTGCCGGTGACCTACGCCGACTACACCCTCTGGCAGGGCGAGGCAGACGGCGTCGACTTCTGGCGGACCGCGCTCGACGGGCTGCCGCAGCTCGTCGAACTTCCCACCGACCGCCCCCGGCCTCCGGCTGCGAGCTTCCGCGGGGACGAGGTGCGCACGCACCTCGACGCAGAGCTGCACCGGGAGGCGACCGCGCTCGCCCGCTCCACCGGCCGCACCGTCTTCATGGTGGTGCAGGCCGCCCTTGCGGCGCTCATGACCCGGCTCGGCGCCGGCACCGACATCCCGCTCGGCACCCCGACCGCAGGACGGCCCGACGAGCAACTCGACGGCCTCGTCGGCTCGTTCGTCAACACGCTGGTGCTGCGCACCGACACCTCGGGCGACCCGACCTTCCGGGAACTCCTGGACCGGGTGCACGGCACGGCCGCGGCCGCCTACCCGCACCAGGACGTACCGTTCGACCGGCTGGTCGAAGCGCTCAATCCGGCCCGGTCCCTCTCGCACCACCCTCTCTTCCAGGTGATGCTCACCTTCGAGAACCTCGGCATGGCCGCACCCGCCCTGCCCGGTCTCACCGTCGAGGTGGACGAAGCCTGCACCGGCGTCGCCAAGTTCGATCTCGACCTGCGCCTGCAGGAGCGCTTCTCCGACACCGGTACTCCGGCCGGAGTGGACGTGGTCGCCGAATACGCCACCGACCTCTTTGACGGCTCCTCGGTCGACACGCTCATCGCCCGGCTTGCCCGGCTGCTGCGTGCCGCGGTGGCCGACCCGGAACGCCGGATCTCCACGATCGACCTGCTCACCGACGACGAACGCGCCGTGCTCCAGGGCCGTCGCGATCGGGTGGTCGACGAGCACGGCGAGCCGGTGCCCGACGGCGTGGTCGGCATCCTCGACGGCGCCCCGGCCAGGTACACCCTCGACGGTCGCCTCGAGCGTCTGTGCAGGCCGATCCTGGTCGAGGGAGCCCCGGTCGACGCCTCCCGCACCGTCGGGACTCTGCTCGCCCACCCCGCACTCGTCGACGCGACGGTGACGGACGGTCTCGTCGCCTACGTCGTGACCGCCCCCGGTCTGTCCGTACGCTCCGTCGACCTTCGTGATCACCTCGCCCGTGTACTGCCCGACTTCCTCGTGCCGGAGACGTACGTCACCGTCGCCGAGCTGCCGCGCACCGAGGACGGCCGCATCGACGTCGGCGCACTGCCCTCTCCTGCCGTCGAGGGCCCCGAATCGGAGGGCTCTGCCGAGGAAGAACTGCTGGCCTCACTCTTCGCCGAGGTGCTCGGCCTGCCCGAGGTGGGGCCCAGCCAGGGCTTCTTCGACCTCGGCGGCGACAGCATCGTCTCCATCAAGCTGGTCAGCCGCGCCCGCAAGGCGGGATTGCACATCACGCCGCGGGACGTCTTCGAGCACAAGACCGTCGCCCGTATCGCTGCCGCTGCCCGCACAGCTGCTCCCACCGCCCCGGCCACCCAGGACATCGCCACGGGCCCGCTGCTCCCCACACCGGTCATGGCGGACCTGCGCGACCTCGGCGGTCCCGTCGACGGCTACCACCAGTCGATGCTGCTCGTCGTGCCGGCCGGGCTGGGCGCCGAGCGTCTGACCGCCGCACTCCAGGCGGTGCTCGACCGGCACGACGCGCTTCGGCTGACCCTGGACGAGGAGTGGGGACTCAGCATCCCCGCGCCAGGCGCCGTCGCGGCGACCGTCCGCCGCGTGGACGCCGCCGGTGCCGATGCCGACGCGCTGCGCGAGGCGATCGAAGAGCACAGCAGGGCCGCTCAGGCCGAACTGAACCCCTACAAGGGCGACCTGGTGCGTGCGGTGTGGTTCGACGCCGGGGCGGAGGCCGGGCGGCTGCTGCTGCTCGTGCACCACCTGGCCGTGGACGGCGTTTCGTGGCAGCCCCTCCTCGGCGACCTTCGGGCCGCCTGGGAGGGAGAGGCCCTCGAACCGGTCGGGACCTCCTTGCGGCGGTGGAGCGCGCTTCTCGGCGAGGAGGCCGGCAGGCGCGCCGGTGAACTGCCCTTCTGGCGATCGGTGCTGGAGACACCCGACCCGCTCCTCGGCGACCGGCCCCTTGACCCAGCGATCGATGTCCGGGCCGACGCCGGGACGTTGACGCTCACTCTGCCGACCGACGTCACCGAAGCGCTGCTCACCTCGGTCCCCGTCGCCGTGCACGCAGGTGTTCGGGACGTGCTGGTCACGGGCCTCTCGCTGGCCGTCGCCGCGTGGCGCGGCCGGCGCGGGGTCGACGCCTCCGCGCTGCTCCTCGAACTGGAGGGGCACGGCCGCGAGGACATCGTCCCCGGACTGGACCTCAGCCGGACGGTCGGCTGGTTCACCAGCGCGTTCCCCGTCCGTGTCGACCCGAGAGGCGCGGACGGTGTCCGCGCCCTGAAACTCGTCAAGGAGCAGCTGCGCGCGGTGCCCGGCAACGGCATCGGATACGGGCTGCTGCGGCACCGCGATCCGCGCTCCACCCCGGAACTGGCCGCGTACGACCGCCCCCAGCTGGGATTCAACTACCTGGGCCGTTACGCCGCTCCCGAACTCGCCGACTGGGCGCCCGCTCCCGAGGCCCCCGCACTGGGCGCGGGCTTCGACGACGCCGCGCCGCTCGGCCTGGGCATCGAGCTCGACGCCGTCACCGTCGACCACGCCCACGGGGCGCAGCTCGTCGCGACCTGGACCTGGTCGAAGGCCCTGCTGGCCGAGGACGACGTACGGGAACTGGCGCACGGCTGGTTCGCCGCGCTCACCGATCTCGCGGCCGTCGAAGGCGGCGGACTGACCCCGTCCGACCTGCCCCTCGTGGACCTCTCACAAGGCGACATCGAGGAGCTGGAAGGGGCACTGCCGGATCTGGTCGACGTGCTGCCGCTCGCCCCGCTCCAGGAGGGCCTGCTCTTCCACGCCCTGTACGACTCCGGCGCCGACCTCTACGCCGTCCAGGAGGTCTTCGCGCTGAGCGGCCCGCTGGACTCGGGCGCCCTGCGCACCGCCGCGGCCTGTCTTCTCGATCGCTACCCGAACCTGCGGGCGGGCTTCCACCACGAGGGCCTGTCCCAGCCCGTCCAGGTGGTTGTCGACGGCCTCGAACTGCCGTGGCGGGAGGTCGACCTCTCGGGACTCACCGAGGCCGAGCGCGAGCCCGCCCTCGCCCGGATCGTGGCCGAGGCACGCGCCGAGCGCTTCGACCTGGGCCGGCCGCCGCTGCTGCGTTTCACCCTGGTCAGGCTCGCCGAGGACGAGCACCGGCTCGTCCTCGTCAACCATCACATCCTCTTCGACGGCTGGTCCATGCAGCTGGTGCTGAACGAGTTGTTCGCGCTCTACCGGGGCGAGACCCTGCCCGAGCCGGCCGCGTTCCGCGACCACCTGGCCTGGATGGCGCGGCAGGACCGTACGGCGGCGCACGACGCCTGGCGGACCGCGCTCGACGGGCTCGCCGCACCGACCCTCCTCGCGACGCCTGGCACCCAGGCGCCCGCCCGCCCCCTCCAGGTCTACTGCGACCTGCCTGACACGGTGTCCGGGCGGCTCCAGGACCGGCTGCGCGAGTACGGGATCACCCTCAACACCGCCGTCCAGGCCCTGTGGAGCCTGATGCTCCGCGCTCGCACCGGACAGGAGGACGTGGTGTTCGGCTCCACGTACTCCGGACGCTCCGCGGAGCTGGCCGGCAGCGAGGCGATGGTCGGCATGTTCATCAACACGCTGCCCGTTCGCGTCCGGCTCGACGCGACGGAGTCCCTGCTGCAGCTGATGGAGCGCGTCCAGGACGAGCAGTCCCGGCTGATCGCCCACCAGTACCTCGGGCTCAACGACGTCCAGCGGCTCCGGGGACTGGGCGACCTGTTCGACACGCTGACCATCGTCGAGAACTACCCGCACGACGACGACGTGTGGGAGCCCGCGCCCGGCCTGCGCGCGAGCGTGCTGGAGGACCACGACGCCACCCACTACCCGCTGACACTCTCGGTGCTTCCGGGCACACGGCTGAAGTTGCGCCTTGAGTACCGGCCGGACTTGCTGGACGGCACGCAGATCGACGTGCTCGCCGCTGACCTCGTCCGCCTGTTCACCGCTTTGGTCGACGACGCCTCCGTGCCCGTCGGCGAACTCGTCAGGACGGAAACGGCCGTGGCCGGGACCGCTCCGGGCACCGCACCGGCCACCGCACCGGCCGCCGAACCGGCCGCCGCGCCGACCAACGGTCCGGCCGACGAGGGCAGCGTCGCCGTGCCCCTCTCCTTCCGTGCACCGCGTACCCCGGAGCAGGAGATCCTGTGCGGTCTCTTCTCCGCCGTGCTCGGTGTACCGACCGTCGGCATCGACGACAGCTTCTTCGACCTCGGCGGGCACTCACTCACCGCGATTCGTCTGCTCAGCCGCATCCGCTCGATGTTCAACGTGGAACTGGCCATCCGGCACCTGTTCGAGGCGCCCACCGTTGCCGAACTCGCCGAACGGATGACGGGCGCCGAGCAGTCCAGGCTCGCTCTCGGCCCGATGACACGGCCGGAGCACATCCCCGTCTCGGCGGCGCAGTGGCGCCTGTGGTTCCTGTACCGGCTCGAAGGCCGCAGCGCCACCTATACCGTGCCGCTGTTGCTGCGCATGTCGGGACCCCTCGACCGGGAGGCCCTCGAAGCCGCTCTCGGCGACATGGTGGCGCGGCACGAGAGCCTGCGCACCCGCTTCCCCGAAGTGGACGGGCAGCCGTATCAGCTGATCGTCGACGCCGAGCAGCCGGACGTCACCCTGGTCGAGACCGACGAGACCGGGCTCGCCGAGCAACTCGCCGTCGCCACCCGCTACGGCTTCGACCTCGCCACCGAACTGCCGCTGCGGATCACCTTGTTCCGGCTCTCGGAGACCGAGCACGTCTTGCTCTTCCTGCTGCATCACATCGCCAGTGACGGCTGGTCGGACGCACCGTTCGCGCGTGACCTCTCCGTCGCGTACGGAGCCCGGACCGAGGGGCGGGCGCCGGCCTGGCAGGCGCTGCCCGTCCAGTACGCCGACTACACCCTCTGGCAGCGCGAACTGCTCGGCTCGGAGGACGACCCGAAGAGCCTGCTGGCTCAGCAACTCGCCTACTGGCAGAAGACCCTCGCCGGACTTCCGGAGCAGTTGGAGCTGCCCACGGACCGGCCGCGGCCGGCCGCCGCGAGCTTCCGCGGCGCGGAGGTCCACTTCGAGCTCGAGGCCGAGCTGCACGCCAGGCTGCTCGAACTCGCCCGCCACACGAACACCACCCTCTTCATGGTGTTCCAGGCGGCAGTGGCCGGACTGCTCACCCGGCTCGGAGCAGGCGACGACATCCCGCTCGGCGGCGTCATCGCCGGACGGACCGACGAGGCGCTCGACGAACTGATCGGCTTCTTCGTCAACACCCTGGTGCTGCGCACCGACACCTCGGGGAACCCGACCTTCCGGGAACTCCTCGCCCGGGTCCGAGAGACCGACCTGGCCGCGTACGCGCACCAGGAGGTGCCGTTCGAGCGGCTGGTCGAGGTGCTCAACCCGACCCGCTCCCTCGCGCACCACCCGCTGTTCCAGGTCATGATCCTGTTCCAGAACAATGCCGAGGCGGATCTGAACCTTCCCGGTCTCCGGGCCGGTCTGGAGGATGTCGGTTCCGGGGTCGCCAAGTTCGACCTCGACTTCGACATGCAGGAGAAGCACGGCCCCGACGGCGAGCCCGCCGGTCTGTCGGGCCTGGTCGAGTACGCCACCGACCTGTTCGACCGGTCCACCGTGCAGGACATCGTCGACCGGCTCGCCCGGCTGCTGAGGGCGGTCGTGGCCGACCCGGACCAGAGGCTGTGGCAGACCGACATCCTGGCCCCGGCAGAACGCCGGGAACTGCTGGAGCAGTGGACCGCACCGGCTCCGCCGTCCGAGCGGACGACAGTGCCCGCACTGTTCGAGGCCGCTGTCACCGCGTATCCCGAGGCGATCGCCGTCGTCGACGGCGCGGAGCACCTGACCTACGCGGAACTGAACACCCGGGCGAACCGGCTCGCCCACACCCTCATCGCCCACGGCGTGGGCCCGGAGTCCGTGGTCGCGCTCGCCCTGCCGCGGACCGCGGACCTCGTGGTGGGCGTCCTCGGCGTCCTCAAAGCCGGCGGCGTCTACCTGCCGCTGGACCCCAACTATCCGGCCGAGCGCATCGCCTTCGTCGTGGAGGACGCTCACCCGGCCGTCGTCGTGACCAGCCTCCGCGCGGACGTGGCACTGCCCGAGGGCAGCACCCGCGTCGTCATGGAGGAGCTGCCCGAAGGTCCCGCCGGCGACCCGGCACGCCGCACGCTGCGCCCCGACAACGGCGCGTACATCATCTACACGTCCGGCTCCACCGGGCGGCCCAAGGGCGTCCTGGTCCCCCACCAGAACGTCGTGCGGCTCTTCACGCGGACGGAGCAGTGGTTCGGCTTCGACGAGTCCGACGTGTGGACGCTGTTCCACTCCTACGCGTTCGACTTCTCCGTCTGGGAGCTGTGGGGACCCCTGCTGCACGGCGGCACGCTCGTCGTGGTTCCGCAGGACGTGAGCCGGTCCCCGCTGGACTTCCTGCGGCTGCTCGGGGACGAACGCGTCACCGTGCTCAACCAGACCCCGTCCGCCTTCTACCAGCTCATGCAGGCCGACGAGGAGAACCCCGGCACGGAGCTGGCACTCAGGTACGTGGTCTTCGGCGGTGAGGCGCTCGACCTGGGACGGCTCCCGTCCTGGTACGACCGGCACCCCGACGACTCTCCCGCGCTGGTCAACATGTACGGCATCACCGAGACCACGGTGCACGTCACCCACCACGCGCTCGACCGTGTCTCGGCGGAGGCCACCGCCAACAGCGTCGTCGGCACCGGCATCCCCGACCTGCACGTGTACGTCCTCGATCAGGGCCTGCAGCCCGTCCCGGCGGGCATCACCGGCGAGCTGTACGTCGCGGGCGCCGGCCTGGCCCGCGGCTACCTCGGCCGTCCCGGCCTCACCGCACAGCGCTTCGTCGCCGACCCGTACGGCGCCCCCGGGACCCGCATGTACCGCACCGGAGACCTGGCCCGCCGGGCCGCCGACGGCACGCTGTCCTACTTCGGCCGGGCCGACGACCAGGTGAAGATCCGCGGCTTCCGGATCGAACTGGGCGAGATCGAGTCCGCGGTCCTCGACGCGCCGGACGTCACACAGGCCGCCGTGATCGTGCGTGAGGACCAGCCGGGCGATCCGCGGCTCACCGCGTACGTGGTCGGTGGCGACACCACCCTTGTCCGCAAGCACGTCGCGGACGTGCTGCCCGCCCATATGGTCCCCGCCTCCTTCGTCACACTCGACCGGCTGCCGCTCACCCCGAACGGCAAGCTCGACCGCAAGGGCCTGCCCGCGCCCACGCTGTCCGGTGCGGTGGAGGGCCGGCGTCCGCGCAACCCGCGCGAGGAACTCCTCGCGGTCCTCTTCGCCGACGTGCTGAACGTGGACCGGGTCGGGATCGACGACAACTTCTTCGAGCTGGGCGGGCACTCGCTTCTCGCCACCCGGCTGATCAGCCGCATCCGGTCCACGATGGGGGTGGAGGTGCCCGTCCGGGCACTGTTCGAGACGCCGACCGTCGCCGGGCTCGCCGGCTGGACGGACCAGGCGGGCGAGGCCAGGCGCGCCCTGGAACCCATGGAGCGTCCTGAGCGGGTGCCGCTCTCCTTCGGTCAGCGCGGACTGTGGTTCCTCAACCGCCTCGAAGGCCCCAGCTCGACGTACAACGTGCCGCTCGTCATGCGCTTCTCGGGGCCGCTCGACGTTCCGGCACTGCGAACCGCCCTGCACGACGTGGTGGCCCGGCACGAGGGACTGCGCACCCTGTTCCGCGAGGCCGACGGCACGCCGTACCAGCACATCGTGCCCGCGGGTGAAGCGGTGGTGGACCTGATCATCGCCGACGTCGACGACGAGCGGCACTTGGAGGCGGCTCTCGCCGAGGCCGCGCAGTACCACTTCGACCTCGTCACCGAACTGCCCATCCGCTGCACCCTGTTCCGGCTCAGCGACGAGGAACACGCCCTGCTGCCGCTCATGCACCACATCGCCAGCGACGGCTGGTCGGAGACACTGCTCGGCGACGACCTCTCCGTCGCCTACGCGGCACGGGCCGAGGGACGGGCCCCGGGCTGGGCTCCGCTTCCGGTGCACTACGCGGACTACACCCTGTGGCAGCGTGACCTGCTCGGACGCGAGGACGACCCCGACAGCGCGATCTCCCGGCAGCTCGCCTACTGGACCGAGAACCTGCGCGGCCTGCCGGAGCTCGTGAACCTGCCCACCGACCGGCCCCGGCCGCCGGTGGCCACGTACGGAGGCGCCGAGGCGCCGCTGCGTCTGGACGCCGCCCTGCACGACGCTCTGCTGCGTCTCGCCCGACAGGGCAACACCACCCTCTTCATGACGATCCAGGCCGGCTTGGTCGCCCTCATGAGCAGGCTCAGCGGCGACACCGACATCGCCATCGGAACACCCGTCGCAGGGCGCACCGACGAGGCTCTGGAAGACCTGTTCGGCTACTTCGTCAACACCCTCGTGCTGCGCACCGATGCCTCGGGCGACCCGACGTTCGCCGAACTGCTGGAGCGCGTCCGCGAGACCGACCTGGCCGCGTTCGCCCACCAGGACGTGCCGTTCGAGCGCCTCGTCGAGGTGGTCAACCCGGTGAGGTCGCTCGCCCGGCACCCGCTCTACCAGGTCATGCTGACGTTCGAGAACTTCGACGAGGTCAAGCTGACCGTTCCCGGCCTCGAAACCCGGCTCGAAGACGTGGTCGGCGACGCCTCCAAGTTCGACATGGACGTCCGTCTGCAGGAGAGGTACGGACCGGATGGCGAGCCCGCCGGGATCGTCGGCGAGATCGAATACGCCACCGACCTCTTCGACCGGGCGACGATGGACGCGTTCGGCGACCGCCTGATCCGGCTGCTCACCGCGGCCGCCGCCAACCCGACCGCGCCGGTCGCCGCACTCGACCTGCTGTCCGACGACGAGCGGGACACCGCCCTCGTGGACGCCGAAGGACGCCTCGTGCCCCCGGGCGTGGTGGCCACGCTCCCCTCGGGAGAGCTGGCACGCCGCAGCCCCGACGGCACCACCGAACTCCTCGGGCGCCCCGAGGACGTACGCTTGGTGCGCGGATTCCGCGTCAACCCCGCCGAGGTCGCGGCCCGGCTGCGCCAGGTCTTCGCGGACGCCGCCGTCGTCGCCGGCTCCGCCCGGGTCGTCGCCTACGTCGTCCACGACGGCGACGCGACGGCCGCACGGCGCCTCGCCGAGTCCGTGCTGCCCGACTACCTCGTGCCCGCCAAGTTCGTCGTCGTCACCGAGATCCCCGCCGAACTGCCGGCCGAGGACCTCGCCACCGCCGCCGCCCGGCGCAGCCCGCGCACACTCGCCGAGGAGATCATCGCCGGTCTCTTCGCCGAGACGCTGGGCATCGCCGCGGTCGGCATCGACGACAACTTCTTCGACCTCGGCGGCCACTCGCTGTCGGCGATCCGGCTGCTCAGCCGCATCAGGTCGCAGCTCGGAGCGGAGCTGTCGGTGCGGTCGCTGTTCGCCGAGCCCACGGTGTCGGGACTCGCCACCCGGATCGACGGCGTGTCCGCCGACCGCCCCGCTCTGGGCCGCAGGGAGCGTCCGGCACGGGTGCCGCTCTCCTTCGCCCAGCAGCGCCTGTGGTTCCTGCACCGGCTCGAAGGGCCGAGCACCACGTACAACGTACCGATACTGATCAAGCTCACCGGCGAGCTCGACGCGGCGGCCCTCGAAGCGTCGCTGGGCGACGTCGTGGCACGGCACGAGGCACTGCGCACGGTGTTCCCGTCCGATGCCGACGGAACCCCCTACCAGCGGGTGCTCGGGGTCGACGAGGCCAGGCCCGTACTGGCCACCGGCGTCGCGGAGCCCGCCGAGGCGGCCCGGCACACCTTCGACCTCGAAGTCGAACCGCCGCTGCGCGCCACGCTGTTCCAGGACGGACCGGACGAGCACCGGCTGCTCCTGCTGATCCACCACATCGCCGGCGACGGCTGGTCGACCGGCGTGCTCGCACGGGACCTGTCGACCGCGTACGCGGCCCGGCGGGCCGGCCGGGCGCCGCGCTGGCCCGGACTGCCCGTCCAGTACGCCGACTACACCCTGTGGCAGTCCGAGCTGCTCGGTGCCGAGGACGATCCGGAGAGCCTCGTCAGCCGGCAGCTGGCGTGGTGGAAGGACTCCCTCGAGGGCATGCCCGAGCTGCTTGCCCTGCCGACGGACCGGCTGCGGCCCGCCGAGGCGACCCACCGCGGCGCCGAGGTCGGCATCCGCATCCCCGCCGAGCTGCACGGTCGCCTCCTGGCGGTGGCGCGGGAGACCAACACGACCCTGTTCATGGTGCTGCAGTCGGCCCTCGCCCTCATGCTGTCGAAGCTGGGCGCGGGAACCGACATCCCGATCGGCACCCCGGTCGCGGGACGGACGGACGACAGCCTCCAGGACCTCGTCGGGTTCTTCGTCAACACCCTCGTGCTGCGCACCGACGTGTCCGGATCCCCGTCCTTCCGCGACCTGTTGGGCCGGGTCCGGGAGGCGGACCTGGCCGCGTTCGCCCACCAGGACGTGCCGTTCGAACGACTGGTGGACGTGGTACGCCCCGGGCGCTCGCTGGGCCACCACCCGCTGTTCCAGGTGATGCTGGTCTTCGAGAACGACGACGAGGACGACTTCGCCCTGGCCGGCCTGACCGCCGCGTTCGACGAGGACGTCGAGATGGGAGCGGCCCGCTTCGACCTGACCCTGCACGTGCAGGAAGCGGTCGGTGCGGACGGCACGGCCGGGGGCCTCGGCATCGACCTGGAGTACGCCGAGGACCTCTTCGACGCCACCACGGCGCAGCGGATGGCCGCGCAGTTCGTCCACCTGCTGGAGACGGTGAGCGCCGACGCGGACGTCGTCGTGGACCGGCTCGCACTGCCGCAGGCCGTGCACGGCCGCGCCGCTGAGGCCCCGTCGGACACGCCCACCTTGCTCGAACTGATCGGCGCGCATCCGACGGACGCCGTCGCGATCGTCGACGGCGGCGTCGAGACGACGTACGGGCAACTGCTGGCCCAGCCGCCCGCCGGAATCCTGGCCGCGGTCGTCAGCGGCGAACCGTTCGTCCTGCGCACCCGCACCGGTACGCCCGTCGTCCTCCCGCAGGACGTCGTCGCGTCCCGCATCGCGGCTCGCCAGAGCGTCCACGGCCTGGGCGGCACGGACCGCGTCCGATCGACGGCCGCACCCGGGACGATGGGCGAGATCGACGAGGTGCTCTGGCCCCTCACCGCCGGTGCGACCGTCGTACGCGCCGACCGCACGGCCGCACCGCACGACACGGCCTTCCTGCACGGCGCCACCACACTGCACGTCACGCCCTCCGAGCTGGCCGTGCTCCTCGGTGACCCGGCGCTGCCGGAAGCCGGACTGCGGCGGGTGTTCTGCTCCGGCGAGGCCCTGGCCGAGCCGCTGCAGCGAGCCTGGTTCGACACCGTGGACGTGCCGCTGTGGCACGGCTACTCGCTGACCGAGGCCGCCGGCGCCGTCACGGAGCGCGCGTGCGACCCCGACGACTGGGACACCGTGGTGCCCCTCGGCACCCCGCTGCCCGGCACCGTCCTGTACGTGCTCGACGCCGGCCTGTGCCCGGTTCCGCCGGGCGTCGTCGGCGAGCTCCACGTCGGCGGGTCGCTGCTCGGCTCCGCACCGACGGTGGTTGCCGATCCGTTCGGCGGCGAGGGCGCGCGCATGGTCCGTACCGGGGACCTGGTCCGCTGGACCGCCGACGGCGAGCTGGAGTTCGTCGGGACGCCGCTGCCGATACCGGGCTTCACGGCCTACCCGACGCAGCTCGAGGCGGTCCTTGCCGAACACGGCGACGTCGCACGGGCCGCCGTGGCGGTACGGGACGGATCCCTTGTCGCGTACCTGGTGCCGGCTCACGGTGCCACCGTCACTCCCGCCACCGTCGCGGCCTTCGCCCGTGCCGCGCTGCCCGATCACCTGGTCCCGGCCGCCCTGGTGGTCCTGGACCGGCTGCCGCTGACCGAGGACGGCCGGGTGGACCGCGACGCGCTGCCGTCGACCAGCCCCGCCGGTGCCGAGGCGGACCGCGGCCCCGGCACCCCGGCGGAGGAGATCCTCCAGGGCCTCTTCGCCGAGATCCTCGAAGTCGAGCGGGTCGGCGTCGACGACGGGTTCTTCGAACTCGGCGGGCACTCGCTGCGCGCCACCCGGCTGATCAGCCGCATTCGCACCATGTTCGGTGTCGAACTGCCCGTCCGTGCGGTGTTCGAGTCGCCGACGGTGGCGGGTCTGGCGTTGCGTCTGGTGGGTGCGGATGTGGCGCGGAGGGCGTTGGTGGCGGGGGAGCGC
>NZ_JBEZOK010000015.1:0-204827 GCF_040706515.1 Streptomyces sp. NPDC047880 | reverse complement strand
CCTCATCCAACTCCCCAGGTGTCACAAACCGCTCAACGACACAGCCCCCCAATCGGACACGCCACCGACAAACGAACCTGACCAAGCACTACTAGTAGCTGTCGTAGCTGGGCTTGCCGGTCGGCCGGTAGACGCCGACGACGGTGCCGCTCTTCGTCGTCGAGACACTGACCGGCTCCAGAGCGGTGGGGACCGCTCCGTCGGCGAACAGCCGCTTGCCGGTGCCGATGATCACCGGATGGATGGTCATCCGGTACTCGTCGACCAGGTCGTGCCGCATGAGCGTCTGGGCGAGGTCGCCGCTGCCGACGACGTTGATGTCACCGCCGTCGGACGCCTTCAGTGCGCGCACGGCGTCGGCGGCGTCACCCTGAAGCAGGGTGGAGTTCTGCCACTCCAGGGACGTCAGGGTCCGGGACGCCACGTACTTGCGCATGCTGTTCATCCGCTCGGTGAACGGGTTGCCGGGGTCGGCGGTCGGCCAGTACGCCGCGAAGATGTCGTACGTCTTGCGGCCGAGCAGCATCGCGTCGGAGGGCTCGTACCAGCCGGCGATGGCCGCGCCGACCTCGTCGTCGGAGACCGGCTTCTGCCAGCCGCCGTGCTCGAAGCCGCTCTCGGCGTCCTCGTCCGGACCGCCCGGCGCCTGCATGACGCCGTCCAGCGACAGGAACGTGCAAACGATGATCTTGCGCATGGTGCGCTCCCTTCGTGTCGAAGGATGGACCGCGCGACCGGCGGAAACTCATCGGTGGGTCCTGGGCGGCGCGGCATGGATCACCGTCCGCTCCTCAGCCTGCCCGCATGTGCGTGGTCGGACGGGCGCCCCCCGGGTTCCCGGCGATCGCCGGAGCCACCCGCCCCCGGCCGGGCGCCTGCCGTTTCGGTTGCTCATCGCCCAGCTCGCCCGGCTGGAGACTGACCGCTCACTCATCGCGGGCTCCCGGCAGCGGCGAAGGGGACCTGGGCGGCGGGAGCCGTCTGCTGCCCGTGCGGGTGCTGCCACAGGCCCTGGGCGGCCAGTCGCGGCAGCACGCCCTCGCCGAACCAGTACGCCTCCTCCAGGTGGGGGTAGCCGGACAGGACGAACTCGTCGATGCCGAGGGCGTGGTACTCCTTGATCCGTTCGGCGATCTCGTCGTGACTGCCGACCAGGGCGGTGCCCGCGCCACCACGCACCAGGCCGATGCCGGCCCACAGGTTGGGGTGGATCTCCAGAGCGTCGCGCCTGCCGCCGCCGTGCAGGGCGAGCATCCGCCGCTGGCCCTCCGACTCGCTGCGGGCGAGGCCGGCCTGGACCGACTTCACCGTCTCCTGGTCGAAGCCGTCCAGGAGGCGGTTCGCCTCCGCCCACGCCTGCTCGGCGGTGTCGCGGGCGATGACGTGCAGCCGGATGCCGAAACGCAGGGTGCGGCCCTCCTCGGCCGCGAGGCCACGGATCCACGCGATCTTCTCGGCGACCTGCGCCGGCGGTTCGCCCCAGGTGAGGTAGGTGTCCACGTACTTGGCGGCGATCTCGCCCGCGATCGGCGAGGAGCCGCCGAAGTACACCTCGGGAACCGGGTCGGGCACCCTGGCCAGCTTCGCGTCCTCGACCTGGAGGTGCTCGCCGTGCAGATCGACGGTCTTGCCCTCCCACAACTGCCGTACGACATCCAGGAACTCACCGGTACGGCGGTACCGGTCGTCCTTGTCGAGGAAGTCGCCGTAGGCGCGCTGCTCGTGGCTCTCCCCACCGGTGACGACGTTGAGGAGCAGGCGTCCGCCGGTCTGCCGCTGGAAGGTGGACGCCATCTGGGCGGCGAGCGTCGGCGAGACGAAGCCGGGGCGGAAAGCGACCAGGAACTTGAGGCGCTCGGTGTTCTGGCTGACCATGGCCGTGGTCAGCCACGCGTCCTCGCACCAGGCGCCGGTCGGGGTGAGCGCACCGACGAAGCCGAGGTCCTCGGCGGCGCGGGCGATCTGGCTCAGGTAGGCCACCGTCGGCGGCCGGTCCCGCCCGGACGCGGTGGCCGGGGTGCCGTGACCACCGCCGACCACATGACGGCTGTCGCCGTTGGTGGGCAGGAACCAGTGGAACGTGAGGGACACAGGGCTCTCCGATCAGGGATGTTCGTCAGGGTTCGTCGGGCCGGAGTTCGCTGGATCGGCGCTCGTCGGAGCTGCGTTCGTAAGAGCAAGCCATGCCGGGGTGGCCTGGTGCCGTTGAGGACGTAGCGGCCGATGTGCTGGACCTTCCAGCGGCCGGGGTCGTGCAGGGTGTGGGTGCGGGCGTCGCGCCAGTGGCGGTGGAGGCCCAGCGAGTCGAGCGCGGAGCGGGTGCCGGCGACCTCGAAGAGGGCGCTGCCGAGGTCCACGGCGGCCTGTGCCGCCGTCACCTTCGCCGCCGCCACCGCGATCGAGGCTTCGGCGGCCGTGTCGTCGGTCAGGTCCGCGCGGGCGGCGTCCACGGCGCCGGCCGCGGCGGCGAGCAGCGCGTCGGCGGCCCGTACCCGGATCGCCAGTTCCCCGAACCGCTGGATCAGCAGCGGATCCTCCGCCGCGGTCTCGTGTCCCTCGCCGACACTCTCGAACCAGGGGCGGCTCTTCGTACGGACGAACTCCGCCGCCTCGGCCAGCGCCCCGGCGGCGATCCCGGCGTCGATGGCCGCATGCACCAACTGCACGACGGCGCCGTGCAGTTGTGGTCCTCGGAAGGTGAGGTGGTGCGGCACGACCCGGTCGGCGGGGACGTGTACCGACTCCAGGCGGACGGTTCCGCTGGCGGTGGTGCGCTGCCCCATGCCCTCCCAGTCGTCGACGACCCAGAGGCCGGGCGCGTCGCTCGGCACGTACGCCACGTGCAGGGTGTCGTCCTCGGTGCGGGCGAGGACGGGGATCCAGTGGGCGAACAGGGCGCCGGTGGAGTAGTGCTTGACGCCGTGGAGGACGTGACTGCCGTCCGGGAGCCGCGCGAGCCGGGTGCGGATGTCCTGGACGTGCCGGGTGCCCGCCTCGGACTGGGCGTTGCCGAACCGCTTGCCGGCCAGGACCTCGCCGAAGAGGAACTCCCGTTGCTCGTCGGTGCCCTGCCCGCGCAGCACGTTGACGTACACGAAGTGGCTCTGCGGGATCTGGGCGAGGCTGGCGTCGGCGGATGCGAGCAGCCGGAAGATCTCGGCGAGCGTGTCCGCACGGACGTCCGCGCCGCCGAACTCGGCGGGCACCGTCACGGCGAGCAGTCCGGAGGCGGACAGCCGCTCCAGCTCCGGGTGCGGGAGCCTGCGCCGTGCGTCGCGCTCGGCGGCGCCCTTGCGGAAGTCCGCGGCCAGCTCGGCGGCCACGGCAAGGGCCTCGCCGGTCAGCAAGCCAGGGCTTGTCGCTGACGCTCATGACCGTTCTGGCACGCAGTCAAGACAACGGCCCGAACGAATGTCAACGCCGGTCCACCAGGTGGAACGGCTAACGGGCCGCGTGTGCCGCCCAGTCCAGGATCTGTACGGCTGCTCCGGCGGCCTCCAGGCCATGGCAGCGGGCGTGGTGGCGGCGTTCGATGCCGCTGAGGTCGAGGTGGGTGCCGAAGGCCGGGTGGGCGGTCAGGCGGCGGGCGTAGGCCCACAGGGTGGGGTGGTCGGCGACGCGCTGGACGGCGGAGGCGTCCAGATGGTTGCGGTGCACGGTGTCGAGGTGGACCGTGGCGACCCACAACTCGACGTCGGCGGCCGTGACGTCGTCGCGGATCATGTACGTCCGCCCGACCAGCCAGCGCTCCAGCGCGCCCAGGGTGTCCATCAGTACGTCGAGAGCCGCCTCGCGGTCGGCCGGTCCGACGTCGGCCGATCCGGCGCGCTGCGCCGCCTGTTCGATGCCCCGCGCGCACATCCGCTCGACGGCCTCGATCTCCGACTCCGCGCCGCAGGGGTAGAGCGAGGGGCCGCCGGCGGCGAAGCGGCGGGCGAGGTCGCGCATGATGTCCTGGGCGTGGGTACTGACGATCCGTCCGGACCAGTCGTCGCTGAGCACGGGAGCGACGGCCGGGCCGGGGTACCGGTGGGCGCTCGCCTCGTACAGCGGACGCAGGGCCGAGTGCCCCCCGTCGGGAGAGTCGGGGACGGCGGGCAGAAAGGCCACCGGACAGACGGTGTCCCGGCCGAGCAGGCTGTGGGCGACGGCGATGCGCAGGCCGTCGGGACAGGCGGTCGACAGGTGGAGACGGTAGCGGCCGGGAACGGCGTAGTGGCCGCTGCGCGCGTCCCTGCCGATGCGGCCGCGGAAGGCCGGTGCGGGCCGGTCGGACGCGTGTGCGGCCAGCGGTGTGACGGTCATGATTCTCCCCGGGAGCGGGCGCGGACGTACGCGCGGCGGAAGCGACGTCGGACGAGGGAGCAGGGCTCACCCGTGCGCACCGGACAGGACGAAACCTCAGGGAACGGGGACGCCGTCGGCGCGGGATGGGCGCGGCTCAGCCCTGGGACCTGATCGCGCTGCAGACGCGCTGCAGGTCGATGTGGCGGCGGGAGGTGAGAAGGAGAGGCGGACGGCTCACTCGGACGGTGACCGGTTCCAGGCGCCTCATGTTTCCCTACCCCTTCACTGGGATTCCCTCAGCGAGTGTCGATCCGACCGGCACCGGCGTCAAGAGGTCCGTCCCGCATCGCGGACGCGCCGCCGGACGGCGGGCGCCGCGCGGCGCCGGGTCCTGTACACATGACTGACAAGAAGCCGTGACACACGGCCGGAATGCGGGTTCGGCCCACGGTCGTTCTGACCGACATGACTGTTGGAGTAGCGCTCAACGCGTCCGACGCGCCGAACCAGATCGACGCCACCGTGCAACTTGCCCGCGAGGCCTCGGAGTTGGGACTCGCATCGGCCTGGTTCGGGCAGACCTTCGGCGCGGACTCACCCCAGCTCGCGGCGATCGTCGGACGCGAGGTGCCCGGACTGCAGGTCGGCACCTCCGCGATCCCCGTCTTCGGCCGCCACCCGCTGCTGGTGTCCAGCCAGGCCCAGACCGCCCAGGCCGCGACCCACGGCCGCTACCACCTCGGGCTGGCCCTGGGCACCAGACTCCTGACGGAGACCGGCTTCGGACTCCCCTTCGAACGCCCCATCGCCCGGCTGCGTGAATTCCTCACCGCCCTGAGGCAGTTGACGGAGACCGGCACGGCCGACTTCCACGGCGAGCTGCTCACCGCCACCACCCCGATCCCCGCCCGGGTACCGGGTGCCGAGAGAGGTGTCCCTCTGCTGGTCGCCGCGATGGGACCGCAGGCACTGCGGGTCAGCGGCGAGCTGGCGGACGGGATCCTGCCCTACCTGGCGGGACCGCGCGCCCTGGCGGAACACATCGTTCCCGCCGTGACCTCCGCGGCCGAAGCCGTCGGCCGTCCCGCGCCCAGGATCGTGGCCCTGGTACCCGGCGTGGTCACCGACGACGTCGAGGCGGTGCGGGCCAAGGCCGTCGAGAATCTGTCCTTCTACGAGCAGATCCCGTCCTACGCGCGGGTCATCGGACTCTCCGGCGGCAGGCGGGCCGCCGACCTGGCCGTGATCGGCGACGAGAAGACGGTCGAGGCCGAGGTACGCCGTTATCGCGACGCCGGCGCCACCGAGGTGGTGTTCTCGAGCACCGAGATCGCCGGAGAGGCCGACCGCCGACGCACCTGGCAGCTCCTGGGCGAACTGGCCCGCTGAGCGGTTCCGTCCGGCCGACAACCGGGGCGGCTGGCCGGGCCTCCTGGGCGCGGTACCACTCAACACCGCTTCGGCGGGCCGCCCGAGCGCGGCGGCGCACTTCAGAGCCGCGCAGCAGACCCTCCCGCCCCAGCTGATCGAGACCCCCCGCATCGTGAAAGCGAACGTTCCGCAGGACGACTGGTCACTCCTGTGCGAGACGGCCGTTCACGAGCAGGGGCGGGGCGGTCTCCGAGCACGGTCGGCACAGGTGACGGGACGCGGCTCGGCCGGCTCAGCCGAGCACGTGCCCGCTGCTGACCGGTTCGCGCCGCTGCTCTCCATTGATGCGGTGCCGCTCGATGGACGAGCGCCGGTAGACCTCCTGCCGCACCCGCTGGATCTCACCGATGGGCCGGTGCTCCTCTCGTGAGCGCCACGGTGTGATCGACGTGGCGTCGGCGGCCGTCAGGTTGTCGTTCCCGCCGATGTCCTGACGCGGGAGGTCCACACGGGCGACGGTCACCCAGGGGGACAACTCGTCGGGCCACTTCACGGAGGTGTTGTCCACCGGCATACGAGCCAGATCCGTGTTCAGCTGCACTTGGAGCTCGAAGGAGTGGTCCCGTTCCGCGGCCTCGGCAACGAGGGTGCGGCGAAACGCCTCGTTGTCCGCGCGCACGTCCACGATCTGGTGCGTGAGAGCGGCCAGGGACTCGGCCGTCGGCACGGTGCGGATCTTGGCGATGTGATCGCCGTAACGGAAGGCACCCATGCTGTTGTAGGTGTACGACAGCAGGTTTCTGCGCGGGACGGTGGTGAACGACAGCATGGCGAACAGTTCGTCCCACAGCCAGCGGTCCGGGTCGGTGAGCGTGCCCCGGCGGGTCAGGAAGTCCGCCATCCAGGTCTTGCGGCGGGCGGGGTTCACCAGGGCCTCGGGCAGCTCCGCGAACAGGTCCTCGATGACCATGTAGTCGTAGGCCGTGTTCGCGAAGAAGACGTCGTTGTTGATCAGGTTGAGGTCGAAGGTACCGGTGTCGGGTTCGTCGGCCAGCAATGAGGGTCCGGGGACCCCGAACAGCTTGATGCCCATCCCGCACGCCGCGCCCAGCTGATGGTCGGGACGCTGGTGGCCCAGGCCGTTGGAGTAGCGGACGACGGCGTCGTACTCGGTGGGCCGGGCGAAGATGCCCTGCCCGTGGAAGCCGTGATTGTCACCGACCGTGACGGTGGCCTTCAGTAGGCCGTACGTCTTTCCGTGGGCGGTGCGGACGGCGCGCCCGACGGCCTCACGCTCGACCGAGGCGCCGGTGCGCTGCGCCACCTGTGCGACCACGGCGTCCAACTCTTCCTGATAGGTCGGACGTTCGACGGGACGGTAATGCTCGTAGCGGACGGGATCCATGGTGCTGCCTCCATGTATGGGTGCTCCTGATCCCAGACGCTAGCCAGCAATTAAATTGTGCACAACATAACCGCCTGTGATGTATCCCATGCTCCCGCGCCCAGGGGTTCGCATCAACGCCGAAATGTGACCTACGGCGGACTTACAGGCATTCCAACCAGTCGGTATGGTGCGCCGCCTGAAGCACTCCCGTTCACCGCACGGATTCGAACCGCAGTGGAAGGCCAGGCAATGACATACGCCCACGAGAACCGGTACCCACCCTCAGCACAGTCCTACGGGATCCCCCCTCGGCATGAGACGTACGGACAGAACCCGTGGCCGGAGTCGTACGGGCACGACGCCGCCCGATACGACTCGTACGGTCAGCAAGCCCCCTGGGACGCCCGCTCCGCGCACGAGACCCATCGAGACGACGCGGACCTCACCGCCCTCCGCTCGGCCTACCGCCTGCTCCGCCGGATCTCCACGCTCACCGCGCTCGGCTCCTTCGTGGTGTATGTCGTGCTGTCCTGCTACGCGCCCGGTCTGATGGGTTCCAAGGTCACCGGTGAGCTGAGCCTGGGCATGGCCTTGGGCATCCTCCAACTCGTCGTCACCTTCGCGGCGGTCTTCTGGTACGGGCGCAGCGCACAACGCTCCGTGGATCCGTTGGCCAGCGCCGTCCGGGAGCGGGCGGTCCCGACCAGCCGGAACGCGGGGATGGCGAGATGAACGACTTCAGCTCCGGGACGCAGGCCATCATCCTGGTTCTGTTCACCACGCTGGTCACCGTCACGCTGCTGATGTGCGTCATGGCGGGACCGGACCGCGACGACCTGGCGAACTTCTACACCGGCTACCAGTCGCTCACCCCGCTCAAGAACGGCCTGGCGATCGCGGGCGACTACATCTCCGCCGCCACGGTGCTGAGCACCACCGGCATCATCGCGCTCGCCGGATACGACGGCTACGTCCTTGCGGTCAGCACCGCCCTGTCCCTGGTGCTGCTGATGTTCCTACTGGCCGAACCCCTGCGCAACGCCGGCAGGTTCACCATGGGCGACGTCCTGGCCCGCAACATGTCCGGACGGGCCGTGCGGATCGCCGCCTGCGTGGTGACCCTCTCGGCGACCCTGCCCTTCCTGGTCGTCCAGCTCTCCGGAGCCGGGTCGCTGCTCACCTTCATCCTGGAGATTCCGTTCGCTGCGGGCGCCAGGACGGCGTGCATCGTCATCGTCGGCACTCTGATGATCATCTACGCGGCGATCGGCGGTATGCGGGGCACCGCGCTCATTCAGATGATCAAGATCGTGCTCCTGCTCGGCACCAGCATCGTCGTCGCCGCTCTCGTCCTCAACCGCTTCGACTGGCGCCCCGGCGACATCCTCAGGGCAGCCCAGCACGGCAGCGGCGCGGGCCCCGCCTACCTTCAGCAGGGCCTGCAGCTCGGCACGTCCACCGGTGGCCGGCTGGACTTCGTCAGTCTCCAGATCACCATCATCCTCGGCGTGGCCTGCCTGCCGCACATCACGATGCGCCTGTACTCCGCGCAGGACGTACCGGCCGTGCGGCGCTCCATGTCATGGGCGGTCGGCACGGTCACCACGTTCTGCCTGCTCGTCATCATCATGGGTACGGGCGCGGCGGCCCTGGTGGGATCGCAGCACATCACCGCGGCAGACCCGCACGGCAGGACGTCGGTGCTCATGCTGTCCCAGGTGCTCGGCGGGGCCCCCGGCTCCGCGGGCGCGGCGATCCTGTACTCGGCCGTGGCGGGCATGGTGTTCATCACCCTGCTGTCGTCGGTCGCGGGGATGACCCTGGCCGCGGCTTCGTCACTCGCCCACGACCTGTTCGCCCACGCGGTGCGGCGGGGACAGGCCGAGCCCCGTACCGAGATGACGGTGGCGGCGTGGACGAGCGTGGCCGTGGGGATCGTCGCCATCGGGCTCGCCACCATGGTGCAGAACTGGGACGTCGGCGTGCTGACCACTCTGGCCATCTGCATAGGGGCATCAGCGGTGGCACCCGCGCTCACCTACTCCCTGTTCTGGCGCGGGTTCACGCGCACCGGCCTGCTCGCCGCCCTCTACGGCGGCGCGACTTGCGCGTTGCTGCTCATGGTCTTCTCCAAGGCCGTTTCGGGCACGCCGTCCGCCGTCTTCCCGCATGCCGACTTCGCCCTGTTCCCCATGCAGTCCTCCGGGCTGGTCTCCATCCCGTTCGGCTACCTCGCGGGCTGGCTGGGCAGCCGTCTGGACCACCGTCGCCGTGCCGCCGACAGCCATGAGCAGCGGCGCCTGTACGAGGAGAGCGAGGCACGGCTTCTCGCCGCAGCCGAATGACCGCGGCATGACCTCGGCGGCGTGGGCGGGCCGGCTCCAGGCGGCCTCCCGCGCCGGCCGCGCCGGCCGCGCCCCGTGACGGTCAGACGGGCGTGCCGGTCAGCGGTTGTTCGGTCCACACGGTCTTGCCCTCGCGGGTGTAGCGGGTACCCCAGCGTTCGGTCATCTGTGCCACCAGGAACAGGCCGCGCCCGCCCTCGTCGGTCGTACGGGCGTGGCGCAGGTGTGGTGAGGTGTGGCTGGTGTCGCTGACCTCGCACACCAGACACTGCTCACGGATCAGCCGTAGGGTCGCAGGGCCGCCGGCGTAGCGATAGACGTTGGTGACCAGTTCGCTGGCGACCAACTCGGTGGTGAACGCCAAGTGTTCCAGACCCCACTCGGTCAGCTTGGCCGAGGTCAACGCCCTGGCCCGGCCGGCGCTGGCAGGCTCCGGCGGCAGACGCCAGGAGGCGACACTGTCCGGTGGCAGCATGCGGGTGCGGGCGATCAGCAGTACGACGTCGTCGCTGGGGCGTGAGGGCACCAGCGCGTCGACCACCGCTTGGCAGGTACGCTCCAGCGCGCCCGCAGGGTGGGTGAGCGCTGCGCACAGCTTCGTCAGGCCGACGTCGGCATCGATGTGGCGCTCGCCGATGATTCCGTTGGTGTACAGGCTCAGCAGGCTTCCCTCGGCCAGTTCGATGTCCCGGGCCTCGAACGGCAGGCCGCCCAGGCCGAGCGGTGGGCCGGCGGGCAGGTCGAGCAGAGCCACCTGTCCGTCCGGAGCGGTCACCACCGGCGGCGGATGACCGGCGCGGGCCACGGAGCAGCGTCCGGAGACCGGGTCGTACACGGCGTACAGGCACGTGGCACCGACGACCTGATCACCCACGGGCCGTTCGCCGGCTGCTTCCTGTTCGGCCGCCAGCAGGTTGACCAGGTCGTCAAGGCGGGAGAGGACCTCGTCCGGTTCCAGGTCGAGGCTGGCGAGCGTATGGAGGGCGGCGCGCAGTCGGCCCATGGTGGCGGCAGCATGGATGCCGCGTCCCACCACGTCGCCGACGACGAGGGCGACCCGGGCCCCGGACAGGGGAATGACGTCGAACCAGTCGCCGCCCAGACCCGGGCCCGCGCTGGCCGGCAGGTATCGCAGGGCCACCTCGACGGCCGACTGGTCCGGAACCGCCCGGGGCAGAAGGCTGCTCTGCAGGGTGAACGCGGTCTGCTGCTGCTGCGTGAAGCGCCGGGCGTTGTCGATGGCGACGGCGGCGCGCGAGGCGAGTTCCTGAGCGAGGGTGAGATCGTCCGTCTCGAAGGCATCGGGGCGGCGCGAGCGCCACAGGGTCATCACACCGAGCACCAGGCCACGCGCGGCAAGAGGTACCACGATCAGGGAGTGGGCGCCCAGGTCCGGAGCCTGGGCACCCTGACGGCCTGCCGCCGCGACCCAGCCGGGCGGGAGAACCGGCTCCAGGACGGGCCGTCCTTCGGCCAGGCATCCGGCCTGCGGTGTCTCGGGCCCGAACTCCACGGGCTCGCCCTCGGGGTGCGGCGGGCCGGGTTGCTGGGCACCGACGCTGGAGGTCCCCAGTCGGACCACAGGCCCTGCCCCGGCACGCGTCGGTTCCTCACCGCGGGTCACCGCCTGAAGCAGGTCCACCGACGCATGGTCGGCGAGGTGGGGCACCATCACTTCGGCCAGTTCCCGGGCGGTCTCGGCCACGTCGAGCGTGGTTCCGATACGGCTGCCGACCTGGTCGAGGAGCGCGAGCCGACGCTGGGCCCGATGACGTTCCGTGATGTCCTCGATCATCTCGGCCACTCCCAGGACGCGGCCGGAGGGATCCTCCATCCGGAAGGACGAGACCAACGCGACCCGCTCCCGTGCCGGATTCTGCTCCAGGCGGACGAACTGCTCGGAGTAGACCAGAGGTCTTCCGGTCTGTATCACCTGGCGCACACGGTCCACAGCCTTGCGCGCGTCGTCGGAGAGGAGCATCCGGCCGGTGGACATCCCCCGGAAGTCCGCTGCCGGGACGCCGCTGAACCGTTCGATGGCCCGATTGACCCGAAGGATCTTCTGGTCGGGGCCGTGGACGACCAAGCCGATCGGGCACTGGCGGTACAAACCGTCGAGAACCGCGCGGTCCCTCTGCCATTCGAGGACGTCAGCCGCGAGTGCCCCCGTAAGAAACCACTCCCGGCCCCGGTCACCGAGTGACAGCTCATGGGCCCTGAGCCCCAGCTCCACGGGGTGCCCGTCGCGGTGGCGCAGGGTGAGCACGCCGAACCAGCCACCGGCTCTCCTGCACTTCGCCGCGGCCTCGGTGACAGCCGGCAGATCACCAGGCTCGACAAGGACCTCGAATGCCGGACGTCCGATCACGGCTGTGTCCGGATGGCCGAGCAGTTCCTGAGCCCGCCGGTTCCATCCGACCACTACTCCCCGGTCGTCGAGCACCACCAGGGCGGCGAGGTGCAGGGCGAACGGATCGTCGTCGCTTTCGCTGAGTTCCGTCATCGGCTTCTCCACCGCTGGACACCACCGTGTACTCGGTCGCCGAGGTTCAGCCTATTGAAACCCGGCGGAGGCCGCGGCCCGGTCCGGCGCGCGGCGTGGCATAGCGGGGATGAGGGGTGGGATGAGGGGTTACGGCAGGCCTCGCTGCGGCCGGCGTCGCGCGGACCGGTCCCCGGGGGTCGGTGCCCCGACCCTGGGGACCGGCCCCCGAGGCTCACTTCGCCGGCGGGCCGAACTCCTTGCGGGTGTCCACCGGCTTGCCGGACAGCTGCCACCGCTCGCCCTTGAACCGCATCAGCTGCATCGTCTCGATCGGGAAGGCGTCATCGGGCCCGGTGGAGAGGGTGACACCGGGGAGCAGCATGTCCACCTTGACGTCCTTGAGGTTGCGCACCGCGTCCCGCAGCCCCTCCCTGGTCGGGCACTTCATCGCGTCCAGGGCCTTGTGCAGGCTGGAGGCGGCGGCCCAGCCGTAGGCGTTGAACTGGTTGGCCGGGTCGGAGCCGGGCACGTACTTGCGCAGCGCTTCCCGGTACGTCTTCATCTCCGCGTCGTCCGCCCACTGCGGGTCGGCGGGGTCCTTGAAGTAGGTCGCCGAGACCACGCCCTGGACGTTCTTGAACCCGACGGGCTTCAGCACGGTGGCGGACGAGGACACGTTGTTCACGATGTGCAGTGGGTTCCACTTGGTGTTCTTGGCATCGGCGGCGAGGGCCTGGCTGCCGAACTTCGGGGTGGTGATGTCGAGCAGCACATCCGCCTTGGACCGGGCGAGGCTCGTCATCTGCGCCGATACCGAGGGGTCGGTGACCTCGTAGCTCTCCTCGGCGACCACCTTGATGCCGCTGCCGGCGACGGCTGCCTCGAACCCGCCGAGCAAATCCTTGCCGAAGTCGTCGTTCTGGTAGAGGACGGCGACCTTGGCCTTCGGCTTCTCCTCCTTCAGGTATTTGGCGTACACGCGTGCCTCGGCGATGTAGTTGGGCTGCCAGCCGGTGGTCCACGGGTGGTTGCCGTCCGTGCCCCAGACGGAGGCGCCGGTTGCGACGAAAGGCTGCGGCACCTTCCGCTTGTCCAGGTAGTCCCACACGGCGGCCGTGGAGGGCGTGCCCAGGGTCTGGAAGACGGCGAAGACCTTCTCCTGCTCGACGAGTCTGCGGGCCTCCTCGACCGCCTTCGGAGGCTGGTAGCCGTCGTCGCGGACGATGAACTCGACCGTGCGGCCGTCGATGCCGCCCTCGTCGTTGACGTGCTTGAAGTAGGCGCTCACGCCCTTGCTGATCGTGCCGTACGCGGAGGCCGGTCCCGAGAGCGGGTAGATGCCGCCCAGCTTGATGGTCTTGTCGGTGATGCCGGTCGTCTGCTGACCCTGGCACGCGCCGTCGGCGGCCGCGTCCTTGTCGTCCTGCCCGCGCTGGCTGTTGCAGGCGGTGGCGAGGAGCAGGGCGGCGGATGCGGCCGCGGCCGCCCGCAGAGTGGTCTTCTTGCGCATGTGATTCATTCCTTTTCCGGACGGGGCGGTGCGCCCACGGGTTCGGCATCGACAGGGGCGGGATCCGCCGGGGTGAGGGGCGCGGAGAGTTCAGAGCCGGACGTCCGGTCGTCGTCGGCGGCGGGGGTGGTGGTGCGGATGAGTCGACGGGCGGCGGTGCCCCGGACACGGCCCGCCAGACCGGCCAGTCCCGTAGGCGCCACGAACATCACCGCGATGATCAGCAGGCCGAACACCACACCGGGCGCCGCCTCGCTGATGTCCTGGGCGACGCTCGGCACGTACACCACGAAGGCCGCTCCCAGCAGCGGCCCGTACAACGAGGCGAGCCCTCCGACCACCAGGCCGGCCAGCAGGGTGATGGACAGGACGAAGCTGAACGAGTCGGGTGAGACGAAGCCGATCACCCAGGTGTAGACGCACCCGGAGACACCCGCGAACAGCGCGCTCCATGCGAAGGCGAGGGTCTTGTGCAGCGACAGCCGTACGCCCATGACCTCCGCGGCGCTCTCGTTGTCCCGCACGGCGAGCAGTGCCCGGCCGACCCGGGACCGCAGCAGGTTGCGGGCGAGCAGCAGGGACACCGCGGTGACCGCGAGCACGACGAAGTACGTCCACTGGTCCTCCGCCATCCCGCTCCACGCGGGCGGTTGCAGCTTGTCCACGGTCAGGCCCATGGAGCCGCCCGTCACCGGTTCGAGCCGCTTGAGCAGCGGCGGCAGGAACACCGCGAACGCGAGGGTGACGAGGGCCAGGTACAGTCCGCGCAGTCGCAGGGCGGGCACGCCGAAACCAAGGCCGAGCAGGAAACATCCGGCGGCCGCGACCGGCAGCGTGGCCAGGTGACCGGTGTCGTACCGGTCGAGCATGACCGCCGCCGTGTAGGCGCCTGCCGCGAAGAACGCGCCGTGCCCGAGCGAGATCTGCCCGCCGAATCCGACCAGCAGGTTCAATCCGGCAAGCGCCACCGCGTACAGCAGCACCAAGGTCAGCTGGAAGACCTGGAAGGGGGCGAAGTAGAACGGTGCGCTGACGGCGACGGCCGCCACGAGCAGCGCGGTGAGCGCGGACCGCAGACGCCGGGCGCGGTCGGTGCCGAGTGTTGCGACGATCGTGCTCATGCGCGTTGCACCGCCGCCCGTCCGAACAGGCCCTGGGGCCGCACCAACAGCACCGCCAGGATGATCACCAGGGGTACGCCCACCTTCAGATCGGCGCCGACGACGTCCACGTACGCCCCGGCCAGCGTCTCGGCGACGCCCACGCACAGGCCTCCGACGACCGCGCCGACCGGGCTGTCGAAGCCTCCGAGGGTGGCCGCGGCGAACGCGTAGATCAGCACCCCGCCCATCATGTTGGGCTCGAGGAAAAGCAGCGGGGCGACGAGCACGCCCGACACGGCGCCGACTGTCGCGGCCAGTCCCCAGCCGAGCATCAGCACCCGACCCACCCTGATGCCCGACAGCCGGGCGGAGGCGGGGTTGCAGGCGACCGCCCGCATCACCAGGCCGCTGGAGGTGTGCTGGAACAGCAGGTACAGCAGCCCCATCACGACGGCCACCACCGCGATGATCCCGAGTGTCGACCAGTCCACGCGTACCCCGGCCAGGTCGATCCCGCCGTCGGGGAACGGCTGCGGGAAGTCCTTCACGGTGAACGACCAGATGAGACCGGCCATCGCGTTGACGAAGATGAACAGGCCCACGGTGACGATGACCGTCGTCAGCTCGGGCGCGTTCCGCACGGGACGGATGACGATCCGCTCGACCAGCATGCCGCCGGCGAACGACACCGCCAGGGTGACCGGCAGCGCGAGCCAGAAGGACATCCCGGACGCCACGAGCTGCCACGCCACGTACGTGGAGATCATGGCGAGCTCGCCCTGGGCGAAGTTCACGATGCCGGTGAACCGGTGGATCAGCACCAGTGCCAGCGCCAGGCTGGCATAGACAGCGCCGGAGCCGACCCCTTCCACCACTTGCTGCAGCACTTCGGTCACGGCGCTCCCCCGTCCTTTGCGGAGCGGACGGAGACACCGAGGTAGACCTCGGCGACCTGCCCGTCCTCGCGGATCTCCCGGGACGGCCCGGACAGCAACAGACGGCCGGCCTCCAGTACGTGCGCCCGGTGCGCGACATCCAGCGCGAGCTGGGCGTTCTGTTCGACGACGACCACGGTGGTGCGTTCCTCCTCGTTGACGGCACGGACGATCTCGAACAGCTCGCGCGTGACCAGCGGCGCGAGCCCCAGCGACGGCTCGTCCAGGAGCAGCAGGGCGGGCCGCAGCATCAGCGCCCTGCCGATGGCGAGCATCTGCTGTTCGCCGCCGCTGAGGCTGCCGGCGGCCTGGCGGGACCGCTGGCGCAGCTTGGGGAAGTAGTCGTAGATCCGTTCCAGGTCTGCCGCCACGGCCACGCGTTCGGCGCTGCCCCGCCGCCACCGCCCGGCGCGCACGTGGGCGCCGATGCGCAGGTTCTCCTCGACGGTCAGGTCGTTGAAGGTGCCCCGGCCCTCGGGCACGTGCGCCACGCCGAGACGGGCGGTCTGTTCGGGCGAGCGGCCCAGCAGCTCCGTGCCGTTCAACGTCACCGAGCCGCGTCCGCGGACCATGCCGCACAGGGCCCGCAGTGTCGTTGTCTTGCCCGCGCCGTTGGGCCCGAGGATCGCGCACACCTCGCCGCGCGCGACGGAGAAGTCGAGCCCCTGGAGCACGCGGGCCTGACCGTATCCGGCATGCAGCCCGGCGACCTTCAGGAAGTCCGGCTCCGCGTTCACCTGTCCGGCTTCGGTGCTGTCGATGGCGGGTTCCGTCATGCCGCCACCCCCAGGTACGCCTCGATGACCGCCGGGTCGCGCTGGATCTCCTCCGGTGAGCCCTCGGCGATCTTGCGCCCGAAGTCGAGGCAGACCACCTTGTCGCACAGGCCCATCACGAACCCCATGTGGTGTTCGACCACCAGGAGCGTCAGGCCGAAGTCCTCGCGCACCGAGCGGACCAGATCCGCGAACTGGTCCACCTCGCCGTGGCTGAGCCCGTTGACGGGTTCGTCGAGCAACAGCAGCCGGGGCCGTACCGCGAGCGCCCGGGCGAGTTCGACGCGTTTGAGCGTGCCGAACGGCAGCCCGGAGGCGGGGTGGTCGGCGACCTCCGCCAGGCCGAGACGCCGTAGCAGGTCGTCCGCATGTTCCCGTAGTTCCCTCTCCTCCCGCCGGACGCGGGGCAGCCGGAGCGCCGCGGCGAGGTGTCCCGTGCGCCCCCGGCTGTGGGCGCCGGCCATGACGTTCTCCCGGACCGTGAGCAGCGGGAACAGACCCAGGTTCTGGAAGGTGCGGGCGATGCCGCGCCCGGCCACGGAGTGCGGCGGGAGGGCGAGCAGGTCCTCGTCCTCGAACCCCACCGTCCCCGCATCAGGGGTGCAGCGCCTGGTGAGGCAGTTGAACAAGGTGGTCTTGCCGGCTCCGTTCGGTCCGATGAGCCCCACGGCGGTGCCCGGCTCGACGGTGAACGCGACACCGTCCAGTGCCGTGATCCCGCCGAAGCGCACGCTGATACCGTCGACCGCGAGCATGAGTGACGCCCCTTCCGAGGTGCTGGGGGGGTGGGCGAGCGTCACAGTAAGCGGGGGCCTTCCGAGCGCACATTGGGTGCGAGCACCCAAGTTCGTGGCCACCGGCTTGTGCGCCGCGCCCAGCTTCCCCGGTATGTCGCCTGCCGGGCCTGTTGACGGGACACGAGGAGGGCAGCGACGATCGGCGCCATGTCTCGCGGACCCGCCCTGGGCGCCCCCGCACACTCCGACCCGCTCAGCCGGGAACGGCACCGGATCCTGCACGCCGTCCAGGACCGGCTCGAGGACGTGGCGAGGACCGCTGTCGCGGTCATGCGCACGGAGATCCCGTCGTACGCGCTGCAGGACGAGTGGTTCTTCGACGACGTACGGGACCAGGTCCTCACGCACTACCGGATGCAGCTGGCGGCACTGGCCGGCGGCCGGGACATCGCCCCCGAAGACCTGGTCTTCAGCCGCGCGGCGGCCATGCGCAGAGCGCGCGCGGGGTTCGCCCTCGAGGACTGGATCAGTGCCTTCCGGGTCGGCCGGCAGGTGCTGTGGGACGTGCTGCTGGACTGCGCGGGCACGTCCGCCGAGGCACAGCAGGCCGCGCTGTCCCTCGTCACACCGCTGATGCGGTACGTCGACTTCGCCAGCACGCATGCCGCGCAGGCCTACGTCGAGTACCAGCAGCACGTGGTCGCCGACGCGGACCGGGAACGCCGGGACCTCCTGGACCAGCTCCTGGCCGGCGCGGCACCGGCGCGCGGTCCGCTGCTCGCCGCGGCGCAGGCGTACGGCATAGGGCCGCACTCGCCGATGATGGCGGTCGTGGCGGTGTGCGTCGACGACCCCCGCACCGGCGACCTCACCTCGGCCGAGCACGGCTACGCGACCAGCGCGTCCATCGGCATCGCCGGGCCCTGGGCCGGCCGGACCCTGGTCGTCGTGCGCCACGGCGAGGTGGTGGCCGTGCCGGTGGTCCGCACCGGCATGGACGCGGAGGACATCTGTAGCCACTTCGAGGCGGTACAGCGGCGGCTCGCGCGCGAGGGAACCATGCTCTCCATGGGCATCAGCACGGTCGCCGAGGGTGCCGGCGAACTGCCACGCGCCTACGAGGAGGCACGCGCCGCCCTCGACCTCGTACCGAGCGGGGGCGGGGTGGCGGCACTGCCGCGCCTGTCCCCCTTCGACTACCTGGCGCTGCGCGCCGACGACCTCGCCCGCCAGCTGGTCGATCCCCGCGTGCGTGCGCTGCTGGAGGACGACCGCAGACGTGGCGACACGCTGGCGGCCACCGTACGGGCCTTCGCGGAGGCCGACCTCAACCTGCGGCTGGCCGCCGACCGGCTGCGGATACACCACAACACGGCGCACTACCGGTTGCGCCGGATCGAGGAACGCACTGGGCGCAACCCGCGCCGGATCGCCGACCTCCTGGAACTGCTGGTCGCCCTCGCCATCCGCGACGGGGCCGGGGAAGGTGGGGATCACCAGTGAGCGGCATCGTGGAGTCCGCGGGGACCGAGGAGGCACCCACCGGGCAGAACCGAACGGTCCGAAGCGCGCTTCTGGACGCCGCGCTGGAGGTGTTCACCGAGCGCGGTTACGACAACGCCGGTCTCGCCGAGATCGCGGCGCGCTCCGGCATCCCGGTGGGCAGCCTCTTCCAGCACTACGGCGGAAAGCGAGGGCTCTACCTCGCTCTTTGGGAGGAGTTCCGGGAGGCACAGGAGCGCCGGACCGCGGCCACGCTGACCGCCGAGCGAGGCCGTGGCGTGGACGACCCCATCGCCCTTTTCGTGGCGGGAGCCAGGGCGTACCTGGAGGGCGCCTGGGACAACCGGCGGTTCGGCAGACTCCTCGTGGAGGATGACGGCCCCACGGGCTTCGACGCGCTGCGCCGCCAGTGGGACCGCGCGTGGGTACGGCGCAACGCCCGGCTGCTGGAGGTGGACGAGAAGCGACGCGCCGGCCGGGTGCGGGTGAGAGTGCTCACCACCGTGATCGGCGGGGCGGCACGCGAGCTGGGCGACTGCGGCGACGAGACGGAGGCCCAGGAGATCGTCGACGAGGTGTGCGGCATCCTGATCCATCTGTCGGCACCTCCCGGCTGAAACGCGTGGCGCCTGCGTGCTGCAGTGCGAGCCCCGTCGCTGCGCCGGGCACCGCGCCCGCCACGGCGATCACCGCACCCTGCGCGACGACCCGTCGCATGACCTCGGTGTCGGCCCAGCCGCAAGCCCGCAGCACGGCGAACTCCCCGTCCCGTTCACAGCTGTCGAGACAGAGGACATCGGCGAGGGCGAGCCCCCCCCGAGGGCCATGGTGGGTACGGCCGCGACCAGGGCGACCTCACCGAGGGCAAGTCCCGCGAGACGGGCGCCCGTCCAGCCGGTGCAGGCGAGGACGGCCCTCCGTCGGACGCGGCCGGTCGAAGCGCATGAGTCCCTCCTGCGCGACGGCGGCCACCAGACGCCCGCCCGTATCGAACAGCCTTCCGCGGGTGAGCGCCCTGCCGTGCTCGGCCGAAGGGGAGACCTGGTCGTACAGCAGCCACTCGTCCGCGCGGAAGGGACGCAGGAACCACAGCGAATGGTCCAACGACGCACCCTGTACGGCGGTTGGGGGATGCGGCAGCCGCGCGGAGCCCAGCAGCGCCATGTCGCTGAGGTAGGTCAGTGCGCAGGCGTGGACGGCACCGTCGTCCGGCAGCGGGCGTCCGTACCGAATCCACACCCGCTGGCAGGCCGGCGCCCCCGGGACGTGGCCCCTCTGTCCCCCCGGCACCCATCGCATCTCCCAGTGGCTCCACTCCGCGGGCCGTGGCATGCCCCAGCCGTTGATGCGGTCGGACTCCGGGATGTCGTCCGGCGCCGGCACGGCCGGCATGTCCACCTGGTGGGAGAACCCTTCGTCCCCGCGATGGAACGACGCCGTCACCGTGAAGATCGCCTCCCCGGCCTGGACCGCGGTCACCCGGCGGGTGCAGAAGCTGCCGCCGTCGCGGAGCCGCTCGACCAGATGGTCGGTCGGCTCTTGCGGGCGGCCGGGCCGCAGGAAGTAACCGTGCAGCGAGTGGGCCGAGTACGACCGGTCGAGGGTGTGCGCCGCTGCCATCAGCGACTGGGCGGCGATCTGGCCACCGAACGTCCGCGCCCACTCGCTGGGGATCGGACCTGACCGGAACCGGTCCGGCCCCGTCTCGTCGAGGGCCAGGACCTCTGGCAGGCCGGCCATGTTTCGGCTCCTCTCACTCGTCACACGGACGTCCCGCGCAGTTCTCTGCGCAGGATCTTGCCGCTGGTGGTCCTGAGCAGCTCGTCCCGGATGCTGACGGTCCGAGGGGCTTGCAGGCGGCCAGGTGCTCACGGCAATGGGCGACCAGCTCTTCGGGCCCGACGGATCCTCCGGGCCTCAGGCTGACAAAGGCCGCCACCGTCTCGCCTCGGTAGGGGTCGGACACGCCGACCACGGCCGCCTCGCGCACCGCGGGGTGCCGGTGTGGCCGTCCTGATCCTTTACGGGATACGTCAGGTTCGACTGGCCCAGCCCGACCCGCTCGAAGGCCAAGGGTCCGGCGAAGTCGACGCAGAGGGAAGCGAACCAGCGGCCCACCGCACCGGCGTCGATTCCGACGGTGTCCGCGCTAGACACCGATACCGGCTCCTTGCCTGAACGGGAGCGCCTCACCGAGCAGTTGGCCGCCGTCGATCACCATCGTCTCGCCGGTGATCCAACTCGCGGCGTCCGAGACGAGGAAGGCGACCGCGGACGCGATGTCGGCAGGCTCCCCGATGCGGCCCAGCGCCACCGAGGCGGACACCTCCTCCTCGTGCTCCTTCCACAGAGCCTCGGCCAGCTTTGTGCGCACCACCCCCGGTGCGACGGCGTTGACGCGGACCTTCGGCGAGAGTTCCAGGGCCAGTTGCTTGGTGAGTTGGATCAGCGCGGCCTTCGAGGCGTTGTACAGCCCGATGTTCGCCTCGGAGGCCATGCCGCCCACCGACGCGGTGTTGACGACCGCCCCGCCGTGCTCCCCCATCCAGGCTCGCGTGGCCAGACCCGTCCACAGGACGGGCGCCCACAGGTTCACGTCGAAGGTCTTCGCGAACCGGCCGTGGTCCTGGTCGATGACCGGCCCGAAGGCCGGGTTGGTCCCCGCGTTGTTGACGAGGATGTCCAGACTGCCGAAGCGCTCGAGCGTCAGATCCACACAGCGCCGGGCCGCCTCTTCGTCGACCGCATGCGCTCCCACGCCGACCGCTGTGCCCTTGACCTGGGCCGCGGCGGCCTCCGCCGCCTCTTGGGTCCGGGAGGTGAGGACGACGTTTGCGCCGGCCTCGGCGATGGACTGGGCTATCGCCAGCCCGATACCGCGCGAGGCCCCGGTGACGACGGCTGTACGACCGCTGAGGTCGAGTCCTGCCATCTTCAGTTCACCGCCGCCGCGTCGCGGTACTTCCGCAGTTCCTGCTTGGCGATGGCCCGCTTGTGAACCTCGTCGGGACCGTCCGCCAGCCGCAGCGTCCGCAGATGCGCGTACATCATCGCCAAGGGGAAGTCGTCGGTCACTCCCGCTCCCCCGTGCACCTGGATCGCGCGATCGACGATCTTCAACGCGATGTCGGGGGCGGCCACCTTGATGGCCGCGATCTCGGTGCGCGCTTCCTTGTTCCCGACCGTGTCCATCAGGTACGCGGCTTTGAGCGTGAGCAGGCGGATCATCTCGATGTCGATCCGCGCTTCCGCGATCCAGTCCTGGATGTTTGACCGTTCGGCGACCGGGCTACCGAAGGTCACCCGTGACTGTGCGCGCCGGCACATCAGTTCCAGTGCCCGCTCGGCCGCGCCGATGGCCCGCATGCAGTGGTGTATGCGGCCGGGCCCGAGCCGGGCCTGGCTGATGGCGAAACCCTCGCCCTCGCCCTTGAGGAGGTCCTTGGCCGACACCCGGACGTTCTCGAAGATGATCTCCGCATGGCCCTCGCGGTCCGCGTACCCGAACACCGGGAGGTTGCGGACCACGGTGACGCCGGGGGCGTCCACGGGTACGACCATCATCGACTGCTGGCGATGCGGGGCCGCCGTGGGGTCGGTCTTGCCCATCACGATGAGCACCTTGCAGTTCTTGTGCATCGCGTTCGAGGCGAACCACTTGCGGCCGTTGAGCACGTACTCGTCGCCGTCGCGCTCCATCCGCAGCTCGATGTTGGTGGCATCGGAGCTGGCGACACGCGGCTCGGTCATCGCGAACGCCGAGGCCATCGTCCCGTCGAGCAGCGGCTTGAGGTACTTCTCCTTGTGCTCGTCGGTGCCGAAGAGGGTGAGCACCTCCATGTTGCCGGTGTCGGGCGCGTTGCAGTTGCACGCCTCGGAGGCGATGTGACTGCGGCCCATGATCTCCGCCAGCGGCGCGTACTCGAGGTTCGTCAGGCCGGGGCCCCACTCCGGGTGCGGGTGGAACAGGTTCCACAGTCCGCGCCTGCGCGCCTCCGCCTTGAGCTCTTCGAGGATCGGCGGGTGGAAGTGCGGGTCGCCCGACGCGCGCATCTGCTCGTCGTAGACCGCCTCGGCGGGGTAGATGTGCTCATCCATGAACTCGAGCAGATCCGCCCGGTACTTCTTGGCACGGTCCGACGTCTCAAACAGGGACATCCGAACTCCTTACGGGTAGTGAGGGAAAGTTTGGCGAGCGCTTGTCCAGGTGACTGGCCAAGCCTTCGACGACATCGGACCCGCGGAAGGCCTGGAGCATCAGGTCCTCCGCCCGGGTCACGGAATCGGTGTAGGTGCCGTCCGCGTCGTTGCTCAGCTGGCTCTTGATGGTGGCCATGGATGCCGGGGAGCAGCGCTCCGCCAGTTCGGCGGTGTACGCGACAGCGGCATCGACCACGCTGCCGGTGGTGACCAGGTGGTCGAGGAGTCCGATACGGAAGGCCTCCTCGGCATCCACCATGCGACTCGACAGCAGCAGATCCGCTGCTCGGCTCTGCCCCACCAGCCGGGGCAACAGCCAGGAGATCCCGTACTCGGCGATCAGCCCACGTTGCGCGAATGCCGTGGTGAACCGGGCCGAGGGCGAGCCGAAGCGAAGGTCGCAGTAGAGCGCCTCCACCATGCCGAGGCCGGCGGCCACTCCGTTGATCGCTCCGATCAGCGGCTTGCGCAGGGTCCGCGGAAGGTCCCGGGGACGGCGCCGGGCCCGGCCCGCCTCGGAGACCTCGCCGACCGCCTGCAGCCGTTGCAGGTCGGCTCCGGCGCAGAATCCGCGTCCCGCGCCGGTGACGACGACCGCACGTACGTCCGGATCGTCCTCGGCGGCGTCGAGCAGCGCGAAATAGCGGTCCTCGAGTTCGTCGGTCCAGGCGTTCAGTTTGGCGGGCCGGTTGAACGTGACCAGCAGCACCTGCCCTCGGCGTTCGGCGAGGACGAGCTCGCCCGGCGCGCCGGTCATGCCTGCGCCAGCAGGGAGCTCTGGTAGCGGCGCATCCCGCGTACCCAGCGGTCGTAGTCCGAGCCCTTCTGCCGGTACATCTCGAGAACGTCTTCGTGCGGCAGGACGAGGAAGCGCTCGTCCTCGATGGCGGCCAGGACGGCGTCGGCGACTTCGGCAGGCTCCAGGACGTCACCAGCGGAGGTGACGGCCCGCGTCGCGGCTCTTCCCAGCGCGTCCCCGGAGTCCTCCCCGGCGGTCAGCATCCGGGTGTCCACGCCCATCGGGCACAGACAGCTGACCCGAACCCCGCGGTCGCCGTAGGTGACACTCAGCCACTCGGCGAAGGCGACGGCCGCGTGCTTGGTGACGGCGTACGTGGCGGAGCCGACCTGGGTGAGCAGTCCGGCCGCCGAAGCCGTGCTGACGAAGTAGCCCTCACCGCGCTCGAGCCACCGGGGCACCAGCAGCCTTGCCGCACGGATGTGGGCTCGCAGGTTGACGTCGATCGAGCGATCCCAGTCCTGCTCGCTCACGTCGAGGCCGAGCGCGCCGCCGATGCCCGCGTTCGCGAAGTAGAAGTCGACCGGACCGAAGGCACTCTCCGCCAGGTCGATCAACTGCTGGATCTGCTCGGTGTCCGACACATCCGCGCCGGCACTGACAGTGGTGCCCCGATGGTCGGCGTTGACTGTCTCCGACACCGCCCGCGCGGCCTCCGCGTCGAGGTCTGCGACTACGACCCGGGCGCCCTCGCGAGCGAGCCGTGCGACCAGCGCGCTGCCGATGCCGCCGCCCCCACCGGTGACGATGGCGACTCTTTTTGCAAGGTTCACGGCAACCCTCTCCGTTGACGGGGCGTGCGATGCGTCCGACCTGTATAATTGAATCCGACGTCAAGTTCAATAGATGTCCGCACGGAACCAATGAAGCAGCCGCCCAACCCCAGGGGTACGAGCGGCTGCTAGGCGGGCGGATCAGCGGTGGCCGGGGAACCGCAGGGCGTTCGCCCACAGGCGGGTGACCGTGGACACGAGTTCCTCGAAGTCCACCGGCGTATCTTCCTCTTGCTCTTCACTGCGCACGAAGGCGTTGTAAGCCATGACACTGACCATGCCGGACAGCGCACGGGACGCCATCATCGGATCGACCTCACGGTCTGCGACACCCCGCGCCTGCAGGTCGGCGATACCGCGGGCGTTGCGGCGGATGAACGCGTCCCCGCGCCGCCTTCGGAACTCACGGAACTCCGGCTCCACTTGGGCGACCTGCTCGAGCAGTCCCATCAGCTTCGCGTTCCGCTTGTACGCCGCGAGATAGGCGCGATTGCTCGCCTCGAGTACCGCATAGGGATCGTCGGTGCCCTGCACCCGGCCCATGCCGGGGTGCATCATGTCCTCCTGCGCCTCCAGGAGGACGGCGGCAAGCACCTGTTCCTTGTTGGCGAAGTAGGTGTAGAAGGACCCCGCCGCACACCGGGCCTCTTTGGTGATGTCGGTCAGGCGGGTGTCGAGGTAACCGTCCCGTTCGAACACCTTGCGGGCGGCCTTCACCAGAGCGGCCCGGGTCCGCGCTCCGCGCTGCGTCGTGGGCGGCTCGCGAAGTTGCGAGAAGGGCGCCACGGGCGGTGCCTGCTCGCTGTCGGTCTCCTCGGGCGCAGTAGTATCCATCCCCGCGACTTTACTTGAATCCGACGCCATAGTCATAAGTCCCCAAGGCAGGCGGAGCAGGCTGATGTCCTGTTTCCAAGGGGTTCAGGGGCGACCCGCGGCAACGTCACCGGGGGCGGTGTCGCGGGTCAGAGCGTTACGGTCGATGGACCGCTTGAGGATCTTCCCTGTCGGCCCCTTGGGCAGCGCATCGACGAACTGAACGATGCGCGGGATCTTGTAGGCGGACAGCCGTTCTCGTGCCCAGTCCGACACCTCGGCGGCACCGAGGTCCGCACCGGGCCGGGCGGCGACGAGCGCGGCGACCTCCTCGCCGTAGTGGTCGTCGGGAACGCCGATCACGGCTGCCTCGATGATGTCGGGGTGCTCGCAGAGAACTTCCTCGACCTCGCCGGGGTAGACGTTGTAGCCGCCGCGGATGATCAGGTCCTTCACACGGTCGACGATGCGCAGGTCGCCGTCCGTGTCGGTTTCACCGAGGTCGCCGGTGCGGAACCAGCCATCGGACGAGATGGCCGCGGCGGTGTCCGCGAGCCGGTTCCAGTAGCCGCGCATCACCGTGGGCCCCTTGATGTAGACCTCGCCGACGGTACCCGGCGGGCACTCGTTGCCGTTGTCGTCACACACCTGAACCCGCATCCGCGGTACTGCTCTGCCGGTGTACCCGGTCTTGGCGCCGCGGTCGAGGTCGTTGAAGGTGCCGAACGCGGTGGTCTCGGTGAGCCCATACCCTTCGAGGATCGTGCAGCCGAAGCGGGCCTCGAAGGCCCGGGCGATCTCCCCGGGAAGCGAGGCGCCGCCGGAGACGGCGACACGGAGCCCGGCGAAGTCCGCCGGATTCGCATCACCCGCCGCGTGCAGCATCGCATTCCACATGGTCGGTACGCCGGCCATGATGGTGAGCCGGTCGCGGCGCAGCATCTCCAGCATCGACGCCGGGTCGAATCGGGCCAGCAACGACATCGAGCCGCCCACGGTCAAGGTCGCCATCATGACCGACGCCTGGCCGAACACGTGGAACAGCGGGAGTCCGGTGCCGGTGCGGTCGGCGCTCGACGCTCGGCTGCACTCGGCGCCGATCTCCCCGGCGGACAACAGGTTCCCGATGGTGAGTTGGGCCCCCTTCGGCCGCCCAGTGGTGCCCGACGTGTACAGGATGGCCGCCGTCTCGTCGCGATCACGGTCGACGACGCCGGCGGGGGCAGTGCTGACCGGCGTGCCCGGGGACAACGCCCAGGAGGGCACCGAGAGCGCCGCGGCCGCCTCCGCGACAGCGGGGCCCAGGGCGTGCCATGCGATCGCCAATGAGCATCCGGCGTCGCCGAGTACGTACTCGACCTCGGCCCGGGTGGACATCGTGTTGACCGGCACCACGACACAGCCCGCCGCCTGGATCCCCAGGTAGGCCACCACGAACTCGGGCACCGACGGCGCCGCGAGCAACACCCGGTCCCCCGGGGCCAGGCCGGCGGCTGTCAGGGCGCCCGCGTATCGCATGGTCGCGTCCCGAAGCTGAAGGTAGGTCCACTGATCCGTGGCACCGCGCAGTGCGATTTTGTCGGGGGTGACGGCCGCGTGGCGGCACACAGGGTCGAAAACGCTGGTCATGGGGCGGTGCCTTCCGGGATGTGAGCAGGTGATGCTGCGGGTCGCACCCTCGCCGAGGAGGTGACTTTGCCCGGCTTCGACATCAAGTCCTCGGGCGTTGTGGCCGGATGACCGACCTCAGTGCGTCCGGCCGGTCAGTCGATGGGTACCGGTCAGGCAGTGATCCCGAAGCGTTCGGCGAGTTGGCGGCGGGTGCCGGCGGCACTGGTGTGCAGTACGCCTCCGATTCCGATCCGTGCCGCTCCGTCGAGGTTCTGCTGCAGATCGTCGATCATGACCGCCTCCTCGGGGTCGATGCCGAGGCGTTCACACGCGATCGCGTAGATCCGCCGGGAAGGCTTGCGGATGCCGACCTCGGACGAAATGACGACCACGTCGGCGACGGCCGCGAGATCGACGCCGTCGTAGGTCCCGGTGCCGAACGAATTGGACACCAGCGCAACAGGATGACCGGCGGCTCGCACCTCACCGAGCAGCGCGAGCATGTCCCGGTCGATCGACATTCCCGCTTGCATCCGGGCCGTGAGCCCCTCGGCCGACACCTCCGCGCCATGGACACGGAGGCGTTCGGCGAATCCCCGCTCGAAGGCTGGGGCGTCGATACGGCCGCACTCGTGGTCGGCCAGCAGGGTGCGTGAGGGCTGGTCCCGGCTCAGGAGGTCCAGCGGAAGGCGCGGGTCGCCGCCGAGCGAGGCGCCGAATGCGGTGAAGGCCCGCAACACACTGGAGGTGATGACACCGCCGAAGTCCACCAGCACCGCGTTTCGGGTCTTTTCCACCGCGTTCGACAACGTGTCCATGCTCAGGCGACCTCGAACAGTCCGGCTGCGCCCATTCCGCCGCCGATGCACATGGAGATCACCACATACCGAACGCCGCGGCGCTTGCCCTCGATGAGGGCATGCCCCACCAGTCGGGCGCCGGTCATGCCGTACGGGTGGCCGACCGAGATCGCGCCGCCGTTGACGTTGAACCGCTCCGGGTCGATGTGCAGTTCGTCGCGGCAGTACAGCGCCTGGGAGGCGAAGGCTTCGTTGAGTTCCCACAGGCCGATGTCGTCGATGGTGAGGTTGTGCTGCTTCAGCAGCTTCGGGATGGCGAAGACCGGGCCGATGCCCATTTCGTCCGGCGCGCACCCGGCGACGGTCATACCCCGGTAGACGCCCAGCGGTTCCAGGCCGCGGCGCTCGGCCTCCTGCGCCTCCATCAGCACCGAGGCCGACGCCCCGTCCGACAGCTGCGAGGAGTTGCCCGCCGTCACGCTGGAGTGCGCGCTCACCTGACCATCGGGCAGCACCGGCGCCAGGCCGGCCAGGCCGTCGAGGGTGGTCGACGCGCGGTTGCCCTCGTCCCGGGCCAGGGTGACCTCCTCGTCCCGCACTTCCCCGGATTGCTTGTCGAGGACCTTCTTGACACTGCTGAGCGCGACGATCTCCTGGTCGAACCGGCCAGCCTCCTGCGCCGCCGCGGTGCGCTGCTGTGACAGCAGCGCGAACTCGTCCTGGCGCTCCCGGCTCACGCCGTAGCGCTCGGCGACGATCTCCGCCGTCTGAAGCATCGGCAGGTAGATGGCCGGCTTGTGCTCGACCAGCCAGGGATCCGTCATGCGGTGGGTGTTCATGTGGTCGTTCTGGACCAGGGAGATCGACTCGACACCGCCGCCGACGGCGACCTGCATGCCGTCCGTGACGATCTGCTTGGCGGCCGTCGCTATGGCCATCAGACCCGACGAGCACTGCCGGTCGATCGACATCCCCGACACGGTGTGCGGAAGTCCGGCCCGCAGAGCGGCCTGACGCGCCACGTTGAAACCGGAGGACCCTTGCTGCACGGCGCAGCCGAAGACGACGTCCTCGACCTCGTCTCCCTCGAGACCGGCGCGCCGCACCGCGTGCGAAAGGGCGTGGGCGGCGAGTTCCTGCGCCTGGGTGTCGTTGAACGCGCCGCGGTAGGCCTTTCCGATCGGCGTCCGTGCCGTCGAAACGATGACTGCTTCCCTCATGTCGCCTCGCTGTTTCCTGTCGGTCCGGTTCGTGCGGGGACTCCGGGGTCGAAACTCCGAGCTCCGTGAGCCGGGCTCCATTGCCGATAGACGGTGCCGAACGCCAACTGCCGTGCGGTATGGCTCATGACCGTCTCCTCGGGTGATCCGAGGACAGGTCATGGCCGCAGGGGTGACAGGTATCGGCCTTCCGACCGGTTATATTTGAATTCGACGTCAGGTTCAACCATCGCGGGCTCTTGACACCCTCTCCCCTTATCGCAAGGGTACCGACCAGTCGGTACGAAGGGGTGGATCGTGACTCAGCTGAGCATCTCCACGCATGCGGGCGTGTTCGACGCGGTCGCGGCCGGTCCCGCCGGGGGCCGCCCGGTGCTCTTGCTGCACGGATTCCCGCAGACGGGGGTGGTGTGGCGGCGGCAGATCGAGGCGTTGGCCGCGCACGGCTACCGGGTGGTGGCACCCGACCAGCGTGGGTACTCCCCCGGGGCTCGCCCCCAGCGGCCCGAGGACTATCGGATCAGCCATCTCGTCGACGACGTCGTGGCGATCACGGAGCAACTGGGCTGGGCGACGTTTGACCTGGTCGGCCACGACTGGGGCGGCGCGGTGGCCTGGTGGACGGCTGACGCCCACCCCGGCCGCGTGCGCACCCTCACGGTCGTCTCGACCCCGCACCCCGGCGCCCTGGCCACCACCCTGCGCACGGATGAGGACCAGCGCGGTCGCTCGCACTACATGATCGACTGGCGCGAAACGCCCACGACCGAAGAGCGCATGCTGGCCCACGACGCCCAAGAGCTTCGCGATGTCTACGCCGGAAAGGTCCCGCAAGACAGTGCGGACGCCTATGTGCGTCACCTGTCCCGGCCTGGCGCTCTCACCGCTGCGCTGAACTGGTACCGCGTCGGCCGCCCCGACGGCGCGATCGGCGTCATCGACGTTCCCACGCTGTACGTCTGGAGCACGGACGACAGCGCGTTCGGCCCGGCAGCCGCGCAGGAGACCGAGCGATGGGTCAAGGGGCCGTACCGATTCGAGACCCTCCAAGGCGTCAGCCACTGGATCCCCGAGGAAGCGCCCGAGCCGCTGAGCCACCTGCTGCTCGACCATCTCCGAGCGCACGGCGAGTACTCGACCCGCAGCGAGAACGCTGTCGTCGACCCTCAGAAAAGGTGACCCCCATGGAGACTGCGCGTGCGGCCTGGCGGACTCGCCGGCTACTTCGCGTTCCGCAGCGCCGCCTTCGGCCGAGCCTCCGCCGAGCTGGTCATCTCCACCTTCTACAACTTCCCCCCTGTCGTACGGCAGGCGGTCGACGGGCCCTGGGAGACGGCGACGCCGCAGCAGGTGCTGGACGCGCGATACGCCGCGGCGGGCGAGGTGCTGGTTAAGGATCTTGGCGGCATTGCTGATGGAGCCGGGCATGAGGTGCCGGTAGATCGTGGTACTCCTCGTCCCGACTCCGCCACCGCGTCATCGCTGTCGACGGTCGAGCCGCCGCAGTCCACCTCCGTCCGGCACTGCCCTGTCACCTGCCTGGCGCCGTCGTACCGGCAGTTCCGCGCAGTGTTCCTGCCCATGGCTCTTCGGACACGCGAGACACCGATCGGCTCCGGCCGCTGACCACTGCGGCTGACGGTCAGGGCCCGGCGTCCCGAAGCCGGGGTGCCGGGCCCTTACCGAGGCGCGCGATCAGGCGGGGCGGATGTTCTCCGCCTGCGGGCCCTTCTGGCCCTGCGTGACGTCGAACTCGACCTTCTGGCCCTCCTGCAGCTCGCGGTAGCCCTGGCTGGCGATGTTGGAGTAGTGGGCGAAGACGTCGGGGCCGCCGCCCTCCTGCTCGATGAAGCCGAAGCCCTTCTCGCTGTTGAACCACTTCACTGTGCCCTTGGCCATGACTGTCTCCTTTGAGGGAAACCGGGCACGCACCCTGCGCGACCGGGAGGTGATCGCCCTGGTCCGGAGAGGCGCTGAACAGCAAGGACGCCCGTGATGGCGATCACGGGCGAACGGAACTTCGGAACCACGACTGCTGATCACAACGCTATAACGGCATAACGGAAGCCGCTAGCCAAAGCGCGCCAGCCTCCGGCCCGGAACGAAGGGCTGGATCGCCCGTGCGGCACTGCCTGCTCCAGGCAGGCGCGGCTCATCGCCGGAAACCACGACAGGGTGCACGAGGTCTCCTCCAGCACCGGGCGAACGGTTCGCCACGGCAGGTGCCGTGCACCGGGGCGGTGGCAGAAGTCCTCAGCGGGAGGATGCGACACGGCCTTGACACGATCGAGCCCGGCGGCACGGGCCTCGGACTGCACGTGCGCGACCAGCAGCCGTCCCATACCCCGTCCTTGCGCTTCGCCGGCGACAAAGCGCAAGGCGAGCTCCGGTGGAGCGAGGACGAGCGACTAGAACCCGAGGACCCGGCCTCCAAGCTCGTCGGCACCGACGGCCACAAAGGCGCGGTGGGCCTCGATGCAATCAGGACCGACCCGGTAGAGCACACGCTGGAGCCGCGGAAGCCAACACACGGCGGCGAGTCATCACCCGTCACCAAGCAATCGGATATCTCCGCAGGTCAGCGCACCCTCCCCCGCGGCTTCAAAGGCGTCGCCGGCAGGTCTGGAGCCGGCAACGGGTCCCCGTCGTAGCCCTTCACCTCGCCGAACCGGGTCCCCTCCGTCCAGTCCCGCCGCGCCTGCTCGATCTCCCCCTGCGACCGTCCGATCCAGTTCCAGAACATGATCAGTTCCTCCTCGAACGGCTCGCCGCCCAAGAGCATCAGGCCCGCGTCCGACTCCGCGCGCAGGGGCAGTTCGCTGCGGCCGCAGCCGAGGTAGAGCATGGAGCCGGGCAGGACCGGGACACCGTCGACGTGGGCCTCGCCCGACATGGACAGGACGGCGTACTCGAAGTCCGGTTCGAGGGGCAGGCGTACGTCCGTGCCTCGGGTCAGAGCCAGGTCGGCCCCGACGATCGGGGTGTACGCGGTGCCCGGTGAGGTCGCCCCGTCGAGGTCGCCGAGGATCAGCGTGGCCGTGAGGCCGGGTGCCGTGACGACCGGGAGATCGGCGTGGTGTTCGAAGCGCGGGTCGGTGTGGCGGTGGCTGTCGGGGAGCGCCACCCACAACTGCGCGCCGTGCAGGAAGCGGGCGTGCGAGCGCGGGCTCTCCTCGGAGTGGCTGATGGCCCGGCCGGAGGTCATCAGCCCCAGTTCACGCGGGCGGATCGTCTGGAGGCTGCCGGTGGAGTCGCGGTGCAGCACCTCGCCCTCGTGCAGCCAGCTCACGGTCTGCAGGCCCATGTGGGGATGCGGCGGGACCTGCATGCCGGGCTCGTCGGCGATGTCGTCGGGACCGTAGTGGTCGACGAAGCACCACGCCCCGACCATGCGGCGGCCGAGGTTGGGCAGCAGCCGGCGGACCTCGCTGGACTCGCCCAGCTTCACCCTGCGGGGGCTGAGGAGTTCACGCACCGGCTCCGCCACCACGAAGCCACGGCCGCCGCACAGGGAGGGGGCCGCCTCGCGCTCAAGATTGCTCATGGCGCCCAACCTAGTCCGGCGCGACGGTTCGCGTCAGCGGCACGTTCGGGCCGCGCCACGGACGCAGTCACCGGCCGGTCATTTTAGTAGCCATGGCTATAGTAGCCATGTACTGTATTTGCCATGAGCGAGGGTCACGAGGGCGCGACGCCCGGGTTCCTGGTGTGGCGGCTGTCGATGAAATGGCGGGTCGCGGTCGACCGTGCGGTGGCCCCGCTGGGGCTCACCCACGCGCAGTACTCCCTGGTCGCCTCGCTGCACGGCATGCAGCACTCCGGCGAACGGCCCAGCCAGCGCCGGCTCGCCGACCGCACCGGGCTCGAACCGCTCTACGTGTCGAAACTGGCCCGCGCCCTGGAGACGGCCGGCCTCCTGGAGCGCACCCGGGACCCGCGCGACCCCCGCGCGGTGCAGCTCGCCCTCACCGAGCGGGGCACCGAGGTCACCCGACGCGCGATCGAGGTCGTCCACGCGCTCCTCCAGCAGCTCCTCGACCCGCTCGGGGGTCTCGACAGCGCGCGAACCCAGGAGTTCAAGCGCGAGCTGACCGCCCTGCTCGACGCCCCCCTCGATCCCTCCATCCGCAAGGAGACGGAGAAACCATGACCACCACACCCCTCGCCGACCCCCGCGTCATCGCCCTGGCCCACTACGCCGGCCGCGCCCTCCTCGAGAACGTGCTGGCCCGGCACGGCGTCACCTTCCAGCAGTCCGTCACCCTCCGGCTCGCCGCCGTCGCCGACGGCCCGGTGGGGCGCGAGCAGCTCGTCGGCGGTGTCACCGGCGCGCTGAAGATCGACGCGCCGGAGGTGCACGGCGTGCTCGACGAGCTGATCGCCGCGCGGTGGCTGGTCCCGGACGGCGCGTCGGCTCTGCGCATCACGGACGCGGGGCGGGAGCTGTACGCCACGACCACCGGTGAGACGGCTCCCCTCACCGCCCGGGTCTACGACGGGATCCCGGCGGAGGACCTGGCCGTCACGGGCCGGGTGCTGAGCCTGATCACCGAGCGGGCCGGCGCCGAGCTGGCAGCCCTGACCCGCTAGGTGTGCCGTCCCGGGACGTTCATCGCGCCGTCAGGTCCCGGGCCCCGTCCGCCCAGCGGAATATCCGGCCGGCGGGCTCGGTTGTCGGCCCCGAAGGAGGCACCGAGTGAACACGATCCACGACACGACGACCCAGGACACGACGTACTACGCCCACGGAACCCCGGCCGAGCGCTGGGAGCGTGCGCAGCTGTTCTTCGAAGCCAAGGACTACGCCGCCGCCGCGCGCGTCCTGGTCGGGCTGGTCGAGGAGGTGCCCGAGCAGACCGGGCCCCGGCTGCTCCTGGCGCGTTCCTACTACCACTCGGCGCAACTTCGGCGCGCCGAGGGAGAGTTGCGGACGATCGTCGAGCGGGACCCGGTGGAGCACTACGCCCGGCTGATGCTCGGCCGTACGCTCCAGCGGCAGAACCGGCACGAGGAGGCGGAGTCGCACCTGCGGATCGCCTCGGCGCTCGCGGGTGACTTCGGCCGGCACTGACCCGCGCCTCCCCATGGAGATGCCCGGCTCCGTACGGAGCCGGGCATCCGTGCGTCTGCGGGGCCGCTACCCGGCCGGCGTCCCGTACGACCGCTTCCCCCGCCGGTGGGCGATCTCCCCCAGCAGGATGTCGACGGCGAGGAAGGCCGCCAGCGGGATGCCGAACAGGGGCAGGAAATAGCCGAGTACGGCGATGCCCGCCAGCAGCGGTACGAGGATCTGTGGCGGTACGTGCTGCCAGGCGCCACGCGGGACGGGACGGCCGAAGGCGCTGCCCCGGCCGCGCTGCCACCACATGCGGTAGCCCCAGACGATCAGCAGGATCAGGGACAGCGCGAGCAGCATCAGGGCGATCTGGTTGGCCAGGCCGAACAGGACACCGGTGTGCAGGTCGATGCCCCACCGGGTGAGCTTGGCGAGCACCGGGTGGTCGGCGAAGCGGACCACGTCGGTGACCTGCCCGTCCGCCGGGTCGACGGCGACGGCGTCCTGCTTGGTGGGCCAGCTGCGCTGCACCTGTTTGACGACGTATGCCGAGTTCGCGTCGGCGGGCGGCACGATCTCCACCGGGTCGCCCAGGCCCTCGGCCCGTGCGGCCGACAGGACCTTGTCCAGGCCCACGCCGTGCGCGGCGTCGCCCGCCTGCCCCGCCGCGGAGCCGTGTCCGGCGTGCTCACCGCCGGCGGCCGCCGACACCGACGGGGTGGCCTGGCCGAGCGAGGTCCGCAGCTCGTCGATGGTGGCCCCCGCGTAGGCGGACCAGGTCAGGCCGGTCGCCGAGAGGAAGAAGAACCCGATCGCGGCCCATACGCCGACCGTGCCGTGCAGTCCGAGGGTGCGGCGGCGCCCCGTCGTCCCCCGCACCTTGCGCAGGGCGCGACGGCGGGAGAACCACAGCACCAGTCCGCCCGCCGAGATCACCCACAGCCAGCTGGCGGCCAGCTCGGAGTAGAGCCGGCCCGGCTCCCCGAGGTGCAGGTCGCGGTGGAACTCGTCGATCCAGGTGCGTAGGGGCAGTGCGCCGGTCGAGCCGTACTGTTCGAGGGAGCCGCGCACCTTCGCGGTGTACGGGTCCACGAACACGGCGAGCGTGTGGCCCTCTCCGACGCCCGGGACGCCGGACAGCATCACCCGGGTCGTCGCGTCGGCCTCGGGCGAGGGACGTACGGCCGAGACCGTGCCCTCGGGGTGGGCCTTGCGCGCGGCGGCGACCTGCTCGCTGATCGGCAGCTTCCGCTCGCCCGCGGGGACGGTCATCTCATGGGCGTACACGAGCTTCTCGGCCGGGAAGGCGCCGGCGTAGAGCAGGCCGGTGACGGCGGCGACGAGGAGGAACGGCGCCACCAGCACCCCGGCGTAGAAGTGCAGGCGGAGGATCAGCGGGCGCAGGGGGGCCCAGCTGCGCCTCGACGGTGCCGGGGCGGCTGATTGCGGGGCCTCGTCCGTGGTGGTCGAGGGAGCGGTGGTCATCGGCGGGCTTCTCCGGGGGACGTCTTCTGGGCCGTCACGGTGTGGACGGTGGCCGTTGCGGTGCAGTAGTCGGGGCCGCGGGGCGTTCAGTTCCCGGGAGGCACATGTGATGTGCGTCACGCGGAGCTGGGGGGTGCCGTGTCATCCTGGCGCGATGGGAACTCCGGGCGATCGCGCACCCCTGGCCGAGCGGGTCGAGCAACTCCTGGACAGCGGCCTGCCGTTGACCATCGTCGCGGCCGGCGACCCGGTGCTGCGGCGCGGCACCGTGCCGTACGACGGTCAGCTGGGGCCCGCCCTGCTGGGCCGGTTCGTGGAGGCCCTGCGGGTCACCATGCGCGCGGCGCCCGGGGTCGGCCTCGCGGCGCCGCAGGTCGGCGTGGAGCTCAGGATCGCGGTGATCGAGGATCCGGCGCCGGTGCCGGACGACGTGCGCCTGGCGCGCGGGCGGGTCCCGCAGCCGTTCCGCGTCCTGGTCAATCCCGCGTACGAGCCCGTCGGGGACGCGCGGGCCGCGTTCTTCGAGGGCTGCCTGAGCGTGCCGGGCTGGCAGGCGGTGGTGGCGCGGCCCGCCGAGGTCCGGCTGACCGGGCAGGACGAGCACGGGCGGACGCTGGACGAGGTGTTCACGGGCTGGCCGGCCCGGATCGTGCAGCACGAGACGGACCACCTCGACGGCGTCCTGTACATGGACCGAGCCGAGCCGCGTTCCCTGTCGTCCAACCAGGCGATGGCGGAGCGCTGGGCTCAGCCGACCCCCGATGAGGCGGCACGGGCGCTCGGCTTCGAGCTGCCGTAGCCGGGCAGATCAGCGGCGGAGATCGCAGGCGCCCGAGTGCGCGCCGTCACAGCCTGGCAGGCCTGCCGGAGGAAGAGCGCAGACGCCCGGCTGCGAGCTGCCGAAGCCCGACCGGCCTTGCGGTCGATAATTCGCAGGCGCCAGGCACGGTGCCTCCGTTACCGTGGCCGCATGTCTACGCCCCGAATTTCCTAGCCGAGGACCCACTCCCACGCCACCCGTGTGTCCTCTTGCTTGTTCGGAGCGTTTTCTCATGATCACCGTTCGTGACGTCGACGTGCGCGTGGGCGCGCGTCTGCTGCTGTCCGGCGTCTCCTTCCATGTCTCCCCCGGCGACCGCATCGGCCTGGTCGGCCGCAACGGCGCTGGGAAGACCACCCTGTTGCACACCCTGGCGGGCGAACTGCGGCCCGCCGCCGGCTCGGTCGTCCGCACGGCCGGTGTCGGCCATCTCCCCCAGGACTCCCGCGCCGCCGACCAGTCGGTCACCGTCACCGACCGGATCCTGTCCGCACGCGGCCTGGACCTGGCAGTGCGGGCGCTGCGGAGCGCCGAGGCCGCGATGGCCGACGGCACGGAGCGGTCGATGAACGCCTACGTGCGGGCCGAGGCCGAGTTCCAGGCCCGCGGGGGTTACGCGGCCGAGGCGGAGGCGGCCCGGGTCGCGGCCGGTCTCGGCCTGCCGGCGGAGCTGATGGAACGGCGGCTCAGCGCACTGTCGGGCGGTCAGCGCCGGCGCGTGGAACTGGCCCGCATCCTGTTCGCGGGACACGGCACACTGCTGCTGGACGAGCCCACGAACCACCTCGACGCGGCCTCGATCGCCTGGCTGCGCACCTTCCTGACGAACCATCAGGGCGGCTTGGTGCTGATCAGCCACGACACCTCCCTGCTGGCCGGCACCGTGAACCGGGTCTTCCACCTGGACCCGGGGCGGGCCGCGCTCGACGTCCACAACACCTCCTGGGACGCCTACCTGGCGCAGCGGGAGGCCGACGAGCGGCGCCGGGCACGGGAGCGGTCGAACGCCGAGCGGAAGGCGGCGGCGCTGCACGCCCAGGCCGACAGGATGCGGGCACGGGTCTCGACGGCGGTGGCCGCGCGGAACATGGCCCGCCGCGCCGACCGGCTGCTCGCCGACCTCGAACCCGCCCGCCGCCCCGCGAAGACTGCCAGGATCCGGCTGCCGGAGCCGGCGCCCTGCGGCCGCATCCCGCTCGGCGCGGTGAGCCTGACCAGGTCGTACGGCGGTCGGCACGTCCTGCGCGGCGTCGACCTGGCCGTCGACCGGGGCAGCCGCCTGGTGGTGCTCGGTCCCAACGGCGCCGGCAAGACCACCCTGTTGCGCCTGCTCGCCGGGCAGGACACGCCGGACGGCGGCCGGGTGGTGCACGGGCACGGTCTGCGCCTCGGCTACTTCGCGCAGGAACACGACACCCTTGACCCGGAGTCGACGGTCCGCGAACACCTGGCCGGTGCCGCACCGCACCTCAGCGACGGTGAAGTCCGCCAGGTGCTGGGTGCGTTCCTGTTCACCGGCGACGACACCGGCAAGCCGGCCGGTGTCCTGTCGGGCGGTGAGAAGACCCGGCTGGCCCTGGCGGGTCTGGTGCACTCCGGCGCCAACGTCCTGCTCCTCGACGAGCCCACCAACAACCTGGACCCGGCCTCGCGCGCCGAGGTCCTGGCAGCGGTCGGCACCTACCCGGGCGCGATCGTCATGGTCACGCACGACGAGGGCGCCGTGGACGCGCTGCGGCCGGACCGGGTGCTGCTGCTGCCGGAGGCGGAGGAGGACCTGTGGGACGACGACTACCGGGAGTTGGTGGTGCCCGCGCACGCGTAACCTGGTTTCCTCACAGGGGAGGGGCGTTGGGCGAGGCCGGGGGCGGTTCGATGCGCTATGTCGTCGCGGCGGGCACACGGCGCTACCGCGAGGGCCCTGAACTGCACCTGGCGCACGAGGACGCCGACCGTGCGGCTGCCCTCTTCGCGTCCATGGGCTACGAGCGGGTCCTGACCGGCGTGTCGTACGACCCTCGGCCGGATGCGTTCGAGGACGCCCTGGCAGAGTGGTGCCGCACCGCGGACCTGACAGCCGACGACATCGTGGTCCTGTACTACGCGGGGCACGGGGACCGCTCCTCCACCGGCCAGTACCGTCTCGCCTGCGCGGACAGCGAGCAGGGCCGGCCACGCTCGTGGCTGTCGCTGGCGAACCTGGCGGAGATCCTGGCCGACTCCCCCGTGCGGAACGTGCTGTTCGTGGTGGACGCCTGCCACGCGGCCGCGGCCGGCGCGGACATCGGCAGGGTCACCGACGCGATCGTGGCGGCCCGCGGACGAGCGGACTCCTTCGGCGCCGGCACGTGGCTGCTGGCGTCCGCACGCCATCGGGACCTGGCGGACGACGGCGCCTTCGTGGCCGAGTTGGCGAAGGCGTGCGAGCGGGGGGACGGGCCGTCGCAGCGCTACCTCGCGCCCGACACCCTGGCCGATCGTGTCAATCAGCGGTTCATCGCCGCCGGTTCGCAGCAGCGGGCGGCATGCTCGTCGGTCGACCACTCCGAGCGGCCGCCGTTCTTCGTGAACCCCTGCTTCGACCCGTATGCCGAGATCACGGGCGAGGGGCTGCGAGGGGACGCCTCGGATCTGTCGTCCCACTTCGAGCCGCGCGGGCGGGGGGTGGAGCATGTGCACGATCCCGGGTCGTACTTCACGGGGCGTGTGCGGGCCTTGGAGGAGGTGCGCGCGCATCTCGCGGGAAAGACAGCGGGCCGTCTCCTCGTCGTGACCGCCGACCCGGGCTCCGGCAAGTCCGCCGTGCTGGGGCGGTTGGTCCTGGAGGGCCACGCCGACGCCTCCGTCAACGCCCACCATCAGACACTGGAGGCGCTCGTCGGGCGTTTCGCCGCGGCGGCCGACGTACGAGCGGCCACATCCGTGGCCCTGTTCACCGCACTGACGGGCCGCGAGCGACCCCTTCGGATCGTGGTCGACTCGCTCGATGAGGCGGGCGTCGGCGGAGGCAAGGCGGAGGCTCGCCGCATCGCCTGGGACCTGCTGCGTCCGCTGGCCGCCCTGCCGTGCATCCGGCTCGTTGTCGGCTCGCGGCGCGAACTGCTGCCGCACCTGGGGGACGGCGTGCCGGTCGTCGACCTGGACGAAGACGCCTATACCGACGACACGGACACGGCCGAGTACGTGGCGAAGGTCCTCAGCGACACCGGCGCTCCGTACGCGGACTGCCCCGGCACGGCACGCCGGGTCGCGCGGGAAGTCGCCCGCCGGGCCGGTCGCTGCTTCCTGGTGGCCCGTATGACGGCGAGCGCGCTGCTGCGGGGGCCGGTGGTGGACACCTCGGTGCCGGGCTGGTCCGGGCAGCTGCCGTCGGACGTGGGCGGGGCCTTCGAGGCATACCTCCAGCGGATGCCGCCCGAGCGGCACACCACGACCATGGCCCTCCTCATGGCCCTCGCGTTCGGGGAAGGCTACGGGCTGCCCCGGAGGATGTGGATCCGCGCGGCCGAACGGCTGGCGGGGATCCCCCTGGCAGAGGCCGATGCCGACCTGCTGCTGGACGAGGACGCCTCGTATCTGGCCCACGCCCGGGTGGACGGGACGACCTACTTCCGCCTGTACCACCAGGAGTTGACGGACCACATCAAGAGCCGGGTGCTGCGCCGTCGGGACCTCGGGGACGTCCAGGAGTGCTTCGTCGAGACCCTGCTCGAGTTCGTCCCCGACCGGGACTGGTCGCGGGCCCACCCGTATGTGTGTGCCCATCTGGCCACGCACGCGGCCGGAGCGGGTGCCCTGGACGACCTCATCGAGGACGCCGGGTTCCTGGTCGCCGCTGACCCTTCGACTTTGCTGCCCGCGGTACGGGAAGCCGTCCGGCGCCCGATGCTGACGATGGCCGTCGAGCGGTTCGCCTACCTCCTCGTGGACGCGGACGCGCCGAGTGCCGACCCGGCGGCGTTGCTGGCGTACGTGGCGGGCGCCTACGGCGAGGACGGGCTGCGGCGGGGGGCGGAGAGGCTGGCGCGGTCGCTGGAACGCGTCGATGCGGAGCGGCGGCGGATCACCCCCCACCGGGTGGTGGGCCGGCACGCGGGAGACGCGTACGCCTCACGGCACCTGGCCTCCGGCTGGCGGCTGAAGGACTGCACCCTGCCCTGGGGCGGCCGCGTCGTTCTCGCCGTGCCACCCGGCGCCGCTCATGTGCACGTGTGGATGCTCGACAATCCGTCCCAGTCCACCGTCCTGCCCCATCCCACCGAGGTGGACGGGCTCGTGCTGCTCCGCGACGAGAGCGGCCGTGCCGAGGCCGCCACGCTGGACGCCAGGGGCACGCTCCGGGTGTGGAACGTCGTCGACCAGACCCTCACCCGGACACTCGCCGGCACCGGCTGGACGTTTCTGTACGACGCCGGGGTCCTGCACGGGGACACTGACGTGGTCGTCTGCGGCACCGAGAGCGCCGTACTGGCGGTCGCTCTGCCAGGGCCCGCCACGCTCGTCGAGGTTCCCTGCCGGACCCGCGCGGAGTACACCGTGTCGGCCACGCCCTCGGACACCGCGTACACACCCGGTGGCTCCGCCTGCCTGTTTCACGACGCCGAAGGGCTCACCCGTCTCCTGGTGTGCGACGGCACGCAAGGGCACGTCACCCTGTACGACCTGGACGGGACAGGACATTCCCGGAGAGCTCTGGAGGGCTTGGTACGGCCCCGGCTCGTGGACCATGTCCACCGGCCCGACACCCTCGCAGCGGTGATCGAGCACCGGACCGGGCTGGTCCTCCTCGATGCCGCTACCGGCCCTGTCGTCAGGGTGACATCTTCGGACGTCACCGAGGACCACGCATGCTTCGCGCGCAGCGGTAAGGCTTCTTCTGCTGTCTTCGTCGCGAAGGCGGGCGCAGGGTTTCTGGTGGTGCCCGCCGACGGATCGCCCGTACAGACGGTGGACCACCTGCCCAGGCCGACCTTCAGGATGGCGGCTGCCCTGGTCGACGGGAGGGTGCAGGTGGTCACCTCCTTCTTCTCCCATCCCCTCGTCGTGGTCGACGGAGTCTCGGGCACCTCGGTCGGCTTCCCTCTGACGGGCCATGAGAGCGCGGTGGGCGCGGTCCATCTGCTGGAAGGTCCGGAATCCGGGGCCGGCCCCGACATCCTCGCGATCGCCAACGACGGAACGGTCCGGCTCTGGGCCTGGAACGCACACCGACAGCCCGTCCCCGGCACGGAGGAGTCCGACGCCCCGGAGGATTCCCGGCAGGAAGTGGACATGGTCTGTGCCTGGTCCGGGGACCCCACGGCCGTTCTGACCTTGCGCGATCGGCAGCTCGTCCGGACGGAACGGCCCTGCTGGGACGAGCAGGACCGCGACGCGCGGCGCACCGCGAGCCCGATCGAGGTACCTGTGGACTTCGGGCAGATCTCCGAGGATCCGGACGGCACGTTCAACCTGCTGCAGCCGGAAAATCAGTCGCTGGTATGGACGCGCCTCGGTTCGGACGGCCAGAGCAGCCGGGCCGTCGTCGGTTCAGTGGCAACTCTGAACGCCTTCGTGCTCGCCATTCCGGCGACGGCCGGTCACGAAGGAGTGCGATGGCTCGCGTTCGACCGGGGCGACAACGCCATCTGTCTGCTCGACTCTCCCGAGGCTCCCTTGCGGTGGGTGCCCCTTCCGGACCTTCCCCACGCCGAGCGGGAGCGGGAGCTGGTGGAGGCCTTCACGACGCCGGAGGGCGCGACCATGCTGTTCGTCTACGGCAACGCGAAGCACCCGGACGCGTCGCGCGCTCACGGGCAGCTCTTCGACATCACGTCCGGGGCACCTGTAGCCGAGGACGCGTTCGAGCTTCCCGGCGGGATCCAGTTCCTCCTGCCGCACCACGGTAGAGCCGGGACGCGCTGGGTCGCCCAGGAGTGCCGGGGCGGTGCGCTCTCGGTGCTCGACGTGACGACTCGGCGGCAGTCCACCGTGCCGCGGGTTGCGGGCGGCTCGCTGCGCTATGCCGCCACCCGCCGTCCCGGAAGAGACCGGCTCCGCTACTTGCGCTGGGCGGACCTGCCGACGGGCGGCCCCCTCCTCCTGTCCCTCTCCCGTCACGCGTCGAGCGACGCCAGCCCCGGACCCGTCACCGTCTGGAACCCGGACACGCCCGACGTGGTCGACCGTCTCGCTGTCCCCGCCTGCCGGCTCCTGTGGACCGGTGCCTCCCCGAACGGCGAAGCGCTCGTGGCCGTCAGTGACGAACACGGCATCGCCCTGTGCCACCTGCCGAGCCTCGAGAAGGTCTGGTCGGCGCCGCTGCCCGCTCTCGTGACCTGTATGGCCGCCCTCCCCTGCAGCCCCCACCTCGACCTCGCCGTCGGCACCCAGCAGGGTGTCGTCTTCATGCGGCCCAGGCTGTCCCGCGTGTGGCGGGACCGCCTCGGGACCGGGTGAAGGGGCCTCACGCGTCCCGGTACGCCTCCAGCAGTCGCAGCCAGACCTCGCTGATCGTCGGGTAGGACGGGACGGCGTGCCACAGGCGGCTGATCGGGACGCGCCCGGCGACGGCGACGGTCGCGGAGTGGATGAGTTCGCCGACGCCGGGGCCGACGAGGGTGACGCCGCGAAGGATCTCTTCCTCGAGGTCGACGACCATGCGGGCACGGCCCTGGTAGCCGTCGGCGTACAGGCCCGCCCCGGCGACGGTGGACAGGTCCACGTCGACGGCCTTCACCCGGTGACCCGCCTGTTCCGCCTCGGCCAGGGACAGGCCCACGGCCGCGGCCTCCGGGTCGGTGAAGACGACCTGGGGGACGGCCGCGTGGTCCGCGGTCGCGGCATGGGCGCCCCAGGGCTCGGCGAGGAGGGTCTTGCCGGTGGCCCGCGCGGCGATGGCGGCGCCCGCGATGCGGGCCTGGTACTTGCCCTGGTGGGTGAGGAGGGCCCGGTGGTTCACGTCCCCGACCGCGTACAGCCAGTCGTGGCCGGTCACGCGGAGACTGTCGTCGACCGGCAGCCAGGAGCCGGGGTCGAGGCCGATCGATTCCAGGCCGATGTCGTCGGTGCGCGGAGCGCGGCCGGTGGCGAAGAGGATCTCGTCGGCCTCGATGCGCTCACCCGCGTCGGTCACGGCGATGACGGTGCCGTTCTCCCGGGTCACCAACTTCACCGAGGTGCCCGTACGGACGTCCGCTCCGGCCTCGGTGAGTGCCTCGGCGATCAGTTCTCCCGCGAAAGGCTCCATCCGCGGGAGCAGGCCCTTGCCGCGGACCAGCAGGGTGACCCGCGAGCCCAGAGCCTGCCAGACGGTGGCCATCTCGGTGGCGACCACTCCGCCGCCGACGACGATCAGCCGGCCGGGCACCGACTTCGAGCTGGTGGCCTCCCGGCTGGTCCAGGGCTTGACGGTGTCCAGTCCCGGCAGGCCGGGCAGGGCGGCGCGGCTGCCGGTGCAGACGGCGACGGCGTGCCGTGCGGTCAGGAGGCGGTCACCGCCGTCCGGGCCGGTGACCGTCACCTCGCGGGGGCCGGTGAGGCGTCCGTGGCCCCGGTACAGGTCGGCGCCGACGGAGTCGAGCCACCCGACCTGGCCGTCGTCCTTCCAGTTCGAGGTGTAGTAGTCCCGGTGGGCGAGGACCGCGGAGGCGTCGAGGGGGCCCTGCACGGACTGGAGCAGGCCCGGTACGCGGCGGGCGTCCGCGCGGGCGATCACCGGCCGCAGCAGGGCCTTGCTGGGCATGCATGCCCAGTAGGAGCACTCGCCGCCGACCAGTTCGCTCTCCACGACCGCGGTGGTCAGTCCCGCCGCGCGGGTGCGGTCGGCGACGTTCTCCCCCACGGGCCCGGCCCCGAGCACCACGACGTCGTACGTGTTGGTTTCCGTTTCCGTCATGGGGGTCAGTCTGGTGGGTGGTGTGCGCCCTGGCCACATGGGTAGGGGCGCGGAATACGTGTCCGGTCGGCCGTGTTGTGCCGACGGCTTGACCCCACACCAGGAAGAGGGATTTACGCCATGAGCAGCACCGTGGAGCTCACCAAGGAGAACTTCGACCAGACGGTCACGGACAACGAGTTCGTCCTGATCGACTTCTGGGCGTCCTGGTGCGGGCCGTGCAAGCAGTTCGCACCGGTCTACGAGAAGGCGGCGGAGGAGAACCCGGACCTCGTGTTCGGCAAGGTGGACACCGAGGCGCAGCCCGAGCTGGCCGCGGCCTTCGGCATCCAGTCCATCCCGACGCTGATGATCGTCCGTGACCAGGTCGCCGTGTTCGCGCAGCCGGGCGCCCTGCCCGAGGCCGCGCTGACGGACGTCATCGGTCAGGCCCGCAACCTGGACATGGACGAGGTCCGCAAGGCGGTCGCCGAGCAGCAGGCCCAGCAGCCGGCCGAGTGACCCGGCCCGGGGCCCGGACGGCCGGGCCCTCGGGCAGGGGGCGAAGCTCCTAGAAGGGGTAGGGAGCGACGTCTCCGCGTACCGTCGTCCAGCGCAGTTCGGTGAAGGCCTCCAGATTGGCCTCACCGCCGAAGCGGGCGCCGGTGCCGGAGGCGGCGACCCCGCCGAAGGGCGCCACGGCCTCGTCGTTCACGGTCTGGTCGTTGATGTGGACGATGCCGGTCGGGATGCGCTCGGCGAGGTCGAGGCCGCGGGCCGGGTCCCTGGTGACGATGCCCAGGGAGAGGCCGTACGGGCTCTGCGCGGCCAGCGCCGCCGCCTCGTCGGCGGTGGTGAACGGGCGGACGGGCGCCACCGGGCCGAAGACCTCCTCCGTGTAGGCGGGGGTGCGGTCGTCGACGTGAGCGAGGACGGTCGGCCGGTAGAAGAGCCTGTCGTGGGTGCCGCCGGCGGCGAGCTTCGCGCCCGCGGCCGTGCTGGCGTCGACCAGGCCGCTGATCTTGGTGAGCTGACCCGAGTCGATGATGGGGCCGAGGTGGACCTGGTCCCGGTACGGGTCGCCGACGGCGAGTGAGTCCGCCTTGGCGGCCAGCCGCTCGACGTACTCGTCGTAGAGGGACGCGTGCACCAGATGGCGTCCGGTGGTCATGCAGATCTGGCCCTGGTGGAAGAACGAGCCCCAGGCGGCCGTGGAGATCACCGCGTCGAGGTCGGCGTCCTCCAGCACGATCATGGCCGAGTTGCCGCCCAGTTCCAGGTGGGCCCGCTTGAGGTGACGGCCGGCGGCCTCGCCCACGGCCCGTCCGGCGGCGGTGGAACCGGTGAAGGAGATGACCGGCACGCGCGGGTCGGCGACCAGGGCCTGCCCGGCGTCCGGGCCGCCGGGCAGCACGTGCAGCAGGTCCTCCGGCAGGCCCGCGGCGGCGAAGACCGCGGCGAGGGTCAGCCCTCCGCAGACGGCCGTGCGCGGGTCCGGCTTCAGCAGGACCGCGTTGCCCAGCGCCAGAGCCGGGGCGACGGAGCGGATGGACAGGATCAGCGGCGCGTTGAACGGCGAGATCACGCCGACCACACCGGCCGGGACGCGGCGCGTGTACGACAGGCGCGGCGCCTCGCTGGGCAGGACCTGCCCGGCCGGGCGGGAGGCGAGAGCGGCGGCCTCGTAGCACTCCTGGGCGGCGACGTGCAGCTCGAAGTCGGCCTTGCCGGGGACGGATCCCGATTCGCGGACCAGCCATTCGCGCAGTTCGGCGGCGTGTGCGGTGAACAGGTCGCCGGCCTTGCGGAGGACGGCGGCGCGGGCGAAGTGCGGGGTGCGTGCCCACGCGGTCTGGGCGGCGGATGCCCGCCCGGCGGCGGCCTCGACGTCCTGGGGGCCGGCGAGGGCGAGGGTGCCGAGGGCTTGGCCGGTGGCTGGCTCGGTGACGGTGTACCCGGGCCCCGAGAGACTGCGGGGCTGCCAGGTCCTCGTGTCGAGCAACGGCATGACGGCTCTCCGATCGATCGGTCACCGGCTGACGGGCGACGCGGAACTCCCGTACGTGCGCGGCCGGTTCGGCGGTCACATGGCGGAACGCACCGAGCGGGCGCAGCGGTGTGCGCCGCCGCCCGCGCGGGAACGCGTCCCCGTTTTGTTGAGCATGCAACATCCTAGCCGTGCCGCGCCCCGCGGACCGGGCCGTCCGCCCCATATCCACCGTGGGCCGCGGCGTCGCGCACCTCCGCGGGTCAACTGGATTCGCGATGCAGCACCGTCGCCCCCAGCAACTTGTGCGCCTCGGGCTCGGTGGCGGGCCTGCGCACCGCGCGGTCGACCAGTTCGGCCAGTTCACGACCGGAGGGCAGCCGCAGCCGGACCGTGCTGAGCCGGGGCCGCAGCAGCCGCCCGAGCATCAGGTCGTCGGCGCCGATCACGGCCGTCTCCTCGGGGATGCGGATGCCCTCGTCCAGCAGGGCCCGCATCAGCAGCATCGCGTACTCGTCGTTGTAGGTGAACACGGCGTCCAGGCCCAAAGTCCGCCAGCGGGCGGCGAGGTGTGCCGCCGCCTGTTCGTCGTAGGCGAGGGGCAGTTCGGTCACCGTGGCGTCCGTGCCGCACACCGACTGGCGCACGCCGTCGAGGCGTGGTGCGGAGAACGCCTCCAGTCCGGGCTCCTGCGGGACGACGACCCCGATCCGGCGCCGGCCGCGGTCGTAGAGGTGGGCGCCCGCGCTGTGGCCGACGACGTCGTGGTCCATGAGCAGCGCGTGCGCGCCCTCGATGGTCTCCGGCCCGAGGGTGACCACGGCCCGCGCCCCGGAACGCTTGAGCACCGCCACCCCGCGCGGGCCGAGCCCGGAGCCGGGTACGAGCACGGCCACCGGCCGCAACTCGGCCCAGGCGCAGGCCGCTTCGTCACCGTGCGGTCCGCCGGTGCCGTGCTGCACGACGGTGTAGTCCAGGGTGGCGAGCGAGGCCTGGAGGTCGGTGAGGAACCGGCTGTAGAGGGGGCCGACGGGGAAGGTCGGCGCGGGGATCAGCACCATGCGGCTGTGCCCGGCGCGCAGACTGCGGGCCGCCGCGTGGGGGACGTAACCGAGTTCCCTCGCGGCCTCGCGCACGCGGCGACGGGTGGGCTCGCTGATCCGTACGGCGCTGGTGTTGTTGAGGACGTAGGAGACGGTCGCGCGCGAGACGCCGGCCAGGCGGGCCACATCGGCGCTCGTGGGCACGGAGCGCGACGGTGCGGGGGACGGGGGCGCGGGCGTTTTCGGTATCTGCACCATGACGTACGGCATCTTGGCAGAAGCCCCAAGGCCCCCTCGCGGCGGGGGAGTTGTGAGAAACCCGTGAGCGCTCACGGAGTACGGTGGCGCTCAGGGGCAGGCGGTACCCGCACCCGTCACCCGGTCGACCAGGTCGATCCACGCGGCCTCCAGACGGGCCAGGGGGGTCCCGCACTGCCTGGTCAGATGGTGGATCAGGGCCGGGTCGAGCTGGCCCATCAGCGCGTGGGAGAGGAGATCGCAGTCCGCCTCGGGGACGGCCTGCCGCAGCAGCATCTCGATGTGGTGCCGCAGGACGCGGCGGGCGGGGGTGACGAAGCGGCGACCGGCACCGGGCTCGGCCGCCAGCTGGAGCTCCAGGTCGTCGGCGGAGCGGCGCAGCATGGCGCAGCCGAACGCCCGCAGTCGCTCCACGGGCGGCGCTCCGGGTCCGAGCGGGGGCGGGCCGGTGAGGAAGGCGGCCTGGAACTTCTTCTCGGAGTGGTCGAGCAGGGCCGTCAGCAGGCCGGTGCGGTCGCCGAACCTGCGGAAGACGGTGCCCTTGCCGACGCAGGCCTCGGCGGCCACGGCCTCCATGGTGACGGCCTCCGCGCCGCGCTCCGCCACCAGGCGCCCGGCGGCCTCCAGCAGCCGGGCACGGTTGCGCGCGGCGTCGGCCCGCAGGCACGGCTCGTCGCCTTCCAGGGAGGCGTCGAGCTGCAGCAGCTCGGGGCGGTCGACGGGCTCCTGGGGCGTCGGGAAGGGGGGCGGGGCGGCGGACATGAAGCCAGCGTAAAGCATCGGGAACAAAACTGGACCACGGTCCGGTTAGGATGCTAGAACCTTAAACGGACCCCGGTCCGGATCGTCAGTGTCCTCAGCAGCCCCTCAGATGTGGGAGTCAGCATGTCCGTTCGTATCCTCGCCCTCGTCGGCAGCCTCCGCGCCGGTTCGCACAACCGCCAGCTGGCCGAGGCGGCCGTGAAGCTCGCCCCCGAGGGTGCCGAGGTGAACCTGTTCGAAGGCCTGGCCGAGATCCCCTTCTACAACGAGGACATCGACGTGGAGGGCAGCGTCCCGGCCGCCGCCGAGCGGCTGCGCGAGGCCGCGAACGCCGCCGACGGCCTGATCCTGTTCACCCCCGAGTACAACGGCACCATCCCGGCCGTGCTGAAGAACGCCATCGACTGGCTGTCCCGCCCGTACGGCGCCGGCGCCCTCAGCGGCAAGCCCGTCGCCGTGGTCGGCACCGCGTTCGGCCAGTACGGCGGTGTCTGGGCGCACGACGAGACCCGCAAGTCCGTGGGTGTGGCCGGCGGCAAGGTCCTGGAGGACGTCAAGCTGTCCATCCCCGGCTCGATGACCCGTTTCGCCGAGACGCACCCGGCCGACGACGCAGAGGTCGCCGAGCAGCTGACCGAGGTCATCGCCCGTCTGCACGGTCACGCCTCGGAGCCCGCCGCGGCCTGACGGCACACCTCGCCCCGGAGGGGGCCGGGACCAGGAAACGGCCCCGGCCCCCTCCGGCGCGTCGGCGGCAGCCGCTCAGACCGGCTGCGGCTCGCGGTCGCGCCGGTGGATCGGCCTGGCCGAGCCGGTGAGGGGGGCGCCCGTGCCGCCGTGCCGTGCCGCGACGATCTCCGCGGCGATCGACACGGCGGTCTCCTCGGGCGTACGGGCGCCCAGGTCGAGGCCGATCGGAGACCTGAGCCGGGCCAGCTCGTGCTCGCTCAGACCCGCCTCCCGCAGCCGCCGTTCGCGGTCCGCGTGGGTGCGTCGGGAGCCCATCGCGCCGATGTAGGCCACGGGCAGCCGCAGCGCCTCCGTGAGCAGCGGGATGTCGAACTTCGCGTCGTGGGTGAGCACGCACAGCACCGTGCGCCCGTCGGTCACCGTGCGCCGGAGGTAGCGGTCGGGCCAGTCGACGACGACCTCGTCGGCCTCCGGGAAGCGGGCCCGGGTCGCGAAGACGGGGCGTGCGTCGCACACGGTGACGTGGTGGCCGAGGAACTTCCCCGCCCGCACCAGGGCCGCCGCGAAGTCGATGGCACCGAAGACGATCATGCGCGGCGGCGAGGCGGCCGACTCGACGAGCAGCGTGATTCCGCCGGGGCAGTGCGCCCCGTCCTCGGTGAGGTCCACGGTGCCGGTGCGTCCGCCGGCGAGCAGGGCACCGGCCCGGTCGAGCGCGGTGCGGTCCAGGCCCGGGGCGCCGCCGAGACCGCCTTCGCAGGAGCCGTCGGGGCGGACCAGCAGGGCCCGGCCGAGGAGGCCGGACGGGCCCCGGACCACCCGGGCCAGGGCCACGGGTTCCTGCCGGGCGGCGGCCGCCAGGGCGGCCGCCTCGGCCGCACGACCGCCCGTGAACGGGGTGACCATGACGTCGATCGTCCCGCCGCAGGTCAGCCCCACCGCGAACGCGTCCTCGTCGCTGTAGCCGAACCGCTCGACCACCGTCTCGCCGTCCTGGAGGGCCTGGAGGCACAGGTCGTACACCGCTCCCTCCACGCACCCCCCGGAGACCGAGCCGACGGCCGTGCCGTCGGCCCGGACGGCGAGTGCGGCGCCGGGAGGGCGCGGGGCGCTGCCGCCCACGGTGACCACCGTGGCGACGGCGAAGTCCCGGCCCTCCTCGATCCACTCGTGCAGGGTGCCCGCGAGATCAAGCACCGGCGCCCGCCAGCAGCACCCGGTCGGGCCGGATCGGCAGGTTCCGGTGGCGGACGCCGGTGGCGTGCCACACCGCGTTGGCGACCGCAGCGGCCGCGCCCACGATGCCGACCTCGCCGATGCCCTTGATGCCCACGGGGTCGTCCGGGTCATGGTCGTCGACCCAGTCGGCCTCGATGTGCGGTACGTCGGCGTGCGCGGCGACGTGGTAGCCGGCGAGGTCGGCGCCGTACAGGCCGCCGCTCGTGCGGTCCCGGACGGCTTCCTCGTGCAGGGCCATGGAGATGCCCCAGGCCATGCCGCCGACGAGCTGGTTGCGGGCGGTGAGCGGGTTCACGATCCGGCCGGCCGCGAAGACGCCCAGCATCCGGCGTACGCGGACCTCCCCGGTGGCGGGGTCGACGGCGACCTCGGCGAACTGCGCGCCGAAGGAGTGCCGCTCCTTCTGGGCGAGGGCGCCGACGGCCCGGGCCGTGTCCGACCGTACGGTGACGCCCTCCGCCGGGATATCGGCGCCGGGCGCGAGGCTGCGGCGCAGTTCCCCGGCCGCCTCCATGACGGCCCAGCCCCAGGAGCGGGTGCCCGCCGAACCGCCGGCGATCATCGCGGGGCCGAGGTCGCTGTCCCCGATGCGCACCCGGACCCGGTCCGCGGGCACCTCCAGGGCGTCCGCGGCGACCAGGGTGAGCGCGGTCCTGGCGCCGGTGCCGATGTCCGCGGCGTTGATCCGCACCGTGAAGGTGCCGTCCGCCTGCGCCGTCACGGAGGCCGTGGACGGCATGGCCATCACGGGGAAGGAGGCCGCCGCCATGCCCGTGCCGAGCAGCCAGCGGCCCTCCCGGCGCAGCCCGGGCCGCGGGTCCCGCCCGGCCCAGCCGAACCGTCGGGCGCCCTCGCGGAAGCAGGCGATCAGGTTGCGGCCGCCGAACGGCAGCCCGGAGACCGGGCCCACCGCGGGTTCGTTGCGGATCCGCAGTTCGATGGGATCGACGCCGCACCGCTCGGCGAGTTCGTCGAGCGCCGACTCCAGGGCGAACGAGCCCGGCGCCTCGCCCGGGGCACGCATCCAGGTCGGGGTGGGGACGTCGAGTTTCACGACCCTGCTGGTGGTGTGGTGGGCGTCGGCGGCGTACATCGAGCGGCTCGCCGCCGCGCTCGGCTCGACGAAGTCGTGCACGGTCGAGGTCTGGTTCAGCGACCGGTGCTCCAGGGCGCGCAGCCGCCCGTTCGCGTCGGCGCCGAGCCTGACCCGCTGGGCGGTGGGGCTGCGGTGGCCGGCGAGGGAGAACATCTGCCGGCGGGTCAGGACGACCCGGACGGGGCGTTGCAGCACGGTCGCGGCCATCACGGCGGCCACCTGGTGCGCCCGGGTGCCCTTGCTGCCGAAGCCGCCGCCGACGTGCTCGGAGCGGACCCGCACGGAGGCCGGGTCGAGGGAGAAGAGCTTCGCGAGCTCGTCGGCGACCCAGCCGGTGCCCTGGTTGGAGTCGACGACCTCCAGCCGGCCGCCCTCCCAGCGGGCCGCCGCCGCGTGCGGCTCCATCGGGTTGTGGTGCTCCTCGGGGGTGGTGTACTCCGCGTCCACCACGACGGCGGACGCCGCGAGCTGCGCCTCCAGGTCGCCCTTCTCCGCCACGGCCGGAGTGTGCCCGTCGAGCGGGTACGCCTCGGACGCGCGCCGCGCGGAGAACGCGACGTCGTGCGGCTCCTGCTCGTAGTGCACCACGAGGGCCTCCGCGGCCTCCCGGGCCTGCTCGGACGTCTCGGCGACGACCAGGGCCACCGGCCAGCCCATGTGGGGCACCCGGTCGTGCTGGAAGAGGCCGGTGCTCGGGTCCGGCGGGACGCCCATCATGCCGGTGAAGCCGGTCTCGACGCGCGGGGCGTTGCCGTGGTGGAGCACGGTGAGGACACCGGGCATGCCGAGCACGGCCCCGGCGTCCAGGGCGCGGACACGGCCGCGGGCCACGGCCGACAGCACCAGCCAGCCGTGGGCGAGGTCCGCGAAGGGGATCTCGCCGGCGTAGCGGGCCGCGCCGGTGACCTTGTCGCGGCCCTCCACGCGGGTGTGCGCGGTGCCGGCGCCGCCCCTGGTGGCGGTGGTCATCGGGCGGCCTCCTCGGCGAGTTCGCTGAGCACGGCCACGACGAGGTTGCGCATCAGGGTCACCTTGTATCCGTTGTGGGGCAGGGGCCGGGCGGCCGCCAGTTCGGCGTCGGCGGCGGCCGCGAAGTTCCCGGCGTCGGCCGGGGCGCCGGTCAGGACGCGTTCGGCCGTGCGGGCGCGCCAGGGGCGGGAGGCGACCGCGCCGAACGCCAGGCGCACGTCGTGGACGCGGCCGTCCCGTACGTCGAGCGCGGCGGCGACGGAGCCGATGGCGAAGGCGTACGAGGCCCGCTCACGCACCTTGCGGTAGCGGGAGTTGGCGGCTGTGGCGGTGGCCGGGAGGGTGACGCCGGTGATGAGGGCACCCGGCGGCAGGGCGGTCTCCAGGTGCGGGGTCTCCCCCACCGGCAGGTACAGGTCGGCGAGCGGCAACTCCCCCGGCCCGGCCGCCGTTTCGTAGCCGACGAGCGCGTCGAACGCGGCCAGGGCCACGCCCATGTCGGACGGATGGGTGGCCACGCAGTGATCCGAGGCGCCCAGGACGGCGTGATGGTGGTGCTCGCCCTCGATCGCGGGGCAGCCGCTGCCGGGGACGCGTTTGTTGCAAGGGGAGTTGATGTCGGTGAAGTAGCCGCAGCGGGTGCGCTGGAGCAGATTGCCGCCGACGGTGGCCATGTTGCGCAGTTGCCCGGAGGCGCCGGCCAGCACCGCTTGTGCCAGGGCCGGGTAGCGGCGTCTGACCTCGGGGTCGGCGGCCAGGTCGCTGTTGGTGACGGTCGCGCCGATGCGCAGCCCGCCGTCCTCGGCCGGTTCGACGCGGTTCAGGGGCAGTTCGGTGACGTCGACGAGCCGGGCGGGCCGTTCGACGCCGGTCTTCATGAGGTCGACGAGGTTGGTGCCGCCGCCGAGGAACCGGGCTTCCCCGTCGCCGTCGAGCAGTGCCACGGCGCCGGAGACGTCGTACGCCCGCTGGTAGCCGAACTCCCTCATGCCGCGGCTCCGTTCGTCTGCTGGGCGGCCCGGGCGACGGCCTGGACGATCGACACGTACGCACCGCAGCGGCACAGGTTGCCGCTCATCCGTTCGCGGATCTCCTCCGGGGTCAGCGGCGGGGGGCCCGCCTCGGGCCGGACGTCGCCGGTGACCGCGCTCGGCCAGCCGGCCGCGTGTTCCTCGATCAGGGCGATGGCCGAGCAGATCTGACCCGGGGTGCAGTAGCCGCACTGGAAGCCGTCCAGGTCGAGGAACGCCTGCTGCACCGGGTGCAGTCGATCGCCCTCGGCCACGCCTTCGATGGTGGTGATCTCGCGTCCTTCGGCCGCGACCGCCAGGTGCAGACAGGCCACCTTGCGGCGGCCGTCGACCAGGACGGTGCAGGCGCCGCACTGCCCCAGGTCGCAGCCCTTCTTGGTGCCGGTCAGGTCCAGGCGCTCACGGAGGGCGTCGAGCAGGGTGGTGCGGTGGTCGACGGTCAGCGTGTACTTCTCGCCGTTGACGGACAGGGTGAGGTCGCTGGACGTCGATGGGGGCATGGAAGCCTTCTCTCTCACATCGCGAGGTCTGGGGCGGGGCCGCTGCCGGCGGTGGTGCCGGTCCGCAGCCGTGCGGATGCGAAGCGCGCCTGCGCGCAGCGCGCCGGACGCGGGGTGTCCGCACGGGTGGCCCGCCGATACGATGGAACAAGCGGACAGTTGTCCGCTACTCGGGAAACGTAACGGACAGCTGTCCGGTTAGCAAGGTCCGGTTTTGGCCGCGGACCGCGAGGAGTACGAGTGCGGCAGAACAAGGACGCCCCCCTGCGCTCGGACGCGCAGCGCAACCGCGAGCGCATCCTGGCGGTGGCGCTGGAGGAACTGACACGTGCGGCGGACGTCCCGCTGAGCGCGATCGCCAAGAAGGCGGGCGTCGGACAGGGCACCTTCTACCGCCACTTCCCCACCCGCGAGGCACTCGTCATGGAGATCTACCGGCACGAGATGCAGCAGGTCGCCGACACCGCGGCGCCGCTGCTGGAGAGCCGGGAGCCCGACCGGGCGCTGCGCGAGTGGATGGACCGGCTGGCACGGTTCGCCATGGCCAAGGCGGGCCTCGCCGACGCGATCCGCCAGGCCACGAGCGCACCGGGGCAGCCGGCGAAGCCCGGGCACGCCCCGGTGACCGAGGCGGCCGAACTGCTGCTCCGGGCCGCGGAGGAGGCCGGCACCATCCGCCCGGGGGTCACCGCGGACGACCTCTTCCTGGTCATCGGCGGGCTGTGGACGATCGACCCCGGTACCGACTGGCAGCCGCGCGCCACCCGCCTGCTGGACTTCGTCATGGACGGGCTGCGCGTGGGGGCACCCCGGGGGTGAGGCGCTCGGGCCCCGGCCCGGCGGCGCCTGCGAGCGGTCCGGCCGTCTCCCGTCAGGCGACCGCCGTGGGCGCCAGGGCCCGGAGTTCCGCCAGCGCGGCCGTCACCGCCGGCCGGGCGTGACCCCCGCTCCTGGTACAGGCCAGGAGCTTGCGGTGGGGGTTGCCGGTGCAGCGGACCCGGGTGATCGGCAGCTGCGGGGACAGCTGGGCCAGGCGCGGGACGAGGGCGACGCCGAGCCCATGGGCCACGAGGTGGGCGCAGACGTTCCAGTCGAGGGCGTGATGGACGACCTCGGGGGTGAATCCGGCCGCGCCGCAGGCGGACAGGACGTGCGGACGGCAGGGGCTGTCCTGCACGGGCGCGATCCACGCCTCCCGCGCGGCCTCGGCGAGATCGACGCGGGCCCGCCCCGCCAGCCGGTGCCCTTCGGGCACGACGAGGTCGAACGGGTCGTCGAGCAGCGGCTGCTGGACGAACCGCGTGTCGCTCAACGGAGGGTTGTACGGGGTCACCTCGACGACGGCCAGGTCGGTCTCGCCCTCGAAGAGCAGGTCGAAACTCTCCGGCACACCCGCCTCGGTGATCCGGACGGACAGGCGCGGATACAGGTCCCGCAGCCGGGCCGTCATGGGCGCCAGCAGCACCGAGACGGCCACCGGGAAACCGGTCACCCGCAGCACCCCGGAGGGCGCCCCGTGATCGGCCCGCAGATCCAGTTCCGCCTGGTCCCACCGGGCCTGGATGGCGTCGGCGTGCGCGAGCAGGCTCTCGGCGGCGGCGGTGAGACGCACCCCGCGCCCCTGCGGCTCCAGCAGGTCGACGCCCAGGTCCCGGGCGAGCTGCCGGACCTGCTGGGAGGCGGCGGAGGGCGTGAAGTGCAGGGCCCGGGCGGCCGCGGTGACCGTGCCGTAGTGGGCGACCGCCCTCAGGACGTGCAGCCTGCGCAGGTCAATCATGAAGCCCAGGCTTCACAATGATGTCCGCAAAGTCAACCTGGACGTACACGGATCCGGAGCCGCACGCTGGCTGTGTCGCGACGATTCGACCAGCCACGACGGACGAGGAGCCCGCCATGACCAGCACCGACATCACCTCCTGCCCGCACTGCGGCCGGCCGGACGGCGCCGGGCCGTTCCGGGTGCTGTCCCGCCACAGCACCGCGGCGGGCCACACGGAGTGGGCACGCTGCCGATGCGGCTCGCTGCAGGTACGGGTCGCCGACGGTCGCGGGACGCGCGTCGTCTCGCGCAGCAGGCCCGCGGCGCCGGCGGGTGCAGCGATCACCTGAACCCGCGGAGAGGTCCCGTTTCGGCGCGGTCTCCGGCCGGGGCAGTCATGCGCGAAGGCGGCGGGCCGTCAGGGGCAGTCGTACACGAAGCCGGGGGCGGGCCGTCAGGGGCAGTCGTACACGAAGCCGGCGGTGGCCGTGCGCGGAGTTCCCGAGAGGATGCGCAGTTCGGCCCGTGCCGTGCGGTGGCCCGGGCCCTGGAAGGTCCAGCGCAGGTGAAGGCGGGTCCGCGTCTGGCCCCGGGCCAGCACCTCCTTCAGGACCTCCGAGGCAGTGCCGTCGCTTCGGACCCAGCGGTAGGACAGCGTGCCCGGGCGGCCGTTGGTGGTGACGACGGCGACGAGGTCCGCGGTCGCGTCACAGCCCAGGGACGTCGGCCGGGCCGTGACCGTCACCGTGCTCACCTTCAGCGGCGGCCCGAGGCGCTGCCAGGCGAGGAACGCGAGGACGCAGACCAGGACCAGCGCGGGCAGGGCGTGTCTGCGCAGCCGCCGGAACCGGGGTGCCGCCGCTGGCGGCGGGACGGCGGAGAGCGTCCGCCGGGTGCGCTGGTGCGCGGCGGTCACGCCCGGCCCGAAGCGCAGCACGGTTCCTTCGACCCGGTCGGGGAGCGTCGGCCCCGCCTCCGCCCGCTCCACGAGGGTCTCGCCGGCTCCGGGCCGCTGGATCCAGTGGCTGGCGAGCACCGTGGCGCTGTACTCCGCGTCGGCGCCGGGTCCGCGCTCGTCGTCGTGTGCGGTCATCGGAGGTCGCACCGCCGGGTCAGGAGCTGCTGCGAGGCGCCGCCGTCGGCGGCGGCCGGATTCGTGGTGGCCTGCACCGTCCAGTAGCAGCCGGGGTTCAGGAAGGTGTGGTCGACGCTGATCGTGTACTGGGTGGCGCCGCTGCGCTCGAAGGTCTGCGACGCGCCGTCCGCGGTGCCGGGCTGCCCCGCCGTGTCGCCCGCGAACCAGGAGACGGTGATGGTGACCGGGCCGGTGCCGTCCGTGGTGACGCCGAGGGTCGCCGTGGCGGTCGTGGGGCCCGTCTGCCGGAAGCCGGACACGGTGACGTCCTTGACCGCGGGACCGGTGGGCGGGGCCGGGGCGGTCGTCGTGGCCGTCGACGGCGTCACCGTGTCCGTCACCGCGGGAGCGGCCGTCCCCGCGCCACCGGAGGTGCCCGAGCCGCCGGAGCTGCCGGGCGGGGTGGCGGAGGCCGGGGGCGCACCGGTGCCGGTGGCCTCGGAGGCGGAGCCCGAAGGCGTGGGGGACGGTGACCCGCCGTCCGAGGCGGTGGGGGTGGCCTGCGGGGAATCGGGGGCCGGTGCGCCGGAGGCCGCGGGCCCCGCACCGGATCCGGCACCGGTGGTGGCCAGGGCCTGCGCCGCCCGCTGAGCCGCAGTGCCCGGGTCGTACGGCAGCCCGTACGTCAGGAGGGCGCCGAGGAGCACGGCCGCGGCGGACATGAGCAGTCCGGCGCGGCCGGGCAGCCACGGGTGCGCCCGGCCGGGGCGCGGCGCCTGGTTCAGCACCGTGCGAGCGGTGTCCGTGGTGCTGCGGGGGGCGGTGCGGGCCGACGGCAGCAGCAGCGGCAGCAGGGCCACCAGCGCGGCGAGCCTGCCCCGGCCGCGTTCCTCCCAGTCGGGACCGCAGGCGATGCCGGCGGCCGTCTCCAGTTCGGCGACGAACACCTCGGCCTGTGCGGGCCGTTCCGCCGGGTCCTTGGCGAGACCGCGCCGCACCAGCTCCCGCACCGCCTCGGGGACCTCCTCGGCGGGGACGGGCGCGTCGAGGTGCCGTAGCGCGAGCTCCGCGACGTTGTCCCCCGCGTACGGCTTGTGACCTGTCAGGCACTCGAAGAAGGTGGCCGTGGCGGCGTACACGTCGGCGGCGGGCGAGGCGGGTGCGCCGGTCCACTGCTCGGGGGCCATGTAGGAGGGCGTTCCCGCCACACCGCCGCTGGTGCCCGCGTCCACCGCGATGCCGAAGTCGACGAGCTTGGAGGACCCGTCGGGTACGACCAGGACGTTCTCCGGCTTGTAGTCGCGGTGGACGACGCCGAGCCGGTGCGCGTCGGCCAGGCCGAGCAGGGACCCCTTGAGGACGACGAGCGCGGCCTCCGGTGCCAGGGGGCCCTCCTGCCTGAGCAGCGTGCGCAGCGGGACGCCGTCGACCAGCTCCATCACGATGGCGGCGCCGTCCGGGCTCTCCACGTACTCGTACAGCCCGGCGACATGGGGGCTCTCCATGCCGCCGAGCAGCCGGGCCTCAGCCCGGAAGTCGTGCACGAACCCCGGCCGGGTGCGCAGCGATTCGCTCAGGTACTTCACGGCGACCGGCACGCCGGTCTCCTCGTGCACGGCGAGGACGACACGGCCGCTGGCCCCTGACCCGAGCTCGAGCGACTCGGTGTATCCGGGTACCGCCCATGCGTTCATTTCCAACCCCCCGAGGCGGCCGCTCCCCAGCGGCAGGCCACACGCTCGGAGACACATCTTTCGGCCACCGCGGTTCCATGGCCAGAAAGACGCGCGAGGCGTGCCCGGACCGTGACAAAGACCCCGTCGTGCCACGGCGGGCCCGGAGCCCGGGACGCGTCCTCGGGCCCGAGCCGGGACGCCCGCTCCGGCCGGGGCCCGTGCGCCTGCTCAGGCCCGAGCCGGTGCGCCTGCTCAGTCCCGGGGCCCGTTCGCTGCCGGGCCCGGCACACCGAGCAGGAGCAGCGTCACGTCGTCGTCGGAGGTGTCCGTGTCCGCGATGAGGACCTTGAGCAGGTGGTCCGCCGCCTCCTCCAGGGTGCCGGGGTCGTCGACGGGGGCGCCCCTCAGCGCGACGTCGACGGTGCGGGTCAGGATGTCGACCTGGGCCTCGATGTCGGTGCCGGGTCTCTCGACCAGCCCGTCGGTGTAGAGCACCACGGCACTCCCGGCCCGGAGCGGCTCGGTCGCTTCCTCGAACGGCACCGCGCCTCCGGCGTCGTTGACGCCCAGCGGCACGCCGACCGGTGCCCTCAGCCTGCGGGCCGGCCCGTCGGGCGGCAGGGCGATGACGGGCAGGTGCCCCGCCGAGCACAGGGTGACCTCGTGCCGGTCCTGGTCCAGGACCAGGTAGACACAGGTGACCAGCTGGTCCCCCAAGTCGCCGACGAATGTGTCGAGGGCCTGCATCAGGCCGCTGGGCGTGGCACCCGTGCGGGCCAGGGCGTGGGATGCTGCGCGCAACTGCCCCATGACGGCCGCGGCCTCCAGGCCCCGGCCCATCACGTCGCCGATGAGGACGCCCGTGCGGCGCCCGCCGAGCGGGATCACGTCGAACCAGTCCCCGCCGACGCCCGGGTCCTGGACGGAGGCCAGGTACCGGTAGGCGCTCGGCAGGTACGACAGACGAGGCGGCTCCCCCATGAGGCTGTGCTGCAGGGTGTAGGCGATGTGGCGCTGCTGCTCGTAACGCTCGGCGCGTTCGGCTTCCAGGCGTCTGCGCTCGGTGATGTCCCGGACGGTCAGCAGCACCAGGGTCTCCTGCTCGGACCGCAGGCTGCTGACGCTCACCTCGACGGGGAACTCGGAGCCGTCGTCGCGCAGCCCGAACAGGTCGGTGTCCAGGACCGTCGGCTTCGGATCGGGCAGGCGGAGATAGGCCTCAAGGAGGGCACCGTGCCGTCGGCGCCGGGCGGCGGGCACCAGGCCGGTCACCCCGGTGCCGACGAGGTCGCCGGGCTCACGCCCGAACAAGCGCTTGACCTGCGGGTTGGCCATGACGACGGTGCCGTCGCCGTCCGTGATCAGGGTGGCGTCGGGAGCGGACTCCAGCAGCGCGACGAACCGCCGGTGCGACCGCTGGACCTCGCGCTGCGCCGCGACCCGCTCGGTGATGTCGGTGACGACGCCGCACAAGGCGTAGGGCGTGCCGGAGGCGTCCTTGAGCGGGAAGAGGGTGGAGAGAACCTCACGCGGGCCGCGCGGCAGGACGAGCTGTTCTTCTCGCTGCACGGGTTTGCCCTCCGCCAGCATCGCCAGGTCGGCGGCTCGCGCCTGCCGTGCCAGGTCGGACGGCATGACGTCGTCGTCCCTGCGGCCGAGGACCCGGTGCCGGGGCAGGTTCAGGTTCTGCTCGAACGTCGTGTTGACGGCCAGGAAACGGCCGTCCAGGTCCTTGATGAACACCACGGCGGGCGTGTGGTCCATGAAGGCCTGCAGCAGTTCGTTCTGGCGCACCTGCCACTCCAGACGGCCGTGCGCCACCTCGACTCGACGGCCCACGGCCAGGGTCGTGAAGATCACCGCGGTGAACACGGCCACGTGACCGCAGACGAGCAGCGCGGTGCCCAGCCGCGCCCCGAACACCCTCTCGTCCTCTCCCTTCAGAACCGCCCAGCCCAGCAGCGGCGGCACGATCACGACGGTGACGAACAGCCATCTGCCCAGCGCCCCCGTCGTGCCCGCGTTCAGCAGCAGCCCCGCGGGGCCCTCGCCCGGACGGGCCAGGAGGAGCGCCGTCCCCATCAGCACCAGCGCCACCGCGGTGTGCAGGGCCATCCCCGAGTACGGGCCGAACTGCTCCAGTTCGGGCACCGCGTAGGCGGCCCCGTACAGCCTCAGCATGCCGAGAGCGCCGACGGTCAGGCCCAGGAGCTGGCTCACCCAGGCGGGAACCCGGCTCATGCCGGCACACAGCGAACCCGCTCCCGCGGCCATCAGCGCCGCGGTCGTGTTCGGCGCCATCCGCCCCGGCGGGCCCGTTCCCTGGTAGGCGGTGTCGTCCTCGAAGAGGAGCTCGTCGATCCCCAGGCCACCTCCGGTGGCGTACTCGGCGAAGGTGAGCGCGCCGAGCACGGCGACCAGGACCGCCGCCGCCCGGGACACGGCGAGCGTCGCCGGGCGGGACCGCCCTCGTACGATCACGAACAGGGAGAGGCCGAGCGCCACCAGAGCCACCGCGGTGTTGGCCTTCATGGCCACCGAGACGCCGGGCAGCACTTCCTTCAGGGCGTCGGCCCCGGAGATCCATCCGACGAGACTCACGAGCCCCAGCAGACCGGCCGCCAGGGCCGCGCCTTCGGCCACCCGCCGGGCGGTGGTGAGAACGTGCGGGTGGAACGGCAGCACGTCGGTCTGCACCACGCCGTGTGCGCCGGGCAGCCCGGGCGTCCGCTGCTCCCTCGTCACCGCATTCTCGTCCCTGCCGGATGACTACCAATCCGCATCAATCAGCCTAAGCAATAGGAAAGGGTATAGCCGGGGCGGTCGGCGGGCCCTGGGCGGCCGGGCCCCTGCGACTGCAGCCGGTGCCCGCCGGGCGGGATCGGGGGCCGCTACCCTGACCGGCGAGCCCGGCGGCGGTCACCGCGTGCCTCGCCGCGGGGCCCTCACATGCTCGCCGTGCGGTCACCGCGTGGTCGTCACCGCGTGCCTCGCCGCGGGGCCCTCACATGCTCGCCGCGTGGTCGCCGCCGCATGGTCGTCACCGCGTGCGCCGCCGCGGGGCCCTCACATGCTCGCCGTGCGGTCACCGCGTGGTCGTCACCGCGTGCCTCGCCGCGGGGCCCTCACATGGTCGCCGCGTGGTCGCCGCCGCATGGTCGTCACCGCGTGCGCCGCTGCGGGGCCCTCACATGCTCGCCGTGCGGTCGCCGCGTGGTCGCCGCCGCGTTCGCACCGGCGCCGTCGCGGGCCTCCGCGGCGCCGCCCGCCGTACGGTGGCGCCGGCGCAGGCCCCGTGGCACCACCCGCCGTACGGCGGGCAGCTTCCGCCGCCCGGCGGCGTCCCCGGGCGGGGGCTGGGCCCGACCATGGCTGCACGAGCCGCCGTGATCTCGTACGAGGAGACGCCATGACACACGTTCCGCCCCCCGTTCGACCCCGAACTCGCCGCAGCCCTGGAGCTGATCAAGGACATGATCAGCCCGGGGCTGACCCCCGACGAGATCGCGGAGGTGCGTCAGGGCCCGGGCATCCGCATGCTGGCCGATCTGGACCTGACCGTGGGCGGGGCGTTCGAGGTGGAGGACCGGCAGGTGCCGGGGCCGGAGGGCGAGCCGGACATCTCGCTGCTGATCTGCCGCCCGGCCTCGGCGGAGTCCGCCGGGCCGCGGCCCGTGATCTACCACGTGCACGGCGGCGGCATGGTCATCGGGAACAACCGGGTCGGGGTGGACGTCCCGCTGACGTGGGCGCGCGAGCTGGACGCGGTCGTGGTGTCCGTGGAGTACCGGCTGGCGCCGGAGCATCCGCATCCCGCGCCCGTCGAGGACGTCTACGCCGGGCTCGTGTGGACGGCGGACCACGCCGCCGAACTGGGCGCGGCCCCCGAGCGGATCGTCGTCGCGGGCGCGAGCGCGGGGGGCGGCCTCTGCGCCGCCCTGGCCCTGCTCACGCGGGACCGCAAGGGACCGCAGCCGATCGGGCAGGTGCTGATGTGCCCGATGCTCGACGACCGCAACGACACACCCTCGGCCCACCAGATGGCGGGCCTCGGAGTGTGGGACCGCACCGCCAACGAGACCGGCTGGAGCGCGCTGCTGGGCTCGCGGCGCGGCGGCCCGGACGTGCCGCAGTACGCGGCGCCGGCCCGCGCCGAGGACCTGACGGGGCTGCCTCCCGCCTTCCTCGACGTCGGCTCGGCGGAGACCTTCCGGGACGAGGTCGTCGCCTACGCCTCGCGCATCTGGCAGGCCGGTGGGGTGGCCGAACTGCACGTGTGGCCGGGCGGCTTCCACGGCTTCGACGGTTTCGCGCCCCAGGCGGCGCTCTCTCAGGCGGCCCGGGCGGCCCAGGTCGCCTGGCTGGAAAGACTGCTGGGGGTCTGAGGGACGGGCGACGGGGTTCTGAGGGGCGACGGGCTGCTGGGGGGGTGAGGAGCGGGGCGTCCGCCCCCGTCGAAGCCCGTGCTCGCCGCCCTCCCGCGAGAAGGGCCGCATGCCGCACCATGGGCCCATGAAAGAGCTGGCCGGGCGGCTGACCGCCCTCGACCCGGACGCCGGTGCGGCGGTCCGGGTCATCGCCTACTTCGACCGCCTGGCCGAGTCGCGGGCCGGGCTGGAGGCGCTGGTGCGCGGCGCCGCGGTGCTGGCCGGCTGCCCTGCGCGCCTGGTGGATCCGGAGCGGCGCGTGCACGTGCGGGTCGAGCCCGACGGCACCCGGCGTGACGGAGCGGCCGCACCGGACCCGGCATGGCCCTGCGCGCGAGTGAGCCCCGGCGGCGCGGCGCTGTTGTGGCTGGAGCGGGGAGCGGACGGCGGCCCAGCAGGAGGTCCGGCGGCGAAGGGGCTCGGTGTGCGGGGCGACCGGGACGTGGCCCAGGAGAACGCCGCCGCGCGCAAGGTGACGGCCGCCCCCGGCGTCGTCGACGCCGTGATCCTGGAACGGGCCGCCGGTGCCGTACGGCTCGTTCTCGACCGCACGCGGGGGCGGGCTCCGGCCGACGATCCGGCGCTGGTCGAGACCCTCCTCGACGCCACGGCCCCCGAACCGGCCCGTCTGCACGCCGCACGCCGTCTCGGGCTGGACCTCGCCGCCCCGGCCCGGGCCCTCGCCCCGCTGAACGGCCTGCCCCGGGTGATACCCGCGGGCGTCCGGCCCGCCACCCCCGGCCCCGGCCTCGGGCGTCTCGGTGTCGGACCCGCCGTGCCCGTGCCGGAGTTGCCCCGGTCCTGGGCCGGGGCCCGCACCGCGCTGCGGTTCACCGCCGAGGGCACGCCGCAGGACCCCGGGCCTTCGGTCGTCCATGCCGACCAGTTGGGCGGCATCGCCCTGCTCGCCGATCTCGTCGCGCCGGGGTCCGAGCCGCCGGCCGACGTCCGTGCACTCGAGGCCGCCGCCGCGACCGCCCCGTGGCTGCCGGCCACGCTGTACGCGGTGGCGTCCACGCCGAGCCTGCGGGCGGCCGCAGCTGCCATCAACGTCCATCACTCGACCCTCCAGGACCGCCTGGCGCAGGCCGAGCACCTCCTCGGCTGGCCGGTACGCACACCCGAGGGACGCCTCCGGCTGCATCTGGCCCTCACGATGCGCCGACTGGCCCGGCCCTGACGGCCGCGGCCGTCACCGGCCCTGACCGCCGCGGCCACCACCGCCTGTCATGCCGCAGCTACCATCGGCCGCCGCCTGCCAAGGAGGGGCTGCACGGCAGCCACACCACGCGTCGGTGAAAGCCGCACGTCAGCGATCTCACCGCCGGTGAAACCGCCTGACGGCGTGATCCGGATCGCGTCGGCGGGCCGCCTTCTCGGCGGTGCGCTGCGGCAGACTGTCCGAGCGCCCTCCGTACGCGATTCGGGAGCTTGAGGCATGAGTGTGCAGCGGTACCCCCTGGCCGGGGTGACGGTGGTCAGTCTGGAGCAGGCCGTGGCCGCGCCCTACGCCACCCGGCAGCTCGCCGACCTCGGAGCGAGGGTGATCAAGGTCGAGCGGCCGGGCGACGGCGACTTCGCCCGCCGGTACGACACGAGCGTGCACGGGCACTCCAGCTACTTCGTCTGGCTCAACCGCTCCAAGGAGTCCCTCACCCTCGACCTGAAGGACCCCCGCGGCCACGAGATCCTGCACGACCTGCTCGACGGCGCCGACGTCTTCGTGCAGAACCTCGCCCCGGGCGCCGCCGCCCGGCTCGGTCTCGACGCCGCCACGGTCACCAGCCGCCGGCCGGGCCTGATCCCGTGCACGATCTCCGGCTACGGCACGACCGGCCCCTGGTCCGACCGCAAGGCCTACGACCTGCTCGTGCAGTGCCAGACCGGGCTGGTTTCGCTGACCGGGACCCCCGAGGGGACCGCGCGGACCGGGATCTCCGTGGCCGACATCGCCGCCGGGATGTACGCCTACAGCGGCATCCTCACCGCCCTGTACACGCGGGCCACCACCGGCGAGGCCCACCCGGTGGAGGTGTCCCTGTTCGAGGCGCTCGCGGAGTGGATGGGCCAGCCCGCCTACTACACCCGGTACGGCGGCACCCAGCCCCCGCGGCTCGGCACCCAGCACGCCACCATCGCGCCGTACGGGACGTACGCCGCCGCCGACGGCAAGGAGGTGCTGTTCTCCATCCAGAACGAGCGGGAATGGGTGGCGCTGTGCGCCGAGTTCCTCGGCCGGCCGGAGCTGGCCGACGATCCGCGTTTCGCCACCGGGTCCGACCGCGTCGCCCACCGCGAGGAGCTCAACGCCCTCGTCGCCGAGCGTTTCGCCCGCTCCGGCTCCGACGAGATCCTGAAGGACCTGGACCGCATCGGCATCGCCTGCGCCGGGGTCAACGACGTGGCCGCCTTCCTGGACCACCCCGTGCTGGCCGCGCGGGGCCGCTGGAGCGAGGTCGACGTGCCGGGCGCCACCGTGGAGGCGCTGCTGCCGCCCGCCGATCTGGCCGGTCTGCCCGCGCGCATGGACCCCGTACCGGCGGTGGGCGAGCACACCGGGGCGATCCTCGCCGAACTGGGCCGCACCGAGGAGGAGGTGGCGGCCCTGCGCGCGGAGGGGGTCGTCTGAACGCAGCCCCGCCCGCGAACGCCTGGCGCGACTCCGCGGCCGGGTCTCCCGTCGCCACCGTGGCCTCAGCCGTCACCGCGGTTGCCCGGTGTGGCTTGTTTCCACCACTCCTGTCAGGTGAACAACAGGTCAAAGCTGGACGTGCAGGGCCTCCAGGACGTCCTGGTCCGTCAGTTGGTCGAAGTTCTCGTACCACAGGCCCACGGCCATGAACGCGGCCGGCCGGTGCAGGCAGATCACCTCGTCGGCCTCGGCGCTCAGCGCATCGGCCCCTTCCGGTGAGCAGACGGGCGCGGCCAGCAGTACCCGCGCGGGTGCCTGACGGCGTACGTGACGCACCGCGGCACGGGCGGTGGAACCGGTCGCCAGGCCGTCGTCGACGACGATCACGGTCCGCCCCCGCAGGTCAGGGGCCGGTCGGCCCTGCCGGTACAGCCGTTCGCGGCGCCGCAGTTCGGTGCGCTCCCGCTCGATGACGGGGGCGAGGGCGGCCTCACCGATCCCGAGGTGGCGCAGGGCGTCCGCGTCGAGGAGCGGCACCTCGTCCCCCGCCATCGCGCCGACGCCGAGTTCCTCGTGGTGGGGCGCCCCGATCTTCCGTACGACGAGCACGTCGAGCGGAGCGTCCAGCGCGGCGGCGACCTCGCGCGCCACGGCGACCCCGCCGCGGGGCAGGGCGAGCACGAGCGGATCGGGCAGGTCTCCCGCACGCTGCCGGGTGCGCAGTGTTTCGGCCAGTTCCTCACCGGCCTGCCGGCGATCACGGAACCGCATGGCGGTCACCTCCGCTTCGTGTCAGCTGCTCGTCGCACCACTGCCGGGCCGTGCCGGTGACCTGGTCCAGTGCGCCGGGTTCCTCGAACAGGTGGGTGGCGCCGGGCACCACATGGAGCCGGTGCGGGCCGGCCAGCCGCCGGGCCGCCTCCTCGTTGAGCCGCAGCACGTGCGTGTCCCGGCCGCCCACGATCAGCAGCACCGGGACCCGGACGGCGTCCAGGGCCTCGCCCGCCAGGTCGGGCCGTCCGCCGCGCGAGACGACCCCACGCACCCGGCCGGGGCGTTGCGCGGCGGCGACCAGGGCCGCACCGGCGCCGGTGCTGGCGCCGAACAGGACGACGGGCAGGCCCATGGTGTCCGGGTCCTGCGCCAGCCAGTCGAGGGCGGCCACCAGCCGGCGGCCCAGCAGGGGGATGTCGAAACGGAGCTCGGCGGTGACGGCGTCCTCGCGTTCCTCCTCCTCGGTCAGCAGGTCGATCAGCAGGGTGCCGAGCCGGGCGGCGCGCAGCCCGGCGGCGACCTCACGGTTGCGGGGGCTGTGCCGGGAGCTGCCGCTGCCGTGCGCGAAGAGCACGACCGCACGGGTGTCCGGCGGCAGCATCAGATCGCCGGTGATTCCGGCACCGCCGACGGGCAGGGTGACAGTCCGGGAGATCATCGTCAGCCTCCTCTCCCCCGCTTCGGCCTCCCTCCCCCCGGGGTACCCACGCCCGGCCGGACGTCCCATGGCGCGATCCGCGAGATGCGTGGCGTTGACGCCGCACCGCGCGCCGGTGGAGCGTGAGGAACAGCCCGCCCGGGGGCGCCGAGTCGCCACGCACTGGAGTCAGGAGGACGCCTTGCAGGCGCGAGGGGACGTGACCGTGGTCCGGGACGCCCGCTGTGCGGTCGACGGCCACCTGGTCCCCAGCCAGGGCGCTCGCCCGGGATCGACAGTGCGTTGTGGCCGGTCGGGCGGCTGCACGGGCGGGAGCACGCGCGGGCGGCGCGGCGCTGCATCCCGTACGGCCCGGCGCCGCCGTACCTCGCGGACGAGCCCGTTCGAGTGACGTGCCGGTGTCGGGGCCGCATGGGTGGGCGAGCCTCGGGCAGGCGATGTTCATGGGTGGTGACACGGGCGACGGAGGGCAAGGGCGGCAGCCGGGCGAGTGGGGGCACCGGGCGGTGCCGCATCCCGACGACATCCGGATCGAGGCATGGGCGGCGTGCAGAGAGCACTGTCTGGCGGAGGCCGTCCTGGCGGTGGTCGAGTGTTTCGCGGACGTCTCCCGCACCCGGCCCACCGCGGTGGACCGGGTGCGGCTGCCGGAGGCCTGCGACGACGACCTGCTCGCCGCGCTGCTGGACGAGGTCTTCTTCCGGCTGGAGGTCTACGGTCAGGTGCCCGTCGACGTGGAGGCGGACGAGGCCGACGGCGGCCTGGACGTACGGCTGGCGGTCGCCGGCCTCGCGGACGTGGAGGTCACGGGCGCGGTCCCGACGGCGGTGGCCTGGGACGATCTGCGGATGGGGCCGGATCCGTACGGCTGGTCGTGTGCGGTGAGGGTCGAGGCCTGACCTGGGCGGGCGGGGCACGCCTACCGTGGAGTGGTGGGCGGCGATGTCGTGACGCTGTTCCTGTGCGGTGACGTGATGCTCGGGCGCGGCGTCGACCAGATCCTCGCGCACCCCGGTGACCCGGCACTGCGGGAGGCGTACGTGACGGACGCGCGCTCGTACGTCCGGCTGGCGGAGTCGGCGCACGGCCCGGTGCCCGCCCCCGCGCCCGCGTCGTGGCCGTGGGGTGCGGCGCTCGGCGCTCTGGACGAGGCCGCCCCGGACGCGCGGATCGTGAATCTCGAGACGTCGGTGACGCGCGCGGGCACTTTCGCGCCCGGCAAGGAGATCCACTACCGCATGCACCCGGCGAACCTGCCCGCCCTCGCCGTGGTCCGGCCGGACGTGACCGTCCTCGCCAACAACCACGTCCTGGACTTCGGCCGCGGGGGCCTGCTGGAGACCTTGGACGCCCTGGCCCGGGCGGGCCTGCGGACGGCGGGCGCGGGACGCGACACTGAGGAGGCGTACGCGCCCGCGTTCGTCCCGCTGCCCGAAGGCCGGCGGCTGCGGGTGTTCGCCCTCGGAGCGCACTCCAGCGGCATCCCGTCCGGCTGGGCGGCGACACCGGACCGGCCGGGCGTCGCCTACCTGCCCGATCTCTCGCCGGCCGCGGCCGAAGCCGTGGTGCGGCGGCTCGGCCTTTCCGGTGACCTGACCGTGGTGTCCGTGCACTGGGGCTCGAACTGGGGGTACCGCGTGCCCCGCGAGCAGGTCCGTTTCGCGCACGCGCTGATCGACGGCGGGGCCGACGTCGTCCACGGGCACTCCTCGCACCACCCCCGTCCGCTGGAGGTGTACCGGGACCGGCTCGTCCTCTACGGCTGTGGCGACTTCGTCGACGACTACGAGGGCATCTCCGGCTACGAGGAGTACCGCGACGACCTGCGTCTGGCCTTCCTCGTGTCGGTCGAGGCGGACAGCGGGCGCCTGGCGGGGCTGCGCATGGTGCCGTTCCGGGTCCGGCGGATGCGGCTGGAGCCCGCGTCGGGGGCGGACCGTGCCTGGCTGCGCGACACGCTGGACCGGATCAGCGGTGGGGTGGCGGTTCGGCAGGCGGCCGACGGCTCGCTGGTCGTCGCGGCGCCGGCCGCGTGCGGTGGGACGTGCTGAAGGTCAGCCGGCCCACGCCACGAGCCGTTCGCGGCTCGCCGGCTCCCGCAGCCGGGCGAGTGACTCCTTCTCGAGCTGGCGCACCCGCTCCCGGGTCAGGCCGACGCGCCCGGCGACCTCGTTCAGCGTGCGGGTGTGACCGTCGTGCAGCCCGTACCGCAGGCTGAGGATCATGGCCTCGCGGGGTGCGAGCGTCCCGACGGCCTCACGGAGTTCCTCGGCGAGCGCCCGGAACTCGGCCACCTCCGGGGCCTGGAGCACCTCGGTGTCGGCGATGAGGTCGCCGACGACCGTCTCGCCCTTCTCGTCGACCGGCGTGTCCAGGCTGACCGCGTCCCGTCCCACATGGCGCAGCCAGGCGATCCGGTCCTCGGCGAAGCCGCTCTCACGGGCCACCTCCTCGACGGTCGGCTCACGCTCCAGTTCGAGCCTGAGCCGCCGCTCGACCTTGGCGATCTTCTGCAGCTGCTCCACGACGTGCATCGGCAGCCGCACGGAACGCGCGTGCGCGGCCAGGCCCCGTTCGATGGCCTGGCGGATCCACCAGGTCGCGTACGTGGAGAACTTGAAGCCCTTGGTGTGGTCGAACTTCTCCACGGCCCGGATCAGCCCCAGGTTGCCCTCCTGGATGACGTCCAGCAGGGGCAGACCGCGGTGGGCGTGCCGTTTGGCCATCGACACCACGAGCCGGAGGTTCGCCCTGACCATGTGGTCCTTGGCGGCCTGCCCGTCGCGGACGGCCTCCTCGAGTTCCCGGCGCCGGCTCGCCGCGGGGCGGTGCTCCCCGGCGTCGGCCCGCTCGAGCTCCTCCATCGCCCCCACGCCGGTCTCCATCCGCCGGGCCAGCCGCACCTCGTCCTCCGCGGTGAGCAGCGGGGTCGCCGAGATCTGGGCGAGGTACTGGCCGAGGAGGTCGGGCTCCTCGTCGGGCTCGGGGATACGGCTGCGCAGCCGGGCGGTGCGGGCGGGGGCGCGCCGGTCCTCCCGGGCGTCCGTCTCGAAATGGTCTGCCAGAGGAGACATCGTCGGGTTCCTCTCTCCCCCGCCTTGATCCGGCCCGACCTGGCGGGTACCCGGGGGATCGGTGCCGAACCGTGTGCCCCGCAGCCCCCGGGGGTACCCCGGGGCACATGACCGGCATCGAACTCAGCAGCAACGCGTTCAACGACCACTCGTTCATCGCGCGCCGGTACGCGTACGAGGGACCCAACGTCTCTCCGCCGCTGTCCTGGAGCGGTGTACCGGACGAGGCGACCGAACTGGTCCTGCTGTGCGAGGACCCCGACGCCCCGTCGGGCACCTTCGCGCACTGGGTCGTGGTCGGCATCGACCCGCACAGCGACGGCGTCGAGGCCGGGCAGAGCCCACCGGGTGGCACGGAACTCGTCAACGGCTACGGCCAGCACGGCTGGGGCGGCCCGCATCCGCCGCCGGGTGACGACGCCCACCACTACGTCTTCCGGCTCTACGCCCTGTCCGAACCGTGTGTCCTGCCCGACGCGCCGCGTGCCGAGCAGGTGCACGAGGAGGTCGACAAGCGCCGCATCGCGGACGGCACTCTGGTGGGGCTGTACCAGCGCTGAGCCGCCACCCGTGCCACCGTCGCGTCACAACGTTCGGTTGTGACGCAGGGGCCGGACGGTTGTTTGCCCGGTGCGGCCGCTCCTGGTTTGGATGACTCCCGGACAACGCCGGGTTGTCCACGGGAGCGGGGAGGGCGCCGGGTATGGCGGGCAGACGGTCGCTGGGGCGGCGGTTTCGGTGGCTGTGGGGCGCCTACGCGGTCAGCACCGCCGGCACATGGCTCGCGTTCGACGCGTTCGCCCTGATCGCGGTTCTGGCGCTGGATGCCGGGCCGGCGCAGGTGTCGTTGCTGGCCGCGGTGGGGCCGGCGGTGGGCGCGGCGGTGTCCGTGCCTCTCGGGCCGTGGGTGGAGATCCGCCGCAAACGACCGGTGATGATGGCGACGGACCTGGTCCGGTGCGTCGTCCTGCTGAGCGTTCCCGTGGCGTTCGCGCTCGGCCGGCTCACCTTCGCCCAGTTGCTGCTGGTGTCGGTGGCCGTCGCAGCGGCCGACATCACCTTCAACGCGGCGGCCGGGGCGTTCCTGAAGCATCTGTTGCCGCGCCAGGACCTGCTCGTGGCGAACGGCCGGTTCGAGGCGACGACCTGGACCGCCGGCGTGGTCGGCCCGCCGCTGGGCGGAGCCGCGATCGGCCTGTTCGGCCCGGTGGCGACGGTGGTGGCCGACGCGGTGAGCCATCTGCTGTCGGCGCTCGGACTGCGCGCGATCGGCGACGCGGAGAAGCAGCCCGTACGGCCCCGGGCGACCGCCGTCCGGCCCGGCGACCTGCTGGAGGGGTGGCGGCACATCCTGGCCGATCCGGCGCTGCGTCCGCTCTTCCTCAACACGCTCCTGGTGAACTCCCTGATCATGGCGTCATCCCCGCCGCTGCTGGTCCTGATGGTGGACGACCTGCGCTTCGCCGCTTGGCAGTACGCGCTCGCCTTCGCGGTGCCCTGCACCGGCGGTCTGCTCGGTTCCCGCCTGGCCCCGCGCCTCGTCGCGCGCCAGGGCCGGCACCGGGTCCTGGTCACGGCGGGGGTGTTGCGGGCCTGCTGGCCGATCGGCCTGGCCTGCACCGGCCCCGGCGTGCCCGGCCTGGTCCTGGTCATGCTGCTCGAGTTCGGCCTGATCACCTGCTGCGGCGTGTTCAACCCGGTCCTCGCCACCCACCGTCTCGACCGCACCCCGGCCGGCCGGGTCACCCGCACCCTGTCCGCCTGGTCGGCCACCGGCAAGGCGACCACCGCGGCGGCCACCGCGCTGTGGGGTGTCCTGGCCGCCCGGACCGGCCCCCGCTCGGCCATCGCACTGGCCGGTGCCCTGCTCCTGCTCTCGCCGCTGCTCCTGCCCCGCCGGGATGCCGCCACGGGGGCCGGTGCCGAACCGGCCCCCGTGGCGGTGGAGTCGGACGGCGGCTGACCGTCGTCGCCGGGACAGCGGGGTCGGCCCGGGGCGCGAGCGGCGGCGCCCCGCCCCGGGCCGGCCGGGTGCGGCTCACACCGCCCCGGGCACGTCCTCCGTGACGCCGTTCAACGCGGAGGCCGGATCGGCCCCGTAGGGGCGGGTGAGGATCTCCAGTCCGTGGCCCGCCGGGTCGAGGAAGTAGACGCCCCGGCCGCCGTCGTTGCGGTTGATCCGGCGGGGGTGGTTGCCGTGCGGGTCGGCCTGGATGGGGATCCGGGCCTTCACCAGGCGGGCCAGTGCCTGGTCGAACTCGTCCTCGGAGACGAGGAACGCGTAGTGCTGCATGGGGATGTCGGCGTCGAGGGTGAGGAAGTCCAGCGTGACGCCGTTGGCGGTCGTCACCGGCAGGAACACCCCCGTCGGTGCCCCGACCTCCAGTCCCAGGATCTCGGCGAGGAACCGGGCCGACTTCTCCCGGTCCCGGGACAGAATGATGGTGTGATTGAACTCCACTGACACGGTTGAATGCCTCCACGGGCATCTCCGCGGCGCCTCCATGCCTCACCCGGCCGGTGACCGGCACGCGATGCCGCGCGGTGGATCGTAGACAGGGGCGGTCGGGGCCGTCGAGTTGTTTTCGGCCGTGTTCGAATCGGCCGACCCCTTTCGCCCGTCCCAGACGGCCCGGCCGCTCCTGACAGTTGTCAGGACCGCGCGGCCCACGCTCTCCCTACAGTTCTGCACGTCGGCAGGCAGCCGGTCCCGGCGCACCGCCGAAGCGGAACGAGACCAGTTCCGACCACACCATCCTCGCCTTTCGTCCTTCGGGGGACAGACACATGAAGCGACTGATCAGCCGTACCGCCTTGGGCCTCGCCGTGGCCGCGCTCGCCGTCGGCGGCCTCGCCACCACGGCCCAGGCGGCCCCGGCCACCGCCAACGGCGGCGACCCGGCGCTCACCGACGTCTACATCTGGGCCACCGACGTCAACCTGCGCCAGCAGCCGACCACCGACTCCCCGCGACTCGCGGTCCGTTCGCAGTGGTGGGCGGACGCGCTGTGCCAGAAGCAGGGCCAGACCGTGCACGACCCGGCCGTCGGCACCAACAACTGGTGGACCGCCGTGATGGAGTTCTCGGGCAGCGACATCGCCTGGGTGAACAACCTGTACATCCGGGGCGGCGAGAAGATCGCCGGGGTTCCGGACTGCTGACGTCCCTCTCCCCCCACATGCCTGCGGCGGGCCACCGGTGTCACGGTGGCCCGCCGCGGGTGTGTACGGGGTCAGCAGGAACACATCGAGCCCCATGTGGCTGCGGATGTTGACGCCGTCACCGAGGAAGTCCCGCCCCGGGACTTCCTCTCGTCGTGCTGCGAGGCGCGGTGCGGCTCAGTACCAGCCGGTGTTCACCAGGTCATGGCCGTCGCAGGCGAGCAGGGCGCGCGAGACCCGGCCGTTGAGGTTGTTGCCGATCTGCGTGTAGGCGTAGTCGATGCCGGAGTCGACGGTCTCGGAGACCCAGCCGTCGTTGCGGCCCGCGCCGTTGTCGGAACGCTGCAGGACGGCCGCGCAGCCGGGCCGGGAGTTCTCGATCCGGGCGAACGAACCGCACTTGTCGGAGTAGAAGTACTTCAGGGCCATGCCCTCGGCGTACTTGGTGGCCCCGATCTGACGGAACGTGCCCGAGCAGAACGAGGTGGTGGGGTACTGCCCCTCCATGCCGTAGAGGCCGTAGTTGCCGCCCAAGAACGGCTGGGCCTGGGCGGAGGGCGCGGCGCCGCGCGCGTAGGTCTGCGCCGCGAGCGAGCGCGCCCGGGCCGTCGCGCCGGGGAACGGGTGGAGCCCGCCGGTGAGGACCTGGTGGGCGAGCACGCCGAAGGCCCAGATGTCGGCGGTGGGCCGGACGACGGCGCCCTGGGTGCCGGTGCGCTGGGACCACCACTCGGGCGGCAGGTGGTCGAGGGTGCCGAGCGGCGGCAAGTGGGCGTGGGTGCCGTCGAGTTCGGCGGCCAGGCCGAAGTCCGCCAGCCGCACCCGGCCGCCCGGCCCCAGCAGGACGTTGGCGGGTTTGAGGTCGCCGTGCACCCAACCCGCGTCGTGCATGTGGGCGAGTCCGGCGGCCACCCCGCGCAGGACGCGGTCGGCGTCCGCGATCGGCCCGCCCGTCCCGGCGGCGTCCAGCACGTCCTTCAGGCTGGCCTCGGCCCGGTCCATGACCAGCGCGACGGCGCCGTCCAGGGCGGGCAGTTCCGGTGCCTCGACGGTGCACACGGCGTGGGTGCGGACGAGGTGGGGGTGGTCGGCCCCGGAGCTGAACCGCACCTCGCGGGGGACGAGTTCGCCGAGGGCCGCGCGCTGGCCGGGCCCGAGGGCGCCGGTCGGGAGCACCTTCACGGCGACGGGCGTGCCGTCGGCGACCGTGCGGGCCTCGTACACGGTTCCCCAGCCGCCGGAGCCGATGACCGCGCCCACCTCCCAGTCCTCGATGCGGAAGCCCTCGGGAAGGCCGGGCGGGCGGGGTGCCCGCAGCTCGTCGTCCTGTTCCTCCGGTGTGGTCATGCGCCGGCCTCCTGCGGAGCACCGAGGCGGCCGGCGCCGCGCGGCGGCAGCAACCCCAGGTGCTCCTCGCGGACCAGGCCGAAGCGCAGGGCGACGGAGGCGAGCCGGGTGCGCTTGGCGCCGGTGCGGCCGCCTTCGGCCGCGGCCGTGGCCTCTTCGCCGAGGTCCAGGCGGAGTTTGGCGAAGGCGAGGTAGTCGATGTGGTAGTTGACCGCGGAACGGGTCAGGTCCCGGCAGGACTCCAGCGGTCGCAGCCGCTCCACGATCTGCCCGACGCCGGGCAGCGCCGAGTCGGAGGGGTCGCGCAGCCGCGGTTCGCACAGGGCTACCAGGACGAGGAAGTATTTCGACGTCGGGTCCAGGGCGAAGGGGTGGACGGTCTGTTCGCCACCGCCGGGCACGGACTGCTCGCCGAGGTAGGCGTGCTGGGGTGCGAACACCTTGAACATGGCGGTGCCGGACAGGGCGGGCAGCACCACACGGGAGAACTCGAACGGCACGGGCGCCCCGAGCCGCCCGGGCGCGACGGTGAGGTACTCGCCGGCGCCCTCCAGGTTCTCCACCACGTACGACACGCTGCGGCTGAAGTTGGACAGCCGCCAGTAGTCCCCGGCGGCTTCCAGTTGCCCGGCGCGGCGGGAGATCCCGGGGTCGGCCAGGACGATGCGGACCCCCGCCCCGCCACGTCCGAAGTCCGCGATGTCCCCCGGCCCCAGATGGATCAGTTCGGGACTGCCCGTCTCCTCCCCGCCCCACTGGGCGGTGCCGGGCAACTGCACGATGATCGTTTCCACGCGGACTCCCCCGCTGATGTCGCCCCCGATTTGGTCGCGAGGATTGTACGGTCGGCTTCCGCTTGCCGCGGAGGCGGCGGGGCCGCCTCGGGGGAGCGGTTTCCGGGGATCACGCGACGTGCTCGGAGACGGTCGTGGGGGGCCTCGCGGTTCCGGCCCGGCAAGGCGGGCGCGCGGCCGCCGGTTCTCGGCGGCCGCATGCCGTCAGCTGAGGCAGATGACGAGCAGACAGAGTTCCTTCGGCTTCGAGTCGGAGGGAGACGTCTCGGGTGGTGTGGTCGCCGCGGGCGGGGGTGTGGAGGTGGACTCCGGCTGCTGTGCGTCCGAGCCGGAGGCGGCGGCCGGGGGTGCCGTCGGTTCAGTGGTCCTCGACGCCGACGAACCGGCGTTGTCCGGGGCCGATTCGACGCTGTCCGTGACGCTCTTGCGCCGGGACGGGGTGGTCAGCGGCAGTTCGCGGGGCGTGACGGCGGCGTCCGTCCGGGGGTCCGTGGGCGCGGTGCGGGGGTCCGCGGGCCGGGACTGCCGGCGGCCCGGGGCGCGGTCGGTGTGCGAGGGCGTGGTCGGGGTGGAGGCCGGGGTGCCGGCCTCGCTCGGCGTCGGTTCGGTGAGCGTCGGCGCCTCCTCCAGGGCACCGCCCATGGGGGTGTCACCCGGCGTCGCGGCCGCCTGGACGCCGGGTTTGGCGTTCCCGTTCATCGCGGCGACGGTCAGGCCGCCGCCGACGAGCGCGACCGCCGTCGCCACCACGGCGCGGCGCTGGTTCTTCTTCCAGCGGGCCATCTGACGTCGCCGGGCCGCGCGCCCCTGCGGCCGGGCTTCGAAGCCCTCGACCGGGTCGGTGTCCGGGGCGTCGTGCTCGCCGGACGAACCGGAGCCGGGGTTCTCCTGCGGGGGCGCGGGGGCCTCGTCCCGCACGGTGCCGTCGTGCCAGGTGCCGGGGGCGGCCGGGTACTCCCACGAGGCCGGTCCGCCCGGGGTGGTGCCGGGCGCGACGGCCGGGCCGCCACGGCCTGCGATGACGGCGGGGTCGATGTCCGGGGCGTAGGCGCCGCAGCCCGGACAGACCAGGGCGCCGTTGAGGTGCCGACGGCACGACGAGCAGTAGTCCATGTGTAGTGTTCCCGATCTGGCTGTTCCGGCGGCTCGCCGGCCGCGGCCTGGTCACGTTCGCACGTGGGATCGAGCCGTAACGCTAACGAGACTTTGGAAGGGGGGTGTGCAGCCTGTGTGACACCCCTGCACAGATCCTCTGGATCTCGCGTGTGCCATGACTGACTGACGAGTAGAACGGCCGGCGGAGGGGAACGCTCGGGCGCCCACGATCCCCGAACGCGGCCGACGCCGGCTCCACCCTCAACTCCCCCGATTTGCCTCGCAACTGACGCACAACCCTTTGGACGCCCGGCGGGTCACACCATGCAGGAGCAACCACCTCGAAGAGTTGCATGGGGGAAATATGCGATTCACCCGTTCCGTTCTGGCCGCGTCCGCCGTGGCGGCGCTGTCCGTGGGAACCATGACCGCCCTGGCGTCGCCGGCCTCGGCCGCGCCCAACACCACACCGCAGAAGGTCTGCGGCAGCGGCTACAAGACGGTCAACTCCGCGACCGTCGGCTCGTTGGGGACCGTCTATCTGACCTACAACGCCTCCAACGGCCAGAACTGCGTCACGACCATCCGCAACAACCCGGGCAAGGCCGTGAGCATGTCGGCCTGGGTCTCCGTCCCGGACACCGAGGAAAGCCACTACGACGAGGGCCTGTTCACGTCGTACGCCGGACCGACGTACGTCCACGGCAAGGGCCACTGCGTGGACTGGGGCGGCGGCATCGCCAACACGTACGTGCAGGTGTACGGCTCCAACTGCGGCTCCCTGAAGGAGCACCGGGTCACCTTCACCCGCTGACCCCCCTCCGGCCGGGCTCCACGGGCGACCGTGGGGCCCGGCTTCTCCGTGCCAGCCACGCGCGACGGAGCCGAAAGGCCCGCGAGATCCCGGAAGGCCGCCGTGACCGGCACCATGACGCGAACTGCGATGCGGCATCAAGCCAAAGTTGCGCGGGCCGTCTTCCGGGATGCTTGTGCCACCCATATCCTCGTGCGCCGGTGTTACCGACGGTAAGGGGTGGCGATGAGCGGCACGACGCGCAGAACTTTCCTGGGCACCGCCGCGGCCGCCGGCGGTGGCGGGGTCGCCCTCGGCATGCCCCGGCGGGCTTCGGCCCGGAACGGCCCGGCGGCGCAGACCGTGGCCGTACTGGGCGGGGGCGTCGCCGGGCTCACGGCCGCGCACGAACTCGCCGAGCGCGGCTTCCGGGTCACGGTCTACGAACGCAAGGCGCTGGGCGGCAAGGCCCGCAGCATGGACGTACCGGACAGCGGCACGGGCGGCCGCCGCCCCCTGCCGGGGGAGCACGGCTTCCGCTTCATCCCCGGCATCTACCACAACCTGCCCGACACCATGCGGCGCATCCCGTTCCCCGGCAACCCCCATGGCGTCCACGACAACCTCGTCGCCCCCAAGGAGATGCTGTTCGCCCGGTCGGGCGGCCGCGAGGACATCCGGATCCCGCTGCCCTGGCCCGGCGGCACCCCGGCCGAACTCACCCCCGACGAGATCCGCCGCGCCTTCACCTCGGTCCTGGACACGGCCTTCCACCTGCCCCTGCACGAGGCCCTCTACTTCGCCAACCGCTTCCTGGTCTTCCTCACCAGCTGCGACGAGCGCCGCGACGACACATGGGAGCGGACGCCGTGGTGGGAGTTCGTACGGGCCGGGCGGATGTCCTACGACTACCAGCGGATCCTCGCCATCGGCATCACCCGCAACATCGTGGCCACCAAGGCGGAGGAGGCCAGCACCCGTACGGTCGCCACCCTGCTGGAGGCCTTCGCCTTCAACCTCCTCGGGCGGGGCGCGGACGGACCCCTGGACCGGATCCTCAACGCGCCCACCAACGAGGCCTGGATCGACCCCTGGGTGACGCACCTGAGGTCACTCGGCGTCGAGTTCCGCGTCGGCTGGACCGTACGGGACCTGACCCTGGGCTCGGGTGTGATCACCGGGGCCGTCGTGGAGGACCCCGAAGGCGCGCGCCGGACCGTCACTGCCGACCACTACATCTCGGCGATGCCGGTCGAGCACGCCCGCCGCACATGGAACTCCGCCGTGCGCGCGGCCGACCCTCAACTGGCGGAGTGTGACCGGCTGCAGACGGACTGGATGACCGGCATTCAGTTCTATCTGACCGAGCGCACGCCGATCCTGCACGGCCACCTCGACCTCATCGACTCCCCGTGGTCGCTGACCGCGATCGCCCAGGCCCAGCACTGGCCGGGCCACGACTTCCCCGCCGACTTCGGCGACGGCACGGTCGCGGACTGTCTGTCCGTGGACGTCTCCGAGTGGGACCGGCCGGGCATCCTGTACGGCAAGACGGCCAAGCAGTGCACCCGTACCGAAGTCGCCCGCGAGGTGTGGGCGCAGTTGAAGGCGTCGCTCAACGACAGCGGCCGTACGGTCCTGAAGGACTCCGTGCTGCACTCCTGGTTCCTCGATCCGGCCGTGGACGGACTCGGCACTCCGCATCCCGTCAACGAGGAACAGCTGCTCATTCATCCGGTGGGGACCTTCCACCACCGCCCGCGGTCGGCGACGAAGATCCCCAACCTCTTCCTGGCCGGCGACTACGTGGCCGTGCCCATCGATCTCGCCACCATGGAGGGCGCCAACTCCTCGGCCCGGCAGGCCGTCAACGCCCTGCTGGAACGGACCGGCTCGACCGCCGAACGGTGCACCGTGACCCCCTTGTACCGCGCCCCCGAGCTGGAGGCGCTCAAGCGGCACGACCGCACCCGATACCTCCTCCGGCTGCCGAACGTCTTCGACGTCGGCTGAACGCCGTCCGGACAGGTGCGGGTCAGGCCCACGGTGTCACGGGCGTGAACGAACTGTCCTGGCGGAACTGATCCGTTCCGTCGGAGCGCTCCACACGGAGCTGGTAGGCGTAGTGGCGCAGGTAGTACCCCGGATAGTTGTACGACTCGAAGCGGACGGAGCCCGAGGACGTCCCGGCGCGAAGGAAGAACGTGGCGTCCTCGGCGAAGGTGCTCGTGCCGTTGTCGGCGTCGAAGCGGGCGCGGAAGTCCCAGTGGCGCAGGTACTCGCCGGCCGCGTCCCGGAAGGAACAGCCGTTGCCGTCGGCGAGGCCGGCGACGACCGTGAAGGTGGCGGCCTGCTTCTCGGCGGTGGTGCTGGAGGTGGTGACCACGGGCAGGTCGAGGAGCGAGGACCGCTGCTCCCAGTAGCGGGTCGGGTAGTTGACCGAGCGGAAGGAGCTGGTGATGTTCCGGGCCAGGCTCGGGCCGCCCGTGACCGCCTCCTTGACCACCGTGAAGTGCCGGGCCGTACCCGAGATCGCGGGCAGTGCGGCCGGGGCCGACCAGGTGGCGAAGGTGTCGTGGCTGTCGCTGTAGTAGTAGTTCCCGTCGCCGTACCCGTCGAAGAACATCCGCCAGCCGCCGTTGTCGAGCTGAACCAGGGCCGGTCCCTCGCGGTAACTGCCCCAGCCCGCCCAGTCACCCGTCCGGCGGATCGTGTAGGGGCCGGTGAGGTTCGAGGCGGTGGCGTACTCGATGTACTTCGTCGTCTCGTTCTTCGGGAAGGCGTGGTACGTCGCGCCGGTCTTCACGATGAACGTGTCGATGTGGTTGGCGCCGATACCGGAGAGGGCGACCGGTGAACTCCACGCCGTGAGTGCCGAGTTCGTCGCCCTCAGCCGGTACGGCGTGAAGATCCACTCGTCGTTCGCGGTGGAGCAGGACACGATGATGTTCACGCTGCCGTCGCTGTCGACGAACCACTCCGGCGCCCAGGCGCGGGAGAGGTTCGCAATCGGCACGGTGTAGTCGTACAGGAACGTCCAGCCGGCCCGGTCGGAGCTGCGGGCGAAGCCGATGGTGGTGCTGGGGTCCTGCCAGGTGTGCGTGGTGTAGGTCAGGTAGTAGAAGCCGTCGGTGTGCCGGATGACGCTGGCGTCGCGGATCCGGTTCGCGGGCGGTGTGTACGCGGAGGAGCGCAGCAGCCTGAAGTCGGTGGCGTCGTCCGACTGGTAGACGTCGACCGTGCCGTCGTCGCTGTTGAGGAACGGCACGATGGTGTAGCGGGTGGCCGAGCCGTTCGGGGGTGCGGCGGCCAGGGCACTGCCGAGCAGCCCGGGGATTTCGCCGAGCAGGACCGCCGATGCGGGCACGGCGGTCAGGGCGCGCAGCAGGGTGCGGCGGGACGGGGCGGCGGGGTGTGGGGTCACGGGCGGCTCTCCCTGCGAAAGCAGTGTTCGGGATATCGAACAGAGTTCGGCAACTCGACCAGACGGTGGGGCTCGAAAGGTAAGGGCGAGGCGGAGGTGCGTCAATGGTTTGAGCAGGTGCTGGTGCGCCCAGTGAGGAGGATGTGGCCGATGGAGAACTTCCACGCCTGTCGTCGGCATTCCGCCACCGGCCACCGGACGTTACCGTTCGGTAGAGAAGCTGCTTCCGGAGGTGTCCGTATGACGCTCGACCGCTGCGAAGGCCTGACCGAGACCGCCCGTGCGCTGGCCTCCGGGGAGGTGACCTCACGGGCGCTGGTCGAGCGGACGCTGGCCCGGATCGAGGCGACGCAGGGGAGTCTGAACGCCTTCCGGATCGTCCGGGCCGAGGCCGCGCTCGCGGAAGCCGACGCCGCGGACCGCGAACTGGCCTCGCGTGGCGTGCGCAAGCCGCTGCTCGGCGTGCCGGTCGCGGTGAAGGACGACATGGACGTGGCCGGTGAGCCGACCGCGTTCGGCTGCTGCGGGGAGTTCCCGCCGGTCACCGAGGACGGCGAGGCGGTGCGGCGGCTGCGCGCGGCCGGAGCCGTGATCGTCGGCAAGACCAACACCTGCGAGTTCGGGCAGTGGCCCTTCACCGAGGGGCCCGCCTTCGGCGCGACCCGCAACCCCTGGAGCACCGGCCACACGCCCGGCGGGTCCTCGGGCGGCTCGGCCGCCGCGGTCGCCGCCGGTCTGGTGCCCGCCGCGCTCGGCTCGGACGGCGCCGGGTCGGTGCGGATCCCGGCCGCCTGGACCCATCTGGTCGGCATCAAGCCGCAGCGCGGCCGTGTCTCGACCTGGCCGCGCGGCGAGTCCTTCCAGGGCATCACCGTCAACGGCACCCTGGCCCGCACGGTGGCCGACGCGGCCCTGCTGCTGGACGCGGCCAGCGGCAACCACGCGCAGGACCCTCACCAGCCTCCGGCCCTCGACGTGTCCGGGGCCGTCGGCCGCGACCCCGGGCGGCTGCGCATCGCGCTCTCCCTCAAGCCGCCCTTCACGGCGGTGCCCGCCCGGCTCCTGCCCGAGGTGCGCACCCGGGTGGTCGAACTGGCCGAGCGGCTCAGCGCGTTGGGGCACTTCGTCGAGGAGGCGGACCCGCCGTACGGGCAGATCGGGCTGACCTTCGTGCCGCGCGCCACGGCCGGGATCGCCGAGCGCGTCGGCGAGGCGCCTTTCCCGGCGCTGCTGGACCGGCGCACCCGGGGCGCGGCCCGGCTGGGACGGCTGCTCGGCGGGGCCCCGCTGCGGGCGGCCCGGCGTGCGGAGAGCGTGCTGCACCGGCGTATCGGCGGCTTCTTCACCTCGTACGACGTCGTCCTCGCGCCGACGACCGCCGCTCCCCCGCCGCGGGTCGGGGCCCTGCTGGAACTCAGCGGGTTCGCCACCGACCGGGCGATGATCGCCGCGTGTCCGTACGCCTGGCCGTGGAACGTGCTGGGGTGGCCCGGCGTCAACGTGCCCGCCGGGTTCACGCCGGACGGGCTGCCGGTCGGCGCGCAGCTGCTGGGCCCGGCGAACAGCGAGCCGCTCCTCGTGCAGGTGGCCGCGCAGTTGGAGGCGGAGCTGCGCTGGGCCGAGAAGTGGCCGGCGCCGCCGGTCACGGCACGTTCCGCCGCCGTGTGAGCGACCGTACGCTGATGTCATGGCGGACGCGTCGATGGTCGGGCTCATGGGGCGGGTCACCGGAACGATCGGGCCCGGGCTGGTCGGCGAGGTGATCGTCCGGGTGCGCGGCGGTGCCGAGCACTTCCTCGCCCACCCGGCCTCCGCGGGCGACCGGATCGAGACGGGCACGGTCGTCATGGTGGTCGAGTACCTGCCGCCCAGGACCGTCTACGTCACGGCGGCGTACGACAGTTGAGCCCGCTGCGACGCAGGTGAAAGCCGTACGCGTCAAGCTTGTGCCAAGGATGCGCGGTGGCTGTACCCGCGCTCCGCCGAGGAGCACACTCCCCTTCGTTCGGTGCCGGGAGGGCACCATCCAAAGGGGGCGAATGCCGATGGTCGTCGGCGTCGTTGCGGGGGTGGCGGTCGCCGCCGTCCTCGTGCTGATCGGTCTGTTCAAGCTCATGTGGCGCGTCGCGGAACCCAACGAGGCACTGATCATCTCCGGGTCCAAGCACCGCACGGAGGGCCTCGAGGAGGGCATGGGGTTCCGCATCGTCACCGGACGCGGCACGCTCGTGATGCCCGGGGTGCAGGCGGTGCGCAAGCTCTCGCTCGATCTCAACGAGACGGAACTCCAGGTGGACTGCGTGACCCACCAGGGCATTCCGCTGAAGGTGCGGGGCGTGGTCATCTTCAAGGTGGGCGACGACTTCGTGTCGATCGCGAACGCGGCCCGCCGGTTCCTGGACCAGCAGAAGCTGATGTCGGAGCGGGTGCACAACGTCTTCGCGGGTCATCTGCGGTCCATCGTGGGCGGGTTGACGGTGGAGGACATGATCCGGGACAGGGAGAAGCTCACCGGGCAGACCCGGGCCGCGTGCGGCACCGAGATGGAGAAGCTGGGTCTGATCGTGGACTCGCTGCAGATCCACGAGATCGAGGATCCGACCGGTTACATCCAGAACCTCGCCATGCCGCACGCGGCGGCCGTGCAGCGCGACGCGCGCATCGCGCAGGCCGAGGCGAACCGGCTGGCCACCGAGGCCGAGCAGCAGGCGTTCGCCCGGATGGCGGAGGCCACCCGGGACAGCGAGATCCTCCAGGCCGGCTACCAGGCCGAGCGCGACAAGGCGGCCGCCAAGGCCCGGCAGGCCGGTCCCCTCGCGGAGGCCGGCGCCCGGCAGGAGGTCGTCGTCCAGGAGACTCGGGTGGCGGAGCTCGAGGCGCACCGGCGCGAGCAGCAACTCCAGGCGGACGTCCGCAAACCCGCCGACGCGGCGGCCTACGAGACGCGCACCCTGGCAGAGGCCGACCGCGACGCGCGCATCTCGTCGGCCCAGGCGCAGGCGCAGGAGACGGAGCTCGCAGCGGCGGCCGAGGCCACCCGGGTCAAGACGGCCGCGGGCGCCGACGCAGAGGCGACCAAGGCACGGGGCGAGGCGGCCGCGCAGGCGACCTGGGCCACCGGTGAGGCGGAGGCGGCGACCGCGCGGGCCAGGGGCCTGGCCGAGGCCGAGGCCGCCCGGGCGAAGGGTCTCGCCCAGGCGGAGGCCATCAAGGCCCGAGCCGCCGCCCTGGCGGAGAACCAGGAGGCCGTCGTCGCCCAGCAACTCGCCGAGAACTGGCCGGAGATCGTGCAGGCCGGCGCGTCCGCGTTCGGCAACGTCGACAACATGGTGCTGCTCAACGGCGCCGACGGCATGGCTGACCTGTTCGCCAAGGCGCTCACCATGGGCGGCACCGGTCTGGGCCTGGCCCGTCAGCTGCTCGCGTCGATGGACCGCAACGGGCAGGCGCCACAGGACGCCTCCGCCCTCAACGGGCATGCCCAGAAGGTGCCGATGGACGACAGGTGAACCCGGGCGGCGTGCTCACGGGGGCAGCCTCTAAGGTGCCCCCGTGAGCACGTTTGCCGACGAGAACGTCCCCGGCCGTCACGGCCCCTCCGCCACCGTCCAGGCCGATCCGCGCGAGGTGGGCCGGGTGCGGACGGAGTACTCCCCCGCGCACGACGGCGACCCGGATCCCGGGGAGATCGTCTGGACGTGGGTGCCCTACGAGGAGAACGACGGCCGGGGCAAGGACCGCCCGGTGCTGGTGGTCGCCCGCGAGCCGGGCGGCACGTTCCTCGCCGTGCGGTTGTCCAGCAAGCGGCACGACGGCGACCGGGAGTGGGTGCCGATCGGCAGCGGGCCGTGGGACCGCACGGGCCGGGACTCGTGGGTCGACGTGGACCGGGTGCTGCGGCTGCACGAGGACGGCATGCGCCGGGAGGCCTGCGCCCTGGACCGCATGCGCTTCAACCTGGTCAGACGCCGGTTGCAGGAGCGCTACGGCTGGAGCTGAACGCCTCCTCGAAGGCGCGCAGCACCGCACGGTCCCGTGTGCGGTCCAGGATTGCGAACACCACGTGCTCGAAGGTCTCCGCGAACCGGCCGCCGGGCCCGAGCAGCGTCCGGAACGCCCGCGCCACCTGGGCGGGGTCGTTGCGGAACACCCCGCAGCCCCAGGCGCCGAGGACGAGACGGGGGTAGCCGTGGGCAGCGGCCGTCTCCAGGACGCGTTCGGCCCGGCCCGCGAGCACCCGGGGCAGCTCGTGGGCCCGTTCGGGCGCCGTGCGGAGCACCACCCCCGCGTTGGGCGCGGGCGAGGTCAGGAAACCCGCGGTGTACGGCTCGGCCAGCAGGCCGCCCCGGTCGTCGCGGAAGACGGGCACGGCCGGTGAGTGGATGACACGGTCCGTGTAGAACGGGTCGCGGTGGGCCCGGTGGTGGTCGTAGAAGGCCCGGACGCCGGCCAGGCATGCGTACAGCGCGGAGGCCCGGCACAGGGCCTCCTCCTGGGCCTGGGCGCCGTTCAGGTAGCCGCCGCCGGGGTTCCGGGCGGAGGCGAAGTTCAGCACGGCCACGTGGCCGCCCAGCCGGCGGGCCGCCTCCAGGCTGCTCTCCCCCGTGACCTCGATCCGGGTCGTCCGCCCGCGCGTCACCCGATCGGCGGGTACGGGCACCGGTTCCGGCCCGTACAGGCGCGTTCCCTCGCGTGCCGCCCGCAGCTCCGCCTCGATCGAGACCTCGCGTCCGTCCGGCGTGCGATAGGCCCCGGCCGCGACGATCTGCTCGGTCTCCCGCGCGACACCGCGCAGACGCGCGCTCACGACGCGACCCCCGTCCACGTCGTGACCGCGCCCCGCGCGGTCCGTCTTGCCATGTTCACGCGAGCATCGTGAGTGATGTCCGCTCCCCGGGGCAACAGGATTTTCGCCGTGGGAGAACGTCCGGGAAAGTGCCTGGAAACGCCGGGCCGCACAGCATGACCGCCCGGGAACGCCCCGCTTCGCCCCCTTGTGCGGAGCGCCATGAACGTCTTGGGTGGGACGGTGATCCCGGACCGGGCCGCCGAAGAGCCCGGACCGGTGGCATGGTGGAATCTCAGGAGGATCCCGACATGTCCGATTCGGTAGGTGGCTGTACCCGGCCACACACCTCACTGTCCGAAGCCGAGGTCGAGGCGCTCGTCCGCGGCATCTGTTTCAAGACCGGCCCGCCACGCCGCCTCGGTGTCGAGGTGGAATGGCTCGTCCACGAGCTGCGTGCACCGCAGCTCCCCGTCACACCCGACCGGCTCGAAGCGGCTTACGCCGCCCTGCGCACCGTTCCCCTGAGTTCGGCGCTCACCGTGGAACCCGGCGGCCAGCTGGAGCTGAGCTCGCCACCCGCCGACTCCCTGACGGAGGTCGTCACCACCGTCTCCGCCGACCTGGACGCCGTCCGCGCGGTACTGCGCGACGACGGCCTCTCCCTCGTCGGCCTCGGCCACGATCCCTGGCACGAACCCCGCCGGTACCTGCGCCAACCGCGCTACGACGCCATGGAGGCGTGCCTGGACCGCACCGGCCCCGCCGGCCGCGCCATGATGTGCGCCTCCGCCTCCGTGCAGGTGTGCCTGGACGCCGGCCACGAGGAGCCCGGGCCGCTCGGCCTGGTGCGGCGCTGGTGGCTGGCCCACCACCTGGGCGCTGTCCTGGTGGCCGCGTTCGCCAACTCCCCGCTCGCCGGCAACCGGCCGACCGGCTGGCTGTCCACCCGGCAGCTGATGTGGACCCGGATCGGCGCCAGCCGGGCGGGCGGACCGCGGCTGGACACCGACCCGCGCGGCGCCTGGGCCCGGCACGTGCTGGACTCCCCCGTGATGTGCGTACGGCGGGACGGCGGCCCCTGGGACGTCCCCGAGGGGCTCACCTTCCGGGACTGGCTCCGCACGGGCCGGCCCCGGCCGGTCACCCGGGAGGATCTCGACTACCACGTCACGACGCTGTTCCCGCCGGTCAGGCCGCGTGGCCATCTCGAACTGCGCATGATCGACGCGCAGCCCGGCGACGACGGCTGGATCGTGCCGCTGGCCGTGACGGCGGCGCTGTTCGACGACCCGGAGGCCGCCGAGACCGTCTACCGGGCCGTGAAGCCGCTGGCCGAGCGGACGCTGGGGCTGCCCGCGCCGCACAACCCGCTGTGGCTCGACGCGGCCCGCGGCGGCCTTGCCGACGCGGAACTGCGCGAGGTGGCCGTCACCTGCTTCACGACCGCGCTGGACGCCCTGCCCCGGCTGGGCGCCGGCCCCGAGGTCATCGAGGCCGTCACGGCCTACCTGGACCGCTACGTCGTCCTGGGCCGCTGCCCCGCCGACGACCTGCTCGACCGACAGCGCGGCGCGGACGGTCGCGCCCACGGGAAGGACTTCCGCCCATGACCGACACCGAATCCGCTGTCGACGCCGGGACCGTCGACCCCGAGGTGCTCCGTGAGCGGGCGGTCGCCTCACTCGTCGTCGCCCGCGAGCGCACCACCCTGCTGACGAGCTGTGTGGAGGACCCCGACCTGACCGCACAGCACTCGCCGCTCATGTCGCCGCTGGTGTGGGACCTCGCGCACATCGGCAACCAGGAGGAGCAGTGGCTGCTGCGGGCCGTCGCCGGGCACGAGGCGATACGGCCCGAGATAGACGGCCTCTACGACGCCTTCGAGCACCCGCGCGCCGAGCGGCCGAAGCTGCCGCTGCTGTCGCCCGCCGAGGCCCGCGCCTACGCGGCCGACGTGCGCGGAAGGGCGCTGGACGTGCTGGAGCGGCACGCCTTCCACGGGACGCGGCTGACGGAGGCCGGGTTCGCCTTCGGGATGATCGCGCAGCACGAACAGCAGCACGACGAGACCATGCTGATCACCCATCAGCTCCGCACCGGCCCGCAGGCCCTGACGGCACCCGACCCGGAGCCGGCGCCGCTGTTCACCGGTCCGTCCGAAGTGCTCGTCCCGGGCGGCCCGTTCACGATGGGCACCTCCGGCGAGCCGTGGGCCCTGGACAACGAACGTCCCGCGCACCGGCGCGAGGTGGCGCCCTTCCACATCGACACCACACCGGTCACCAACGGCGCCTATCAGGCGTTCATCGAGGACGGTGGCTACGACGACCCGCGGTGGTGGACGGCCGAAGGCTGGGCGCACATCCGCGGCCACGGCATCGACGCCCCGCTGTTCTGGCGGCGCGACGGGAAGCAGTTCCTCAGGCGCCGGTTCGGCGTCACCGAGGTCGTCCCGCCCGACGAGCCGGTGCTGCACGTGTGCTGGTACGAGGCCGACGCCTACGCCCGCTGGGCGGGACGCCGGCTGCCCACGGAGGCCGAATGGGAGAAGGCCGCCCGGTACGACCCGGCCGGTGACCGTTCGACGCGCTACCCGTGGGGCGACGCCGAGCCGGGGCCGGAGCACGCCAATCTCGGCCAGCGGCATCTGCGTCCGGCGCCCGCCGGGAGCTACCCGGCCGGCGAGTCGCCGCTCGGCGTGCGGCAGTTGATCGGCGACGTGTGGGAGTGGACGGCCAGCGACTTCCTGCCCTACCCGGGGTTCAGGGCGTTCCCGTACAAGGAGTACTCGGAGGTCTTCTTCGGGCCCGGGTACAAGGTGCTGCGCGGCGGATCGTTCGCCGTGGACGCGGTGGCCTGCCGGGGCACGTTCCGCAACTGGGACTACCCGATCCGCCGGCAGATCTTCTCCGGGTTCCGTACGGCCCGCTCGGAGGACGTCTGATGTGCCGTCACGTGGCGTACGTGGGGCCGCCGCAGGCCCTGGGCAGGCTCCTGGTGGAGCCCCGGCACGGGCTGTACCGGCAGTCGTGGGCACCCCGGCACCAGAAGTACGGGACGGTCAACGCCGACGGTTTCGGCGTGGGCTGGTACGCCGAGGGCGACCCGGTGCCGGCGCGTTACCGCCGGGCGGGTCCGGTCTGGGCGGACCTTTCCTTCGCCGATCTCGCCCGGGTCGTACGGTCCACGGCGCTGCTCGCCGCGGTACGGGACGCGACCCTGTCGGGCGCCGACGCGGAGGCCGCGGCGGCCCCGTTCGCCGCGGGGACCTGGCTGTTCAGCCACAACGGGGCGGTCAAGGGCTGGCCCGGCTCGCTGGCCGCCGTCTCCCGGACGCTGCCGCACGAGGACCTGCTGTCCCTGGAGGCCCGCAACGACTCGGCGCTCGTGTGGGCGCTGGTGCTGGCCAGGCTGCGCGGCGGCGACGAGGAGGGCCAGGCGATGGCGGACACGGTCCTGGAGGTCGCCGCCGCGGCCCCCGGTTCCCGGCTCAACCTCCTCCTCACCAACGGCGACACGATCACCGCGACCGCCTGGGGCGACACCCTCTGGTACCTCACCCGGCCCGGCGGCGGCACCGTCGTGGCCTCCGAGCCCTACGACGACGATCCGCACTGGCGGGAGGTCCCCGACCGCACCCTCCTCACGGCGAGCCGCACCGATGTGCTGCTGACGCCGCTGAAGGAGCCGGCCGACGCCATCGTGCCCGCATCACCGAAGGAGCCCCGTACGTGAGCACGTTCCGCCTCACCCGCACCCTGCCCGAGGACGCCACCGACGCCGCGCTGCGCGCCGACGTCCACCGGGGTCTGACCGGCCGCCCCAAGACATTGCCGCCGAAGTGGTTCTACGACGCGCACGGCAGCGACCTGTTCGAGAAGATCACCGAACTGGAGGAGTACTACCCGACGCGCGCCGAGCGGGAGATCCTCCTCGCGCGGTCGGGGGACATCGCCGCGGCCACCCGGGCGCGCACCCTCGTCGAGCTCGGCTCCGGCTCCTCGGAGAAGACCCGGCATCTGCTCGACGCCCTCACAGACCTGCACACCTACATCCCGGTGGACGTCAGCGAGAGCGCCCTCACCCAGGCCGGGCAGGCGCTCGCCGCCGAACGTCCGGGACTGGACGTGCACGCGCTGATCGCCGACTTCACCGCGGAACTGACCCTGCCGGACACACCGGGGCCACGGCTGGTGGCGTTCCTCGGCGGCACGATCGGCAATCTGCTGCCCGCCGAACGCTCCGCGTTCCTGACGTCCGTACGAGCCCTGCTCGCCCCGGGTGACGCCCTGCTGCTGGGCACGGACCTGGTCAAGGACGAGGAGGTGCTGGTCCGGGCGTACGACGACAGGGCGGGCGTGACGGCCGCGTTCAACAAGAACGTGCTGTCCGTGATCAACCGCGAACTGGGCGGCGATTTCGATCCCGGCGCGTTCGACCACGTGGCGTTGTGGGACCCCGGGCACGAGTGGATCGAGATGCGGCTGCGCTCGCGCAGGGCACAGACGGTGAAGGTGCCGGCGCTCGGCCTCGCCGTCGACTTCGGCGCGGGCGAGGAGATGCGGACCGAGGTGTCGGCGAAGTTCCGGCAGGAGGGCGTACGCGCCGAACTGTCGGCCGCGGGCCTCGACCTGACCCACTGGTGGACGGACGGTCCGGGCCGGTTCGCGCTGTCGCTGAGCGTGGCGCGCTGACGAGGTGAGGGCCGGGCGGCGGCGAGGCCGGGAGACGACGTCTCGCGCATCGCCGCCGCCTGGGGCACGGTGGAATGACGCGTGACACTCCCGTCACTGGTACGTCACTGGAAGAGGAGCAGCGGCATGTCGAACCACACCTACCGGGTCACGGAGATCGTCGGCACCTCACCGGACGGCGTCGACCAGGCCATCCGCAACGGCATCGACCGGGCCTCACAGACGCTGCGCAACCTGGACTGGTTCGAGGTGACGCAGGTGCGCGGCCAGCTCGAGGACGGGCGGATCGCGCACTGGCAGGTGGGACTGAAGGTGGGCTTCCGGCTGGACGAGTCGGAGTAGACGGGTCGCGGACTCTCCCCCGGGCGGGCGCTGTCAGGTCCGCCCTTCGCGCTCCTGTGCCGCCTTCATCTCCGCGGACCGGGTCACCCAGTCGGCCCGTACGACGGTGAAGCCCGCGCGGCGGGCGTCGGCGCAGACCAGTTCGTCGTCGTCGACGAGGACGCGGACCTCGCGGGTGCGGGCGAGCCGCCGCAGGATCTCCAGCTTGGTGAACCGGGCGGGGCGCCGGTCGGCGTCCCGCCGCATGTACACGCGTCCCTCGGGCAGGCCCTGGGCGGCGAGCCAGTCGAGGGTCTCGCGACGGCAGCGCTCGGGCCGCCCGGTCAGGTAGAGGATCTCGCACCGCTGCGCGTGCTCCCGGACCAGCGCGACGCCCTCCGGGACGGTCGGGTCCTGCGGTGCCGCCGAGAAGAAGCCGTCCCAGTCCTTCGGCCTGCGCTCCAGGAAGCCCTGCCGGTGTGTGGTGTCGGCGAGGGTGTTGTCCAGGTCGAACACGGCCAGCGGGGCCTTGCTGCGGTCGTCACTCACACCGCCCAGCCTAAACGCATGCGGCGCAGCTTGGACCGGGAAATGGTCCATACTATTCCAGCGGAGTGTGAACAAGCCATGAGCACAGGTGAATTCACCCCTCACAGTTGATGTCTCAAGCACAGCACTGACATACTCCGCTCTCAGTTTTACGGATTCACACCCCCCACAGAGCCCGCACCCCCATCCCGCGTCCGGCGCCCCTTCACCCTGCCCGGAAACCGGACGCGTCCACTGACCCCAAGGGGTCGAGTGCGGGGCACGATGCAGCGAAGAAGGTGCGCCTGTGCCCGAGTTTTCTCCGCAACGGGACGACATTCCCGCATTCCCGCTTCCGCACATCGAACATACTGCGCCGTCTCGTATATCCGACCATCCCGAATTTCACTCCCTGCGCCGCGCACAGCGCCGGTTCGGCATCCGGGCGACCGTCGTGTCCGTGGGCGGATTCCTGCTGTACGTGCTGCTGTCGAGTTTTGTGCCGGCGGTGATGAACCAGCCACTGGCCGGCCGCCTCACGGTCGGACTGGCCCTCGGGCTCGGGCAGTTCGCCCTCATGGGCGTGACCGTCCGGTGCCACCTGCGGCACATGCGCACCCGGGTGGATCCACTCGCCCGCGGCCTGCGGTCCCGGCTGCGGGCGACCGAGAGCCGCCGCGCCCGTTCGGCGCCGCCCCCGCAGGCGGCAGGACAGCGGCCGCTCCGGCACGGGTCGAGGGGGTTCCACACGTGGTGAGCGCCGCCGCCATCGACGACAGCAGTCTGCAGCTGACGTTCGTCCTGTTCCTGACCGTGGTCGTGATAACCCTGTTCACGGCACTGCTGACGGCGCCTCAGCGCGACGAGATCGGCGAGTTCTACCTCGGCGACCGCGCCATGTCGCCGCTGCGCAACGGTCTGGCCATGTGCGGTGACTACCTGTCCGCCGCCACCCTGCTGGGCAGTACCGGGCTGGTCGCCCTGACCGGGTACGACGGGCTGATGTACCTCGGCGGCACCACGGTCGCCTGGATGATGGTGCTGCTGCTGATCGCCGAACCCCTGCACCGCACAGGCCGGTTCACCCTCGGAGACACCGTGGCCCTGCGCCTTCCGCGGCAGCAGCGGCCGGTCCGGGTGGCGCTGGCGGTGTGCATCCTGGTCATCGCCACGCTCTACCTGGTGGCCCAACTCGTGGGCAGTGTAGCCCTGCTGACCCAGTTCACCGGTGTGCCGAGCGGCACCACCCGCACCCTGTGCGTGGTCGTGATCGGCGTGTTCGTGATCCTGTACGCGTCCCTGGGCGGCATGCCGGGCGCGACGGTCATCCAGATCATCAAGGCCGTGATGCTGGTGGCGGGCGTGCTGTTCACCGCGGGCTGGGTGCTGCACCGCTTCGACTGGAACCCTGGCGCGCTGCTGGAGCGGGCGGCGGAACGCAGCGGTTCGGGCCTGAGCTTCCTCGAGCCCGGGCTGCGTTACGGCGGCACGGTCAGCAACAAGCTGGACTTCCTCAGCCTCGAACTGGCCATCGTGCTGGGCCTCGCCGCTCTGCCCCACGTGTTGATGCGCCTGCTCACCCCGCGCAACGCCGGGGTGTTGCGTTCCTCGGTGGTGTGGGCCGTCGGGCTGGTCGGGACGGTCTGCCTCGGCGCCGGCGTCCTTGGGCTCGGCGCCACCGCACTGCTCGGCCGGGACGCCATCGAGAGCACGGACCGCACCGGCAACGCCTCCGTCCTGCTGCTCGCGCACGAGCTGGGCGGCAGTGTCCTGACCGCGCTGCTGACCTGCCTGGCGTACCTGACGCTGCTGGCCGTGGCGGTCGGCCTCACTCTGGCCGCGGCCTCCTCCCTCGCCCACGATCTGTACGGCGAGGTGATCCGCAGGGGCCGGGCCGGCGAGACGGAGGAGCTGACCGTCGCCCGGTTGTCCGGGGCGGTCATCGGCGTCCTCGGCATCCTGCTGGCCCTCGTCGCCTGGGGGGCGAACACCGCGACGCTCGCCTTCCTGGCCTTCGCCATCGCGGCGTCCGCGATCCTGCCGACGATCGTCTACACCCTCTTCTGGCGGCGCTTCAGCGCCAAGGGGGCCCTACTCAGTCTGTACGGCGGGCTGCTCTGCTCCGTCCTGCTGGCCGTCTTCTCCCCCGTCATCTCCTCGGCTCCGGGCTCGTTCTACCCCGAGGCGGACTTCGCCTGGTTCCCGCTCCAGAATCCCGGCATCGTCTCCATCCCCGCGGGTTTCCTGCTCGGCTGGCTCGGCACGGTGCTGGACCGGGGCCCGGCCGAGGATCCCGCCGCGCACGAGGAGTTCGAGGTGCGGATGCTCGTGGGCGCGGACGACTGAGACACCCCGCGGGGACAGCGGTGGCGGACACCGGGACGCATATTGTTAATGGGATCCATTTTCATGTAGCGTCTCGGTGCCCGACCACCGAGGAGGAGTCCCCATGGCCGTCCCGAAGCGGAAGACGTCCCGCAGCAACACCCGCCACCGCCGCGCCCAGTGGAAGGCGGTCACCCCGGCGCTGGTCCCGGTCACCGTGGACGGCGTCCGGCACCTCGTACCGCAGAACCTGGTGAAGGCCTGCGAACGAGGCCTGCTACGCCCCGACGGCTGAACCCGTCTCCGCCCAGAAGCAGGCCCGTACCCGGCGCAGCCAGGCCTCGACCGGCGCCTCGTCGGGTTCGTCCGGCAGTGCTGTGGGCCCCTCGCCGAACGCGGCCTCGTAGTGTCCGAGCAGGGGCAGGGCGACCGACGGGTCGGCGGCGACGCGCTCGCCGAAGGCGTGGTACTCGTCCGGGTCCTCGACACGGATCGTCAACCGCCCGCTGGTGTAGAGCTCCAAGCCCTGCGCGCACAGCCGTTTGAGGTGCCGGGCGTGCTTCGCGGTGCGCCGCCGGGTGTCGGCGGAGAACGAACCGTCGCCGCGCGCCTCCAGCCGACGGAACTGCTGCGTGGCGTAACCGAGGTAGGCGTCCCTGACGCGCTTGGCGCTCAGGAACGCCGTTCGGATGCCGATGAGTTCGTCGCCGAGCGGGGTACGGACCTCGTACAGGTCGTCCGGGAGCCACACCAGCTCCATCGCGGTCGGGTTGCCGCCGAGGGCCAGCCGGCACCACTTGGCGGCCTCGTGCAGGGTGCGGTCCGGCGCCGTGCTGACGTGTGACTCCTTCGGCCGGCGCAGACCGTGCAGCTCTTCGGTGGGCGCGGCGAAGAGGCCGAGACGGTCGATGTCGGAGCCGGGGCGCGCGAGGCCGTAGGCGGTCGATCCGACGATGCCGGAGAGCAGGACATTGGGGACGGTCACGGTCGGCCGCCTTTCGCTACGGGGTACCGGAACAGTTTCCTGATCCGCCGGGACCCGGTCACCCCCTTTTCCGGCGGTGGGCGACACGGGGCGGCGGAATACCGGCGGCCCCGCCCGGCGTAGAACCGGTATGGATTCCGTGCGCCTGTCCGTCCTCGACCGCTCCCGCACGCGCGCGGGGCACACCCACCCCGAGGCGCTGCGCGACACCGTGCGGCTCGCGCAGGAGCTGGAGCGGCTCGGCTACCACCGGTTCTGGGTCTCGGAGCACCACGGCGTACCCGGGGTCGCCGGCTCCGCGCCGACGGTGCTGGCCGCCGCTGTGGCGGGCGCCACCCGGACGATCCGGGTCGGCACCGGCGGGGTGATGCTGCCCAACCACCGTCCCCTGGTCGTGGCCGAGCAGTTCGGCGTGCTGGAGTCGCTGTTCCCCGGGCGGATCGACATGGGCCTGGGCCGGTCCGTCGGATTCACCGACGGAGTGCGCAGGGCCCTGGGCCGCGACAAGGGCGACGCCGACGACTTCGAAGCCCAGCTCGCCGAGCTGCTCGGCTGGTTCCGGGGCACCTCCCCCACCGGGGTGCACGCCCGGCCCGCAGAGGGGCTGAGCGTGCCGCCGTTCGTCCTGGCCATGGGCGAGGGCGCCGGCGTCGCCGCCCGCGCGGGCCTGCCCATGGTCATCGGCGACCTCAGGAACCGCGACAGGATGCGGCGCGGCATCGACGCGTACCGCGAGTCGTTCCGCCCCTCCACCTGGGCCGCTGAACCGTACGTCGTCGTCTCGGGCACCGTCGCCGTGGCCGGCACCCCCGAGGAGGCCCGGCGGCTGCTGATCTCCGAGGCCTGGTCGATGGCGCACTCCCGCACCCACGGCACCTTCCCGCCGCTGCCACCCGCCGAGCGCGTGGCGGCGCTCACGATGACCGCCAAGGAACGCGGCTTCTACGAGTCCGGCCTGACCGGCCACATCGCCGGTACCGAGGAACAGGTGGCGCACGAGCTGGAGACGCTGCTGAAGGAGACGGGCGCGCAGGAGGTACTCGTCACCACCAGCACCTACGACCGTGAGGCCCTGCTGGACTCCTACCGGCGGCTGGCCTCGATCACCTCCGGTTAGAGTCGTCTGCCATGCACGACCGCGACCCCCATGACCCCTTCGTCCGTGTCCGCGGAGCCCGGGAGCACAACCTCCGGGGCGTCGACGTCGACATCCCCCGGGACGTACTGGCCGTGTTCACCGGCGTGTCCGGCTCGGGCAAGTCGTCGCTGGCGTTCGGCACGATCTATGCGGAGGCGCAGCGCCGCTACTTCGAGTCGGTGGCGCCGTACGCGCGCCGGCTGATCCACCAGGTCGGCGCGCCGAAGGTCGGGGAGATCACCGGTCTGCCGCCGGCCGTCTCGCTCCAGCAGCGCCGGGCGGCGCCCACCTCGCGCTCCTCCGTCGGCACGGTCACCAATCTCTCCAACTCCCTGCGCATGCTGTTCTCCCGGGCCGGCACCTACCCGCCCGGCGCCGAGCGCCTCGACTCCGACGCCTTCTCCCCCAACACCGCGGCGGGGGCCTGCCCGGAGTGCCACGGGCTCGGGCGGGTGCACCGCACCAGCGAGGAGCTGCTGGTGCCCGACCCGTCGCTGTCGATCCGGGACGGGGCGATCGCGGCATGGCCGGGGGCCTGGCAGGGCAAGAACCTGCGGGACATTCTCGACGCGCTCGGCCACGACGTGGACCGGCCGTGGCGGGAGCTGCCGGCGGTCGAACGGGAGTGGATCCTGTTCACGGACGAGCAGCCGGTGGTCACCGTGCACCCGGTGCGGGACGCCGACCGCATCCAACGGCCGTACCAGGGAACGTACATGAGCGCCCACCGGTACGTGATGAAGACGTTCTCGGACTCCAGGAGCCCGACCCTGCGGGCCAAGGCCGAGCGGTTCCTCACCAGCGCGCCCTGTCCGGCGTGCGGGGGCAGCCGGCTGCGCCCCGAGGCCCTGGCGGTGACGTTCGGCGGCAGGACCGTCGCCGAGCTGGCGGCGCTGCCGCTGGTGGAGCTGGCCGCCGGTCTCGACGCGACCTCGGAGGCCGCCCGGGTCCTCACCGGCGACCTGAGGTCCCGTATCGCGCCGGTCGTCGAGCTGGGTCTCGGCTACCTCAGCCTCGACCGGCCGACCCCCACCCTCTCCGCGGGCGAACTGCAGCGCCTGCGACTCGCCACCCAGCTGCGCTCGGGCCTGTTCGGGGTCGTCTACGTCCTCGACGAGCCGTCGGCCGGGCTGCACCCGGCGGACACCGAGGCGCTGCTCACGGTGCTGGAGCGACTGAAGTCGTCCGGGAACTCGGTGTTCGTCGTGGAGCACCACCTGGACGTGGTGCGTGGCGCCGACTGGCTGGTCGACGTGGGTCCGGGCGCGGGCGAGCACGGCGGGCGGGTGCTGCACAGCGGCCCGGTGGCCGGGCTGGCGGGCGTCGAGGAGTCGGCGACGGCCCGCTACCTGTTCGACCACTCCGCCGCCCCGGCCCGGGAGGTGCGCGAGGCGACCGGCCGGCTCACGACCGGCCCGATCACTCGGCACAACCTGCGCGGGGTGACGGCGGAGTTCCCGCTCGGCGTGTTCACCGCGGTCACCGGGGTGTCCGGCTCGGGCAAGTCGACGCTGATCGGCGAGATCACCGAGGAGTCGGCGGGGGTGGGCCGGCTCGTCTCGGTCGACCAGAAGCCGATCGGCCGCACCCCGCGGTCGAACCTCGCGACCTACACGGGTCTCTTCGACGTCGTACGCAAGGTGTTCGCGGCCACCGACGGGGCCCGCGCACGCGGTTTCGGCGTCGGGCGGTTCTCCTTCAACGTGGCGGGCGGGCGCTGCGAGACCTGCCAGGGCGAGGGGTTCGTCAGCGTGGAGCTGCTGTTCCTGCCGAGCACGTACGCACCGTGCCCGGACTGCGGCGGGGCGCGTTACAACCCGTCGACGCTGGAAGTGACCTACCGGGGGCGCAACATCGCGCAGGTGCTGGATCTGACGGTGGAGGGCGCGGCGGAGTTCTTCGCGGACACCCCGGCCGTGGCCCGAAGCCTCGCCACCCTGCTCGACGTCGGCCTGGGCTACCTCCGTCTCGGCCAGCCCGCGACCGAGCTCTCCGGCGGCGAGGCCCAGCGCATCAAGCTGGCGAGCGAACTGCAGCGCGGCCGTCGCGGCCACACGCTGTACCTCCTCGACGAGCCGACGACCGGCCTGCACCCGGCCGACGTGGACGTCCTGATGCGCCAGTTGCACGGCCTCGTGGACGCCGGGCACACCGTGATCGTCGTCGAGCACGACATGTCCGTCGTCGCGGGCGCGGACTGGGTGATCGACCTGGGCCCCGGCGGCGGCGACGAGGGCGGCCGGATCGTGGCGGCGGGCCCGCCGGGCGACGTCGCACGCTCGGCCGACAGCCGGACGGCGCAGTATCTGGCGCGCGCCCTGTCCGGGTCCCGCTGAGGCCGGGGAGCGCACCTGCGCACCCGGGACCGGCTGAGGGCACAAGACCAGCCGGGCACAAGACCAGCCGAGGGCACGCGGCCGGCCCGGGGCACCCGGCCAACCAGGGCACGCGGCCAACCAGGGCACGCGGCCGGCCAAGGGATGGCGGCCGGCCAAGGGATGGCGGCCGGCCAAGGGATGGCGGCCGGTCAAGGGCACCCGGTCAGCCAAGGACACGCCGCCGACCAAGGGCCCGGGGAGCAGCCAAGGGCCCTGGTCCGCCTGCGCGCGCCGGGGTCCGCCTACGCCACCAGCACGGTGTGTGTCCACGACGGTGCCGTCGTCTCCGGTGGCTGGGCGGCGCGCGCCAGGGCGCGGCGGTCCATGCCGCCGCCCGGCAGGATCGGGTCCCGGACCTCGACCTCGGCGACCAGGCCGCGGGCCGTCGCCACCCGCCACAGGGAGGCCAGCAGAGTGTCCGCACCGACGTAGGCGGGCGCCGTGGTGGTCGTGCCGTCCCCGAGCCGGTAGCGGAGCCGGACCGGCTGGACCGGCACCCGGGCGTCCAGGGCGGCCTGGAAGACGGCCCGGCGGAAGGTGCCCTGGGCCCGGCCGCACCAGGTGCTGCCCTCGGGGAAGGCCGCGACCGCGGTGCCCTCGCGCAGTGCCCCGGCGATCCGGGCGACGGTGTCCGGGAGGGCCCGCAGCCGGTCCCGTTCGATGAACAGGGTTCCGCCGCGTGCGGCCAGCGCGCCGGCGACGGGCCAGCGGCGCACCTCGGTCTTGGCCAGCATCCGGGCGGGGCGTACGGCGGCGAGCAGCGGTATGTCCAGCCAGGAGATGTGGTTGGCGACCAGCAGCAGTCCCCCGGTGGGGGCGGCGGCGCCGGTGACACGGACCCGGACACCGGCGGCCCGTACGATCCACCGGCACCAGCGCCCGACCAGCGACGCCGGTATCCGGGCCCCGAAGGGCGACAGCGCGATCCCCGCGAGCAGGAGCAGGACGACCGCGCCGAGCCGCAGCACGGCACGCGGCACGTCCCGCGCCCGCACCGCCGACGGTGCCCGGACACAGGCCTCGGGCGTGCAGGGCGCGGTGGGCAGCCAGGCGCTCATCAGGCCGGCACGAGGGACAGGAAGTGGCGCAGGTAGCGCCCGTTGACGCGGCTCATCGGCAGCAGCACGTACAGGTCGGCGACCCCGAAGTCCGGGTCGTGGGCCGGTGCGCCGCACACCCAGGCGCCGAGGCGCAGGTAGCCGCGCAGCAGGGCGGGCAGTTCGACGCGGACGGCGGGTGCGGGGCCCGGTGTCCAGGGCAGCAGCGGCCGCACCCGGAACTCCTCCGGCGAGAGGTGCCTCTCGCTCACCCGGTCCCAGGTGGCGGAGGCGAGGGCGCCGCCGTCTGCGAGCGGGACGGAGCAGCAGCCGGCGAGCCACTCGTGGCCGCGGTCGGCCATGTAGCGGGCGATGCCGGCCCAGATGAGGCTGATGACCGCGCCGTCGCGGTGGTCGGGGTGCACGCAGGAACGGCCGACCTCGACGAGCTGCGGCCGGATCCCGTCGAGCGCGGTGAGGTCGAACTCGCCCTCGGAGTACAGCCGCCCGGCGACCGCCGCGCGCTCCGGCGGCAGCAGCCGGTAGGTGCCGACGACCTGGCCGGTCGTCTCCTCCCGTACGAGCAGATGGTCGCAGTACGCGTCGAACGCGTCGGCGTCGAGGCCCGGCTGCGGGCCGGCCAGCAATGCGCCCATCTCCCCGGCGAAGACGTCGTGCCGCAGTCGCTGGGCGGCCCGCACGTCCTCCTCGTTCCGGGCGAGGGCGACGGTGTAGCGGGTGGGGGCCGTGGGCTGCGCGGGGCGGTCGGCGGTCAGTACGCCGGTCATGGCACTCTCCTGGTCACGGGCCGGTCGGTGAGGCGGTGCGGGGCGCTGAGCGGTGTCGTGCGGTCGTACGCCTCTGTTCTTCCGATGCCGGCTGACCTTCGCGTGTCATGTGCAGAGAGAACGGGTGTGAGGTTGCTGAACGGCTCGCGCCCGCCGGCGCGGCCCGGATGGCCTAGCTGCGCACGCGTACCCCGGCTCCTGCGGCGAGAGTGGGCTGCATGACAGAACCCGGAGCCGGCGGGCGACGCGGTGGCTCGGCCCCGTCCACCAAGCGCCGGCGCACCGTACGTGGTGCCGGTGAGGCCGCGCGGCGCGCCGCGGAGGCGCTGACGGAGCTGATCAGCCATCGCCTCGAAGGGGTGTCCGCGGTGCGCCCGGGCGAGGACGACGGCTGGGTCGTCGACGTCGACGTGCTCGAACTGGCCCGCATCCCCGACACCACCAGCCTGCTCGCGACGTATCAGGTGGAGCTGGACTCGTCGGGCGAACTGGTGCAGTACCGCCGGATCGCGCGCTTCCGGCGCGGCGCCCAGGACCAGTGACCGGACCGCCGCACCCGCTGACCGGAAGGACCGCCGCATGACCGTCTACAGCGATGAGATCGTCTGTTCGCCTCGCGCCGGAACGCTCTACGACGTGCTGGAGCTGATTCTCGACCGCGGCATGGTGATCGACGTCTTCGTGCGTGTCTCGCTGGTCGGGATCGAGATCATCAAGATCGACGCGCGCATCGTGGTCGCCAGCGTCGACACGTACCTGCGCTTCGCGGAGGCGTGCAACCGCCTGGATCTCGAGAACGACCCCCACACCAAGACCGTGCCCGAGCTGTTCGGCGGGCCGGTCTCCAAGGCCGTCGGCAAGGCGGGCGCCAAGCGTGCCGCCGGTTCCCTGACCGACAAGGTGCGCGACTTCCTCACCCCGGACGACGACACCGACGACACCGACGACGACGTGGACGACGAGGCCGAGGCCCGTACCGAGCGCGCCCCGCGGCCGGCCCGCAAGCGCCGCAGTGACGACGACCGCCCGCGGCCCCGGCGCCGCAAGGCCGAGGAGGAATGACCGTGACGGCCACCGCAGCCCTCACCACCGCCGGCACGCTCGGCACCCTGTACGTGTACGGCATCGCCCCCGCGGGCGTCCGGACCCCGCGGGCGTCCGGGGTGGACGGCGCGGCGGTGCGGCTGCTGACCGAGGACGGGCTCTGCGCCGCCGTCTCGGACGCCCCGGCGTCCGTCCGGGCGCGGCGAAGAGACCTGATGGCCCATCAGGCGGTGCTCGGCGAACTCGCCGCGCAGAGCCCCGTCCTGCCCATGCGGTTCGCCGTCCTGACTCCCGACGCGGAGTCGCTGCGCGGGCAACTGCGCACCGACCGAGCCCGCTTGGCGGCGCAGCTCGACGTGGTACGGGGCTGCGTCGAGATGAACGTCAAGGGCACCGTCGTGCACGGGCACTTCGCCGACCTCGTACGCCGGGACGACTCCCTGCGCACGCTCGCCCGCCAGACCCGGCACCGCCCCGGCTACGAGGCGAACGTGCGCCTGGGCGAGGCGCTCGCCAAGGGTGTCACGCGCGAGGCCCGGGGCGCGGCACGGGAGGTGCTCGCCCGCCTGGCTCCGCTCGCCGTGCGCACGGCGCCGGGTCCGGTCGACGACGAGCAGGTGCTGAGCACGTCGTTCCTGGTGCGTTCCGCCGACGAACAGCGCTTCCGGCAGGCGGTGGCCGCGCAGGCGCGCGACGTCGGTGACCGGCTGGCGCTCAGCGTGACCGGTCCGCTGCCGTGTTACAGCTTCGTCGACGCGCCGTCCGCCACGGCAGGCCGGTGACCCGGTGGGACTCGTGACCGGGCTCCTGCTGCTGCCGTTCGCCCCGGTGCGCGGCACGCTCTGGGTCGCCGACCACCTGCTCCAGGAGGCCGAACGTCAGGCCGGCGATCCGCGTGCGGTGCAGGCGCGCCTGGCTGCACTCAACCGGGCCCTGGAGGAGGGCGCCATCGACGAGGCGGCCTTCGAGGAAGAGGAGGAGCGGTTGCTCGCCCGCCTCGACAGTCCGGTCCGGTACACAGGACGTCGCGGGGGCGCTTCGTGACCGACCTCGGCACCTGGCCCGCGGGCCCCGGAGTACAGCCGGCCGGGCCGCCCTCCGGAAGCCTCGCGGACCTGCTCGAACGTGTCCTGGACAAGGGCATCGTCATCGCGGGCGACATCAAGATCGACCTGCTCGACATCGAGTTGCTCACCATCCGTCTGCGTCTGTTCATCGCCTCGGTCGAGACCGCCAAGAAGGCGGGCATCGACTGGTGGGAGACGGACCCGGCGCTGTCCTCGCGCGCGGCGCGGGACGCGCTGTCCGAGGAGAACGCGCGTCTGCGCGCCCGCCTCGAGGCCCTGGAGGACGCCGATACCGACCCCTCCGAGGTGGCTCGATGACCACGCTCCCGGCCGACCGGGCGCCCACGACCGGACCGGACGCGTCGCGCCCCACCGTCACCTGCGTGTTCGCCGTGACGGACACGCCTCCGCCGGACGAGGCGGTGTCGATGACACCGGGCCATGACGGCGGCGGTCCGCTCCGGGTCCTGGCCGCGGGCCCGCTGCACCTGATCGTGCAGGACGTTCCCGCGGCGGCCTTCGGCGAGGAGGCGCTCGCGGAGCGGCTGAACCGGCCGGACGAGTTGGAGCGCTGCGCCCGCGCCCACCACCGGGGCGTGGAGACGGCCGCGAGCGCGGGCCCCGTCGTTCCTCTGCCGATGGCGACGCTGTACCTGGACGACCGCAACGCGGTGCGGGCCGTCACCGCCCGGTCCGCGTCCCTGCGCACGCTGCTGGACCGGCTGCGCCACCGCACCGAGTGGGCGGTGAAGGTGCACGGCCCGGGAATCGCGCGCGCGTCCGGCGCCGCCGGGGACGGGCCCGCCGACGGGCGGTCCTACCTGCGCCGGGTGAGCGAGCGGCGGCGCACCGAGCGCGAGGAGCGCGAGCGGGCCCTGGCGCGGGCCCACGCCGTCGACCGGGAGCTGCGGCGCCACGCCGTCGCGGCGACGCGGCACCGGCCGCAGAGCGAGCAGCTGACCGGCAGGAGTGCCCCGCAGTTGCTCAACGCGGCCTATCTGGTCGACGACGGGCGGCGCGCCGAGTTCGTCAGGGCCGTCGGCGAACTGGCCCGCGACGCCCACCGGTCGGCCGTGGAGGTCACCATGTCGGGGCCCTGGATCCCGTACTCCTTCGCCCGCTCGGACGAGGCGGAGCGCGACGCGCTTGAGGAGGCCGGCACATGACGGTACCGGTGCCCGGCGGTGCCGACCGCACGGCGGTGCCCTGGGACGGCCCGGAGCCGTACGCGCCCATCGGGGTGCCGCTCGTGGACCTGCTCGACCGGGTGCTGGCGACCGGTGTCGTGGTCAGTGGTGACCTGGTGCTGGCCATCGCGGACGTGCCGTTGGTGCGGATCTCCCTGCACGCCCTGCTGGCGTCGGTCAGCGACCGGGTCCCCGCGCCCTGGCCGGACAGCGGGCCGCTGTGACCGCGCCGCGCACCCACGCGCTGGACCTCGATCCCGAGCGCGTCACGAACGATCTGGCGGCCCTGGTGCTGACCGTGGTGGAACTCCTGCGGCAGCTCATGGAGCGCCAGGCGGTGCGCCGATTCGACGAGGGGACGCTCAGCGCCGAGCAGGAGGACCGGCTCGGTACCGCATTGATGCTGCTGGACGAGCGCATGGACGAGCTGTGCGCGCAGCACGGGCTGCGGCGCAGCGACCTCAACCTGGACCTCGGCCCGCTGGGGCCCCTCCTCGCCGATCCCGGCCCGTGACGCACAGCAGCGAGACGGGGCCGGAAGAGCACCACACCCGGCCCCGCCCGTCCGCACCTGACGGCGAACGTTCACTGCACCCCTGGGGCGCGCGGAACCGCAACTCCCCAGGGGCGCGGGAAACGCGCGACCGGCCACCACCCATCCGCGGCCGCCGAACGACCGTCCCCGCAACCGCGCTACCGCTTCACCTTCCGCGCGGCCCGCAACCACTCCTTGTTCATGCTCGTGATGGACATCAGCGGAATCCCCTTGGGGCAGGCGGTGGCGCACTCGCCCGCGAGGGTGCACCCCCCGAACCCCTCCTCGTCCATCTGCTCCACCATGTCCAGCACGCGGGTCTCCCGCTCGGGCGCCCCCTGCGGCAGCACATTGAGATGGTTGATCTTGGCGGACGTGAACAGCATCGCCGCCCCGTTGGGACAGGCCGCCACGCACGCCCCGCACCCGATGCACTCGGCGTGCTCGAAGGCGAGGTCGGCGTCCGGCTTCGGCACGGGCGTGGCGTGCGCCTCGGGGGCCGCTCCCGTCGGCGCGGTGATGTACCCGCCGGCCTGGATGATCCGGTCGAAAGCCGACCGGTCCACGACCAGGTCCTTGATCACCGGGAAGGCCGACGCCCGCCACGGCTCCACGTCGATCGTGTCGCCGTCCTTGAACGAGCGCATGTGCAACTGACAGGTGGTGGTCCGCTCGGGCCCGTGCGCGTCGCCGTTGATGACGAGCGAACACGCGCCGCAGATGCCCTCGCGGCAGTCGTGGTCGAAGGCGACGGGGTCCTCGCCCTTGACGATGAGCTCCTCGTTGAGCGTGTCGAGCATCTCCAGGAAGGACATGTCGGGCGAGATGCCGTCCACCTCGTACGTGGACATCGTGCCGTCGGCGTCGGCGTTGCGCTGCCGCCAGACGCGCAGGGTGAGCTTCATGCGTAGCTCCGCTGGGTGGGGTGGACGTACTCGAAGACCAGGTCTTCCTTGTGCAGGACGGGAGCCGCGCCGGTGCCGGTGAACTCCCAGGCGGCGGCGTAGGAGAACTCCTCGTCCTTGCGGGCGGCCTCGCCGTCGGGTGTCTGGGACTCCTCGCGGAAGTGGCCGCCGCAGGACTCCTCGCGGTGCAGCGCGTCGAGGCACATCAGTTCGGCGAGCTCCAGGTAGTCGACGATGCGGTTGGCCTTCTCCAGCGACTGGTTGAACTCCTCGCCGGTGCCGGGCACCTTGATGCGCCGCCAGAACTCCTCACGGATCTGCGGGATGCGCTCCAGTGCCTTGCGCAGTCCCGAGTCGGTGCGGGCCATGCCGCAGAACTCCCACATGAGTTCGCCGACTTCGCGGTGGAAGGAGTCGGGGGTGCGGTCGCCGTCCACGGACAGCAGCAGGTTCAGCCGGTCCTGGGTGTCGGCCAGCACCTCCTGGACGACGGGGTGTTCGTCGGTCACCGCGTCGTGGTGCGGGTTGCGGGCCAGGTAGTCGTTGATGGTGGAGGGCAGGACGAAGTAGCCGTCGGCGAGTCCCTGCATCAGCGCGGAGGCGCCGAGCCGGTTGGCGCCGTGGTCGGAGAAGTTGGCCTCGCCGATCGCGAACAGGCCGGGAATCGTGGTCTGGAGGTCGTAGTCGACCCACAGGCCGCCCATCGTGTAGTGCACGGCGGGGTAGATCCGCATCGGCACCTCGTACGGATCCTCGTCGGTGATCCGCTGGTACATGTCGAAGAGGTTGCCGTACTTGGCCTCGACGGCCTTGCGTCCCATCCGCGCGATGGCGTCGGCGAAGTCCAGGTACACGCCCTGGCCGCCGGGGCCCACTCCCCTGCCCTCGTCACAGACGTTCTTCGCGGCGCGGGAGGCGATGTCCCGGGGCACGAGGTTGCCGAAGGACGGGTAGATGCGCTCCAGGTAGTAGTCGCGCTCGTCCTCGGGAATCTCGTTCGGGGGCCGCTGGTCGCCCTTCGCCTTCGGCACCCAGATCCGCCCGTCGTTGCGCAGCGACTCGCTCATCAGCGTCAGCTTGGACTGGTGGTCGCCGGTGCGCGGAATGCACGTCGGGTGGATCTGGGTGAAGCACGGGTTGGCGAAGTACGCGCCGCGCCGGTGCGCCCGCCAGACGGCGGTTGCGTTGGAGTTCATGGCGTTCGTCGACAGGTAGAAGACGTTGCCGTAGCCGCCGGAGGCGAGGACGACGGCGTCCGCGAAGTACGTGCCGATCTTGCCCGTGACCAGGTCCCGGGCGACGATCCCGCGCGCCCGCCCGTCGACGACGATGAGGTCGAGCATCTCGGTGCGCGGGTGCATCTCGACGTTCCCCGCGGCGATCTGCCGGCTGAGCGCCTGGTACGCGCCGAGCAGCAGCTGCTGTCCCGTCTGGCCGCGGGCGTAGAAGGTGCGGGACACCTGCACGCCGCCGAACGACCGGGTGTCGAGCAGTCCGCCGTACTCCCGGGCGAAGGGCACGCCCTGGGCCACGCACTGGTCGATGATCTCGACGGAGATCTGCGCGAGCCGGTGGACGTTGGACTCGCGGGCGCGGAAGTCGCCGCCCTTGACGGTGTCGTAGAACAGGCGGTGGACGGAGTCGCCGTCATTGCGGTAGTTCTTCGCGGCGTTGATGCCGCCCTGCGCGGCGATGGAATGGGCGCGGCGGGGCGAGTCCTGGTAGCAGAACTGGACGACTTGGTAGCCCTGTTCGGCGAGGGTGGCGCCGGCCGAGCCGCCGGCGAGGCCGGTGCCGACGACGATCACGGTGTGCTTGCGCCGGTTGGCGGGGTTGACCAGCTTGGCTTCGAACCGGCGCCTGTCCCACCGCTCGTGGACCGGGCCGGAGGGCGCCTTGGCGTCGACGACCGGCTCGCCGGTCACGTAGTCCGCGTAGGAGGTCATGTCAGCTCACCACTCCGGTCATGACGGCCACGGGTACGGCGATGAAGCCGGCCGTGAGCAGCAGCGCGAGGACGTTCGCGAGGGTCTTCAGGGCACGGTCGCGGGTGCGGCTGCCGACGCCGAGGGTCTGAGCGGCGCTCCAGAACCCGTGCCGGACGTGCAGACCGAGCGCCAGCATCGCGATGATGTAGACGACGTTGCCGTACCAGGTGGAGAACGTGTCCAGGACGTTCTGGTACGGGCGGCCCTCCTGGAAGCCGCCGGAGTGCACGGTGCCGGTCGTCAGGTCGAGGATGTGCCAGACGATGAACAGGCCGAGGATGATCCCGCCCCACCGCATGGTGCGCGTGGCGTAGCTCGCCCGCGGCTTCTTGTGCACGTACTTGCCTGGCCGGGCCCTGATGTCGCGGCGGCTGAGCTGGTACGCCGAGGTGGCGTGCGCGACGACGGCGACGACCAGCACGATGCGGACGAGCCAGAGCGTCCACTCGTAGTGCATGAACGGCTCGCCGACGGTGCGCAGCCAGTGGGCGTAGTGGTTGAACTCGCCCGCCCCGAAGAAGATCTTCAGGTTCCCGATCATGTGGACGACCAGGTACAGCAGCATGATCAGACCGCTGACCGCCATCACGGTCTTCTTGCCGACGGTGGAGTCCCACACGGTGCGTGCGAAGGACGGCCGCCGGTCCGTCCGCGTTGCCAGAGCCATGCACAGCACGCTACGGACGCGATGCCGATCGGTCCAAGACATGGACCGGCTTGATTCCATAGGCCGGGGCTATCGTGGGAGCATGCAGTTCCAGCAGCTCCAGTACTTCGTGGCCGTCGCCGAGACCCGGCACTTCACCCGGGCCGCCGACCTGGTCCACGTCGCGCAGCCGTCGCTGTCGCAGCAGATCAAGGCGCTGGAACGAGAGCTGGGCGCGGACCTGTTCCTGCGTGCCCGGGGCAACATCACGCTCACGGACGCCGGTGAGGCGCTCCTGCCGCTGGCCCGCCGCATCCTGGCCGACGCGGACACGGCCCGGCACGAGGTGCAGGAGCTGGTGCAGCTGCGGCGGGGCCGAGTCCGGCTGGGGGCCACGCCCAGCCTCTGCACGGGTCTGCTCCCGGACGTCCTGCGGTCCTTCCACGACCGCTATCCCGGCATCCAGCTGCTGATCGAGGAGGGCGGCTCGCACGACCTGGTGCGGGAACTCGCGCGCGGAGCGCTGGACCTGGCGCTGGTGGTCCTGCCGCTGCCGACCCCGTCGCCCGCGCTCACGACGGTGGAGCTGCTGCGGGAGGACCTGGTCGTGGTCTCCTCCCCGGACGCCCCGCGTCCCGGCCGGGGCCGCCGTGCGGTGCGCATCTCCGATCTGGAGGGCGAACGCCTGGTGATGTTCCGGCACGGCTACGACCTGCGCGAGCTGACGGTGGGCGCATGCCGTGCAGAGGGGTTCGAACCCGACTTCGCCGTGGAGGGCGGGGAGATGGATGCGGTGCTGGGGTTCGTGCGGGCCGGGCTGGGGGTCGCCGTGGTGCCGCGGATGGTGGCAACGAGGTCGGGGCGCGGGCTGCGGGTGACTCCGCTGGCCCGGCCCGGACTGCATCGCACGATCGCGCTGGCGCATCGCAGTGATGTGGCCCCGCCCCGGGCCGCCCGGGAGTTGCAGCGGATGCTGCTCGAGCGGTGAGGAGGTCTGTGCCATGAGCGCCGTGGAGTGCGGGAGCGCGGGGCCGTCGTGGCCGTCGTGGCCGTGCGCACAGTTCCCCGCACCCCCAGGCGTCACCCCCTAGCCCGTCGCGTCCACCAGTGCCAGCTCGTGCAGCCGTTCCGGCGGGCCCGGCCTCGCGTAGTACCAGCCCTGGGCCGTGTCGCAACCGAGGATGCGCAGTTGTTCGGCCTGGGCGCCCGTCTCCACGCCTTCCACCGTCACCGCCAGGTCCAGGCTGTGGGCCAGGGAGACGATCCCCTCGACGATCTTCAGGTCGACCGGGTCGGCCGGGAACTGCTGCATGCTCTGTGTGAAGGACCGGTCCAGCTTCAGGATGCTGACCGGCAGCCGCCGCAGGTTGGCGAGGTTGGAGTACCCCGTCCCGAAGTCGTCCAGGGCGATGTCGACGCCCATCTCCGCCAGCCGCCGCAGCGGCTTGAGCAGATCGTCGTCGGCCCCGATCAGCGCCGACTCGGTGACCTCCAGGCACAGCGCGTCCGGCTCGACGCCGTTGCGCTCCAGGATGTCGACGGTGTCCTGCACCAGACCGGGATGCGTCAACTGGCACGGCGACAGGTTCACGTTGATCCGCAGCGGACCCACCACCTCGGCGCCGCCCTGCAGTTCCCGCCACTCGCGGGCCTGGCGCACCGACTGCTCCAGCACCCACCGGCCCAGCGGCACGATGAGTCCCGTGTGCTCCGCGAGCGGGATGAACCGGTCCGGACCGAGCACCCCGTGCTGCGGGTGCAGCCAGCGCACCAGGGCCTCGGCGCCCCGGACACTGCCGTCGCCGAGGTGCACCAGCGGCTGGTACTCGATGAAGAACTCGCCACGCTCCAGCGCCGTCGGCAGCGCCGTGGTCAGTCCGTGCCGGGTGATGGCCCGGGCGTCCGCCTCGGGGTCGGCGAGTTCGAAGCGGTTGCCGCCCGCCGACTTGGCCCGGTACATGGTGATGTCCGCACTGCGCAGCACCTCCGCCGGACTGCGTTCCCCGGCCGGGCCCTCGACGATGCCGATGCTGCCGCGCACGGTCAGCTCCCGCCCGTCCACGCTGACCGGCGCCAGCAGCGCGTTCATGATGCGCCCGGCGAGCTCGTCGACGCCACGCTGGGTGTCGGGCCCGGTGGTCAGCGCCACGAACTCGTCACCGCCGAGCCGCGCGACCATCTCCCCCGGTGCCGTGGCGCAGGACTGCAGCCGGTCGGCGACCTCCACCAGCAGCCGGTCCCCGGCGGCGTGACCGAGGCTGTCGTTGATGGTCTTGAAGCCGTCGAGGTCCAGGTAGCACAGCCCGAACCGCTGGCCTTCCCCCGCGCCCAGCGCCTTCTCCAGGCGTTCGAAGAAGAACGTCCGGTTCGGCAGCCCCGTCAGCGCGTCGTGCGTGGCCTCGTAGCGCAGCCGCAGGTTGAGCAGCCGCCGCTCGGTGGTGTCCTCCATGAGGGCGAGCTGGTACTGCGGATCGCCGTCGGCGTCGCGCAGCAGGGAGACCGTCAGATTGGTCCACAGCACCGTCCCGTCGGGGCGGTAGAACGCCTTCTCCAGGTGGTAGTGCTCCCGCTCGCCGCGGACGAGTTCGTCGTAGAGGCGCCAGGTCTGCGGGGCGTCGTCGGGGTGGGTCCACTCCCGGACGTTGCGGCTGCGCAGCGTGTGTTCGGAGACCCCGAACATCCGCAGCAGCGCGCCGTTGACCTGCAGTATGTTGCCCTCGAGGTCGGCCATGCCGATTCCTATGGCCGCGCCTTCGAACACCGCGCGGAAACGTGCCTCGCTCGCGTGCAGCGCCTGAGCCACCACGCCCTGCGCCTTGAGGGCGGCCTGCGCGACGGCCTCCTGCTCGGCCAGGGTCCGCTCGCGCAGCGCCCGGGCGAAGCCGGCCGCCATCGCGTGCTGGATCCGCGCGCACCGGGCCCGCAGGTCCTCCTGGTCGCCGTCGCCCCCGCAGTACAGGACCAGGTAGGCGTCGACGCAGTCCAGGGTGCGGCTGAGCGCCTCGGGGTCGGTGCAGTGCACGTCCACCAGGGCGGCGCCGACCGCCCGGCCCGCCTCGGGGTCGAAGGCCCGGGCCCGCAGCGCATCGCTCAGCCGCCGGGCCTGGGGCAGCAGTTGTGCCTCGAACTCGGGGCGGGTCGACGACGTCGAGGTGACGGGGAAGACGGCACGGCTCCAGATCGTCGCGAACCGGCGCAGTCTGTCCTCCGGCCCGTCCGGTTCCGCGGTCACGCGGTACGCCCCACGCCCGCGAACCCGGAGAACGCGTACGGATCCTCGTCCTCCGGTGCGGCGTCGGGCCGCCAGCACGGCATCGCCACCAGTCCGGGTTCCACCATGTCGTACCCCTCGAAGAACCGCGCGATCTCCTCGCGCGAGCGCATGATCAGCGGGTTGCGGATGTTCTTGTACACGTCCACCGCACCCCCGGCCCGCTCCTGCGGCAGCGGGACCCCCTCGTAGGAGGCGTGGGTCAGCACGAGCAGGCTGCCGGGCGCGAGCGCCTCGCGCAGTTCGGCCACGGCCCCGTACGGGTCGTCCTCGTCCTCCACGAAGTGCAGTATGGCAACGAGGAGCAGCGCCACGGGCTGATCGAGGTCGATCAGCCGCTCCACCTCGGGGCTGCGCAGGATCTCCTGGGGCTTGCGCAGGTCCGCGGCGACGACGCCCGCGTCCTCGTTGCCCTCCAGGACCGCCTGGCTGTGCGCGACGGCCACCGGGTCGTGGTCGACGTAGACCACCCGGGCTCCGGGCCGGGCGGCCTGTGCCACCTCGTGGGCGTTGCCGAAGGTGGGGATGCCGGAGCCGATGTCGAGGAACTGGGAGATGCCCTGGTCGACGGCGTAACGCACGGCGCGGCGCATGAACGCACGGTTCGCCTGCATGATCTTGGGAAGCCCCGGCATGAACTCCATGGCCCGGCGGGCCGCTTCCCGGTCGACCTCGAAGTTGTGCGATCCGCCCAGGTAGTAGTCGTACATCCGGGAAACACTGGGCACCGAGATGTCGATGCTCCGTGGGGCCCAGGCGGGACGCTCCATCAATCTCTCCAAGGCGTAGGCGATCCGGTGTTCGAGCAGAGGCTACTGATCGCCCGCCAATGGAGCGACCTGAAACGGAAATTGACCATCCGTTCCCGGTCACTGCCTGCGGCACGTGCCGAATTGATACCCCTGCGCCTGCCCTTCGAACACATGACGAACAGTGCCCGGGGCATCCCGGAGAGTTCCGGTTCGGAAGAAGGGAGACCGTTCGGAATCCGATGACTTCAGGTGAAGCACGGCAAAACGGTCCGCCCCTCCGTGGAGCACGGAGGGGCGGACCGGGTCTGCGCGTCGGGTGGACGAGATGATCAACCCTGGGGAGGTTTCACCACTACTCCGACGCGCCGACCAGCTTTCCGTCGGGCCGGACGGCGTACCAGGTGCCGCCGACGCCCTGGCCGTTGGTGTCGCCGGGGGCCTTGTCCCCGGCGAAGGTGTAGATGGGCGAGCAGTTGATCGTCTGCTGCTTGCCCTTGCCGTCGGCCCGGTCGAAGATCATGTAGCCCTTCTTCTGGATGCCCTTGGTGTCGGCGAAGTCGACGGGCTCCACCAGGGGCCACTTCTCCAGGCACGCACCGGTGCAGTTGGAGACCGGCTTGGGCCAGGCCTCGTCCTTCTTGAACCGGTAGACCGTCATGCCGTTCTTGTCGACGACGATCTCGCCGAGCTTGGCGTCGTTGCGCGTGGACAGGCCGGCCTGGACCGCCTCGCCGCCGCCCGCACCACCCTGCGCCTTCTTGCCGTCGGGGGCGAGCGCGTACCACTTGCCGCCCACGCCCTGGCCCTTGACGTCACCGGCGTTGACGTCCTTGGCGTAGCGGTAGGCGGGCCAGCCGGCGACCGTGAGCTGCTTGGTGCCGTCGGCCCGGGTCACCGAACCGAGCAGTGCCTTGTCGATGCCCTCGCCGGCCTCCGCGTCGTCGGCCGGAACCGGCGGCCAGGTCTTGGCGCAGTCGCCGTCGCAGTTCGACTTGGGCGGCTGCTCGGTGTCCTGGTCGAACCGGTACAGGGTGAGGCCGAGGCTGTCGGTGACCACCTTGCCGACCTTCTCGGCGGTGGAGACGGACAGCTTGCCGGCGGGATTGGACGAGCTGGAGGCGCCCGGCGCGGCCGGCTGGCCGGTCGCGGTGCCGGCTGCTCCGTTCCCGGTGCCCGCACCGATGTTTCCGTAGTCCCCGGGCGCGGCCGTGGCGCCCACGTTCTGGCTGGCCGCCGGTGGGCTGTCCTGACCGCACGCCGTCGTCAGCGCCAGGACCGCCGCGGCGCTCGCCACGAGTGAGGCGCTCCGCCAGGAGGTCTTCATCGTCAACTCCCCATATTCGCAAGGGTGTTGCAGCGCCCTGCTGCGCCGCCGCACGGCCATGAGTACGCATGGGGACGCCGATTGTGTTCAACCGTCGGCCAAAAATCTTTCCGGAAACCCCGACGGGCCCCGCCGTGCCCTCGCACATCTGCGCACCTCGGACTCCTGGTCGGCGGCCGCCGATCGAACCGGCGATGCCGAATGTCCCTCTTTCGGGGCAATCCCCTTGCACCCCGGCACATCCTGACGGCACAGGGTTCATGATCTTCGTCGTGCATGGACCCCATTCCACTCAAACCGCCCTGGCGGTACGGACCTTGGCAGCTGCAACGCTGACCTGGGCGCTCGTCGGCGCGCCGGCCGGGGTCGCGGTGGCCGACGCCTGTGCGTACGCCTCGACGGGACCGGACGGCACGGAGGCGGTGGCGTACGCCGGGAGCGGGAAGACCTGGCCGTGCCCGACTCCCACGCCGACCCCCGCCCCCACACCGGCTCCCTCCCCCACGGCGAGCCCGTCCCCGACGCCGGCCCCTTCCCCCACGCAGAAACCGGCACCGTCGAAGCCGCCGCCGGATCCGCGGCCCTCGCCGAAGCCCCGGCCCCCGGATCCGGCCCCCACGGCCGGGCCCGCGCCCGCACGCCCCACGCCCCGTCCGACGCCGGCCTCGTCCCGGCCCGCCGCGCGGCCCGTGACGACGACACCCGCTTCCCGGCCACCGGCTCCGCCGGCCACGGCCGCACCCGGTCCGTCCGCGGCGCCCGTGCACTACCCGCGCTACCGCGCCGCACCGCCGCGGCCACGGCGGGCGAACGGCACGCTGGCGCCGCTCACCTTCGTCCTGCTCGTCACGGTGCCCGCGGTGGTGGCCGTCGCAGCGCTGCGCGCGCGCTGATCCCTGAAGCCCTGGAGGTACCTCTTGCCGGAATGGCTTGTTCTCACCCTCGCGATGCTGGCCGCCTGTGCCGTGGTGGTCGTCATCACCTTCGTACGCCACCGCGCGGCGCCCGAGGACGAGGATCCCAGTGAGACCCCGGACGTCATCGAGTACATGACGATGTGGATCGGCGTGGTCTACGCCATCGTCCTGGGCCTGGCGATCGCCGGCGTCTGGGAGGGCCGCAGCGCCGCACAGGACCACGTGCAGGCCGAGGCGACCGCGCTGCACGAGATCTCGGAGCGGGTGCGGGTGTATCCGGCCGAGGAACGCGACCGCATCCGGGAGGACGTCCGGACGTATGTCAGCCATGTCGTGACCACCGAGTGGGACACGATGGCCGACAAGGGCGAGGTGACCCCTCGCGGCACCGAGCTCTTCGAGCGGATCCGCCAGGACGTCACCGACTACGAGCCGGCGACGGACTTCGAGGCCCAGGCCTACCAGCCGCTGCTGGACCAGGTGACCGCGGCGAACCAGGCCCGGATCGGCCGGGCCGAGTCGACCGGGGAGACGATGCCGGGCGTGGTGTGGTTCGGGCTGATCGCGGGAGCCGTCATCACCATCGGGATGATCTTCGCACTGCAGATCCGCAGAACGACACGCGAACTGGTGCTCGCCGGGCTGTTCTCGGCGCTGATCGCCTTCCTGCTGTTCCTGATCTGGGACTTCGACTCGCCCTACAGCAGGGGCGTGACCGCCTCGGCGGACCCGTTCCTGAACCTCTTCCCGGGCGTCGGTGACTGACGGCGCACCCACCACAGACACCGGCCGGGGGACCGCGACACGCCGTCACGGTCCCCCGGCCGCGTCAGCGGCGTTCCCCCGGCCGGCCCACACGTGTGCCCCATTCGCGCTACTGCGATCGCGCCAGCACGCACACTTTCTTAGCGTTTCGGGCATCGAGGTGCATGTGTGACGTGAGCGGAACAGGTCCGCGGCTGCCCCTCGGGACCCGGAGGATTGACCATGCGCGCGATATGCCTCGCCTCGGCCGTACTGCTGGGCGCCGGTGCCCTCACCTCCTGCGTGCCCGCCGACGCGGCGATCCGGACCGACTTCGGCTTCAGTGTCGTGCCCTCCACCGTGGCGGCGGGGGGCGAAGTCACCGTGCAAGTCGTCCGCAACCAGGCGTGCCAGGGGGAGGCGGCGGTCAACTCGCAGGTGTTCGACCTGGTCACCATCCCGCCGGACGAGTCCTGGGCGACGGCGGTCGTCGACTGGGACGCCAAGCCCGGCGCCGTGTACGACGTGGAGTTCGAATGTGACGAGTCGAGCGGCACCGCGCGGCTGACGATCGCCGGCGGCCATCCGACGCACCACCCCACACATCACCCGACGCACCACCCCACCCACCACCCGACGCACCACCCCCACAAGGGTGTGCACGCCGGTGAGGGCGGCACTCTCGCCGGCTTCGACCTCAAGGAGATCGGCCTCGGCGCGGCGCTGATCGCCGGGTCGCTCGGCGTCGCCTACCACTTCTCGCGCCGCCGCACCGACGAGGACGCCGGCTGACACACCCCGCGGCAGGTCTTTCGCCCCGGCTCCCCTGGTGAGAGGGAGCCGGGGCGAAAGGCGTCACGTGCGGGGCGGCGACCGCCGTCGGGACGAAGCACGGCGAGGCGCGCGTGTGCGTCAGATGCGCCGCTCGGCCCGGCGGCGCATCCAGAACACGCCTCCGCCGACGAGCGCCGCGGCCACGAGACCACCGCCGATGGCCATGTCCGTCGGCGTCGCACCGGTGGTGCTGCTGCCGCCGATGCCGCCGCGGACACCGCCGATGACGGTGAAGGCCTGCGGCTTGGTGATCCGCCTGCCGTTGCAGTCGACCGTGATGTCGTACGGCCCCGGGCGGGCGTCGCTGTTGATGGTGGCGGTGCCCCGCGCGGTCCCGCTGCCGGCGCCGCCCCGGTCGCCCTCGTTGCCCTTGCCGCCGCCGCCGACCGGCGAGAGCTGCGTCGGCGAGAACGCGTTGGACGTCGCCGTGCCGCCGTTGCGGCAGCCGTCGACCGTGATGGTCAGCTGGCCGCCACGGGCGATCACGCTGGGCAGGGCGGTGATGTTGCTGGGCGTGTCCCACGCGACGGCCGCGGGGGCGGAGAGGCCGAGGGCGGCGACCGCTGCGCCGGCGACCGCCAGGGCACGAGAGTTACGCATGTGAACCTCCGCGGAAGACGCCCCGGGACCCGTCCCCGGTCGATCGGCGAGAAAGCGCCTCCCAGAAAGACAGTCAGTTGCCGTGCCGCGAGCCGCATTTCGGGAATGGTCCGTCCCGGTGAGCGAAGGCCGTGCGGGAGGAGCTTTCATTCGGACATCGCCGCAGGTCACGGACCGTCAGAAATTTCTGCACGGCGGCAACTCGGATGGCGCACCTCATGTCCCCGCACCGCCCCTCACCTCCCCCGGCCACCCGTTCGCCGCCGCCCCGTCGCCGGTTTGACGCACGCCACTTAGCGTGTCGCTATGCGCGATGGACACGGCGACGGCCGCGTCGAGAGGGGATGGCGAATGTCTGCGTCCGAGCTGGCCCAGGCGGAAGAGGAGGCCCGGCCCAGGAAGCGCGCCCCGTGGGGCGTGATAGCGCTGGTCCTGCTGACCGGTCTCGCCCTCATCCGTAACGGTTCGGGGGAGTTCGACGAGGGTCCGCCCCAGCCGGCGACGGCGGCGGCTGCGGACAGCCGGGTACCGGGCGGCACGTTCGCGGGTAACGTCCGGCCCTTGCCCTACGCCCTCCCGGACCGGGTCAGGATTCCGGCGATCCAGGTCGACGCGCCGATCATCCCGGTGGGTCTGGACGCGGACGGCTGGGTCGGCGCGCCGCCGCCGGAGGACCCCAATCTGGCCGGCTGGTTCACCGGTGCCGTCACCCCCGGCGAGAAGGGCACGGCGGTCGTGGTCGGGCATGTCGACAACCAGCAGGGCCCGGCCGTGTTCTACGGACTCGGGGCGCTGAAGCAGGGCAATCGCGTCGAGGTCGCCCGGCAGGACGGGAAGACCGCCGAGTTCGAGATCTACGGCGTCGAGGTGTTCGAGAAGAACAACTTCCCCGGCGACCGTGTCTACGCCTCCAAGGGCGCGCCGGAACTGCGGGTCATCACCTGCGGCGGCGGTTTCTCCAAGCAGGAGGGCTATGCGGGGAACGTGGTCGCCTTCGCCCGCCTGGTCGCGGTGCGCTGAGCGCTCCCGGCCCGGCGGGCGAAGGCCCGGAGGCGCCCCTCAGGCGTAGTGCCGCCGGGGCACGGTGACGTGGTAGCCGGAGTCCAGCAGTTCGGGCAGATAGTGCCGCAGGGCCCGCACGCTCTGCGAGCGGTCGCCGCCGGCGTCGTGCGAGAGCACCACGACCCCGGGTGCGGCGCCCCGTTCCACCCGGTTCGCGATGGACCTGACTCCGGGGGTGGCCCAGTCGAGGGTGTCCACCGTCCAGGCGAGGGGCTCCATGCCCAGTTCGGCGCCGAACTGGAAGGCGGCCCGGTTCCAGGCTCCGTAGGGCGCGCGGAACCACTCGGGGCGCTCCCCGTAGGCGTCCTCGATGACATCGCTGGTGCGTTCCATCTCGGAGCGGATCTGCCGCCGGGTGAGCCGGGTGAGCAGCGGGTGGGACCAGGTGTGGTTCCCCACGACATGTCCCTCGTCGGCCATGCGGGCCAGCAGGTTCCGGCCGCCGGCGACCATCTCGCCGCACACGAAGAACATCGCCCGCACGTCGTACTCGGCCAGGATGTCCAGGATATGCGGGGTGTAGCGGGGATCGGGGCCGTCGTCGAAGGTCAGCACCATGGTGCGGCCGCGGCCGGACACGCGCAGTGGCGCCTCACGGCGTACCAGGGTCCGGCGGGGTGCGGCGCGCGGCGGGCCATAGCCGGTCAGGGGCTCCAGCCGGTAGGCGGATGACGTGACGGGGCGCCGGGCCTGGGGGCCCGCGGCGGGGGTGGAGGGGGCGGGTCCGTCCCCGGTGACCGCCGTGACCACTCCGGCGGTCGCGGCCGCTCCCACGGCTCCGGCGCCCGCGATCAACGCCCGGCGCCGGGTGAGCAACTGATCCTTCTTCATGACTCATCAGTCGCCCGGCGGACGGCCGACGCACGCGAGCAACACCGGTGCGGCGGCACGCATTCACCCGTTCGGCGCACGCAAATGGATCAGCGGCGGCGCACCAGGGGGAAGGGCAGGGTCTCGCGGATGGTGAGGCCGGTGAGGAACATGACCAGCCGGTCGACGCCGATACCGAGTCCGCCGGTGGGGGGCATGGCGTATTCGAGCGCGTCGAGGAAGTCCTCGTCGAGTTCCATCGCCTCGGGGTCACCTCCGGCGGCGAGCAGGGACTGGGCGGTGAGGCGGCGGCGCTGCTCGACGGGGTCGGTGAGTTCCGAGTAGGCGGTGCCCAGTTCGGTGCCGAAGGCGACGAGGTCCCAGCGTTCGGCGAGACGCGGGTCGGTGCGGTGCTGCCGGGTCAGCGGGGAGACCTCGGTCGGGAAGTCCTTGTAGAAGGTGGGCAGCTCGGTCTTCTCCTCGACGAGCCGCTCGTACATCTCCAGGACGACGTCGCCGTGGCCGTCGTCGGGGGTGTACGGCACGCCGGCGCGGTCGCAGAGCCGGATCAGCTCCGGCAGTTCGGTGCCGGGGTGGATCTCCTCCCCGAGGGCCTCGCTGATGGCGCCGTAGACGGTCTTGACGGGCCACTGCCCGGAGATGTCGTACTCCTCGCCGTCCTTGCGGGCGACGGGCTTGCCGAACGCGGCGGTGGCGGCGCCCTGGATCAGTTCGCGGACGAGGTCGAGCATCACGTCGTAGTCGGCGTACGCCTGGTAGGCCTCCAGGATGGTGAACTCGGGGTTGTGCTTGTAGTCCGTGCCCTCGTTGCGGAAGGTGCGGCCCATCTCGAAGACCTTCTCCACTCCGCCCACGCACAACCGCTTGAGGTACAGCTCGGGGGCGATCCTCAGGTAGAGGTCGAGGTCGTAGGCGTTGATGTGGGTGGTGAAGGGCCGGGCGTTGGCGCCGCCGTGGATCTGCTGGAGCACCGGCGTCTCGACCTCCAGGTAGCCGCGTGCCAGCAGGCCCTGGCGCACGGCCTGGACGGCGGTGGAGCGGGCGCGGACCACGTCGCGGGCGGCGGGGCTGGCGGCCAGGTCGAGGTAGCGCATGCGGACCTTGGCCTCGGGGTCGGCCAGGCCGCGGCGCTTGTCGGGCAGCGGGCGCAGGCACTTGCCGGTGAGCTGCCAGGAGGTGACGAAGACGGTCGGCTCGCCCTTGTCGCTGACGCCCGCCCGGCCGGTGACGGTGACGAGGTCACCGATGTCGGTGTCGGCGGTGAAGCGGTCCAGGGCGGGGCCGGAGCGGTCGCGTGTCAGGGCGAGTTGGTGGTCGCCGGACCAGTCCCGCAGGACGACGAAGACGATGCCTCCGAAGTCGCGGACCAGCATGATCCGGCCGGCGACGGTGACCTCCTCGCCCCTCGGGACCTCGGCGAGGGTGTGGGTGCGGGCCGGGATGCCCACCGGGTAGGGGTCGGTGCCGTCGGCGCGCAGCCGGTCGAGCTTGCGGTGCCGGACGCGGACCTGGTCGGACAGGCCGGAGAGGGGGTCGGCGGGCTCGGTCCCGTCCCCTCCGGCGAGGCCGAGCGCCGCCAACGACGGCAGCCCCTCCGTGGTGGCGGGCCGCTGCCCGCCCTTCGGGTGCCCCTTTCCCTTGCCCCACAACGTGCGCATCGACGGTACGGAGACGAAGCCCTCGGCGATGCCGGAGGCGAGTCCGACCCGGGCGAGGGAGGCGGCTTCCGCATAGCAGAGGAAGCGGGGGTACCACTCGGGGTGGTACTTGGCGTTGGAGCGGTACAGGGCCTCCAGCTGCCACCACTTGGAGAAGAACAGCAGCATGCGACGCCAGAGGCGCAGGACCGGTCCAGCGCCGATGCGGGCGCCCTCCTCGAACACGGAGCGGAACACGGCGAAGTTCAGCGAGACCTTGCGCACGCCCAGTTTCGGGGCGACGGCGCACAGTTCGGCGACCATGAACTCCATGACGCCATTGGGGGCGGTGCGGTCACGGCGCATCAGGTCCAGGGAGACGCCGTCCTTGCCCCAGGGCACGAACGACTGGATGGCGAGGAGCCGGCCCTCCCGGTCGAGGGCCTCGGCGAGGAGGCAGTCGCCGTCGGCGGGGTCGCCGAGGCGGTCCAGGGCCATGGAGAAGCCTCGTTCGGTCTCGGTGTCGCGCCAGGCGTCGGCACGCTCGACGAGCTGGCGCATCTCCTCCTCGGAGAGAGTGGAGTGGCGGCGGACGCGGCAGGTGACGCCGGTGCGGCGGACCCGGTTGACGGCCTGGCGGGTGACGCGCATGTCGCGGCCGTCCAGGTCGAAGTCGAGGACGTGCAGGATGGCCTCGTCGCCGAGCTGGAGCGCGCCGAGCCCGGCACGGACGTAGGCCCGGGCGCCCTCCTCGGAGGCGCCCATCACGGCCGGGACCCAGGCGTAGCGGCGGGCCACGTCCTGCCAGGCGGCGATCGCGTGCGGCCAGGCCTCCCGGTCGCCCACCGGGTCGCCGCTGGCCAGGCACACCCCGGCCTCGACGCGGTAGGTGACGGCGGCCTTGCCGCTGGGTGAGAAGACGGCGGCCTTGTCGCGGCGGGTGGCGAAGTAGCCGAGCGAGTCCTGGTCGCCGTAACGGCCGAGGAGGGCCCGGATGCGGGCCTCCTCGTCGTCGTGCAGGGCGGCTTCGAGGCGCTGGGAGCGGAACAGGGTGGCGGCGGCGTTCAGCAGGGCCAGCGCGCCGAACAGGCCGAGCAGGAAGTACAGGGCGTGCGGGGGCCGGCCGTCGAAGCTGCCGGCGGGGACGAGACCGCCGCAGACCCGGTTCGCGGCCCAGGCCAGGCGCTCTCCGCTGGGCAGGCTGCCCGGGAAGGCCTTGACCAGGGCCCAGCCGACCAGGATCGCGACGACCAGTCCGGCCACCAGGACGACCAGGGCGCGTCGTACCGCGGCGCGGCGGGAGGCGGCGTAGAACTCCTTGCGGGCGTAGACCAGCAGGATCAGGGCGAGGCCGCACACCACGAAGGAGGGGACCGACTCGGCGAACTCGCCCACGGCCATGCCGAGGATGTCGGTCAGGACCAGCAGGCCGAGGTAGACGACGACCAGCCACCAGGCGATCTTCTTGCGGGCGCCGGTCGCGGCGGCGAGCAGGAAGAGGAAGACCGCGTAGGCGAGGTTGGCGCTGACCGGGACGAGCAGGAGGTCCAGGAAGTGGACGAGGGGACGCAGCGCCGTGCGCAGCGGGGGGATCAGCGCCAGCAGGGCGCAGAGGAAACCGAGGGCGGCGAAGAAGACCGCGAAGCCCTCGGGTACCCGGCTCAGGAAACCATGCGCCCGGCGGGGCGGCCGTATGGCGCCGGAGATGTCCTCGGCCGTCCCGGTGTCCGCGATGACACTCATGCCTTCGACTCTAGAAACACCTGCGCCACCTCGCCCGTCGAGCGCTCCCGCCCCGCGCGCCACAGGAAACCGGACCGAGGCCCTGGGTCCGGCGCGGCGTCTGCCGGCTCACCGGCCCCGGGTGCCGTCCGCCGGACCCCGTCCCGCCCGGCGGCCGGAGCTGGTCGTTCCGATAGCCTCGCGGCGTGACGGAACAGCACTCCCCCCGGTTCGAACGGGGCACGGACGGGCCGAAGGTGATCGTGGCGGGGGTCGACGGCTCCGACTCCTCCCTGCGGGCCGCGGCCTACGCCGCCGGCCTGGCCCGGCGCCAGCACGCGCTGCTCGCCGTGGTGTACGTGCAGCCGGTGCTGGCGGCCGGTACGGCGCTGGGGGTGCCGGTGGCGGAGACGACGGACGAGATCGCCGAGGACCTGGTGGCGCAGATCCGGGACTCGGCCGAGCGGCTCAAGGGGATATTCGAGGTCCGCTGGGAGTTCCACACCTTCCGCGGCGACCCGTACAACGGCCTGGTGGCGGCGGCCGACGAACTCAAGGCGGACGCGGTCGTCGTGGGCGCCTCGGAACAGGCGGGCCACCGCATCGTCGGCTCGGTGGCGGTACGCCTGGTGAAGGCGGGGCGGTGGCCGGTGACGGTGGTGCCGTAGGCCGTACGGCACCCGGGTCGCGGGGGCCGCTACTCCCCCATCACCAGTCCGTCCTCAGCCGCGCCGCGGCTGAGCACCACGTCGCGGATGCGGTCGCGGACGGCCCGGACGTCGGCGCCCTGGGTGAGCGCCCGGTTGAGGTTCACGACCCGGCCGGCGTCGACGTCGAAGAGCTGCGGGACGAACTCCGCCTTGGTCACCTGCCAGCGCTCTCCCGGCCGGGCCGGCGGGGCGAAGGTGAAGCGGCCGAGGGTGGACTGGTTGCCGCGCGGGTCCTTGACGCCCTCGTAGTTGGTCATCTCGCCGGCGATCTGATCGCCCATGCCGTAGATCACCCAGGTGCCGTTGACCCTCTCGTAGGCCTGCGGGACGTGCGCGTGGGTGCCGAGGATCAGATCGATGTCGGGGCGGCCGCCGGTGCGCGCGGCGGTGAGGTTCCGGGCCAGGGTCTGCTGCCGGTCGTCGGGGGCGTCCAGCCACTCGGTGCCCCAGTGCAGGGAGACCACGACCACGTCGGCGCCCGCCCGGCGTGCGGCCCGGGCGTCCTCGACGATCCTGTTCTCGTCGGTGAGGTTGACGGCCCAGGGCTGCCCGTCGGGGAATGCGATGCCGTTGGTGTCATAGGTGTAGGCGAGGTGGGCGACCTCGGCCGGGCCCGCTCGGAGGACGGTCGTGGTGCGTGCCTCCTCCTCGGTGCGTGCGGAGCCGGCGTGCCGTACGCCCGCGCGGTCGAGGGCGTCGAGGGTGCGGCGGATTCCGTCGGCTCCGTCGTCGAGGCTGTGGTTGGAGGCGGTGGAGCAGCCGTCGTAGCCGGTGGCGGCGAGGGCGCGGGCCACCTCGGGCGGGGACTTGAAGGTGGGGTAGCCGGTGTAGACGCCGTTCGCGCCGTAGACGGTCTCCATGTGGCACAGGGCCACGTCGGCGCGTGAAACGACGGAGCGGATCCCGGAGAGCATCGGCCGGAAGTCGTAGCCGGTGCCGCCTGCGTCGAAGCGGGCCCGGTCGATGATCGTGCTGTGCGGGAGGACGTCACCGGAGGCGACGAGTGTGAAGCCGCGGGGCCCGGCGGCCGGTGCCGGGCGTCCGCGGTCGGGCTTGTCGTGGTCGCGGGCCTGGCAGGCGGCGCCTGCGGCGAGGACGACGGTCAGGGCCAGGGCGATCTGTCGACTGCGCGCGAGCATGCATTCACCCCACTGTGGGCGTTGTGGTCATATTTACGCACCATCAGGAAAGAAGGCTCCTGGCGTCCCACGCGTCCCCGACACGCTCATCAGCCCGTCGGCCACCCGCATGGCCGGGTGCCCGACCGTTCGTCGAACCGTTCGTCGACGCGATCGACCGTCCGTCGCACAGCCGGGTACGTGCCCTGTGCCGGGGCCGCGCGCTGCGGTGCCATACGGCCATGACGGCCGGATCCACTCTCACGAACGGAACGACCGCCGAGCACGAGCTCGCCGCACTGCAGCGCGAGCACGGCCGGCCCCTCTTCGCGCTGCTGCTGCGGCTCTGCGACGGCGACCGGCAGCGTGCGGAGGACCTCGTCCAGGAGACGCTGGTGCGTGCCTGGCAACACCCCGAGGCCCTGCGCGCCGACGACTTCGACTCCGTGCGGCCCTGGCTGATGACCGTCGCGCGCCGGCTCGCGATCGACGCCCGGCGGGCCCGCCAGGCCCGTCCGCCCGAGGTCGGCGACGCGGTGCTGGAGAACGCGCCGGTCATCTCCGACCACGCCGAGCGGGCAGCCGCGATGCTCGACGTCCGCGAGGCTGTGAAGACACTCACTCCGCAGCACCGTGAAGTCCTGGTGCTCGTGTACTTCCAGGGGGCGAGTGTGGCGGAAGCAGCGGCAACCCTCGGGATCCCGCCCGGTACCGTGAAGTCCCGCGCGTACTACGCGCTGCGCGCCCTGCGCAGGGTGCTACCGGGATACGCCGCCGACCTGCGATGAAACCGATGGGTGGGTCAAGCCTCCGTAAAGCGCCTTGCCGATGACCCCGGTTGAGTAATCGGGTGTTCTCATCCGTGTTCCGGAGGGGGCCGTCAGCGCTCCCGGGGCCCGGTGTCGGGCGACGCGCACGTACCGGAGGAAGGCAGGAAGGGATGCTGGACGAAGAGCAGGGGGGCACGGACGGTGCCGACGGTGAACTGACCGTCCCCATGGCGTGGTTGTACGCCGAATACATCGCCGACGAGCTGCTGCGGACCGGCGATCTGATGCCGCCGACGTCCTTCGAGTTCCGCGCCGGGCGGGATGCCCTGGCGCTGACCATCTTCCTGTCCGACACCGACGGGGAGCTCTCCGGCATCCGGGTCGTCACGCAGCTCGAGACGTGGCTGTCGCTGACCGCCTACGACCAGCCGTGGCAGGAGTGGGTGCGCGAGCGGCTGGCCGAGCTCGCCACCGGCGCCGCGGCGTCGGGCCGGCCCGCGCCGGACCTCGGCCTCGCCGAGGAGGCCTGGCGCTGGCTGCAGGAGACGGAGCTGCTCGCGCCCGATCTGAACGCGGTGCCGGGAGGCGCGCCGGTGGCCGGGGAGGACGAGGGACCGAAGGTCTGGACGCCCGCCTGGCAGCTCGGACTGCCGCTGGGACACCTCGCGATCCATCTTTTTTAGACTTCTGCGGCCCCGGACCAATCCGCGGGCCGGAGGGCTCCGAATCCTTTGGTTGCGATTGTGTCACCGGCTTGAGTGATTCCGCTGCCTGGTCCGTACCGGTGGGAGCAAGGAGTAACCCCACCCGCACCCAACGGCACGAGGATTCGGCATGAGGTCCCTGGAGAGGCATCGCGACGTCGCGGCCTACGCGCTCGGCGTGCTGGACGAGGCGGAGGCCTTCCGCTTCGAGGACCACCTCATGGAGTGCCCTCGGTGCGCTGCAGAGGTGACGGAATTCGGCGCGACCACACGGCAGTTGATGCTGTACCGGCGGTCGACGCCACGGTTCGTGCACCCGCTGGCCCAGCCCGGGCCGCGCATGCTGGACGGGCTGCTGGCCGAGGTGGCGACCCGGCGGCGGGCCGGACGCAGGCGTCTGCTGTTCGCACTTGCCGCCTCGGTCGTCTTCGCGGCGTCGGTCCCCGGCATCGCGATGATGGCGGAGGGCAGTGCCGAGGAGCAGCCCCGGACCGTTGCGGCGACCGACACACGGACGGGAGTGTGGGCGCAGGTCACGACGGAGGACGAGGCCTCGGGCAGCCAGGTCGAGCTGAAGGTCAGGGACGGCTCGGGCCCGCGCGCCTGCCACCTGGTGATCATCGGCCACGACGGCGCCGAGGAGACCGCCACCAGCTGGCACGGGCCCGGGCACGACGAGCGCCCCAACACGATGATGGCCAGCTCCTCCATGCATCCGGAGGACATCGCCCGCTACGAGATCCGCTCGGCCGCCGGCGAGGTCCTGTGGAGGATCCAGCCGAGCTGACCGTCCGTCCGCCCCGTGTCGCCGGGCGCCGGGCGTGCCCCGGTCTGAGACTGCTGGACGACGCACCCGGGTGATCGCCGGGTGCCGGCGGTCCCGGCGAGGGGAGACGAGGTGACGGCAGAGACCGGGGACGGCCGCCTGGAGGACTTCCTGGCCGACCCGGAGAACGCGACCCTGGACCTGCCCACCGCGGCGGCCCGCTGCACCAAGGCCCTCGGCCTGCAGAGCTCCGTGGTCTACCTCTCCGACATCCAGCAGCGCCGGCTGGTGCCGCTCACCGACGTGGTCCCTCCCCTGCTCATCGACAACTCACTCGCGGGCTGGACCTACCGCACCCAGTCCCTGCGCGTGGCGGTGTCCGAGGAGAAGGTTGGCATGACGGCCTGGCTCCCGCTCGTGGACGGCGCGGAACGCCTGGGCGTCCTCGCGGTCGACTCCCCCGCCCTGACACCCGATGTCCTGCGCCGCGCCCGCGCCCTGGCCACGCTGCTCGCCATGATGATCACGTCGGCGCGGGCCTACCAGGACTCCTTCGTACGGCGTCTGCGCACCCGGCCGATGCGTCTGCCCGCCGAGATGCTGCGGGCCTTCCTCCCGCCCCGGACGATCGGCACCTCACACGTCGTGTCGACGGCCGTGCTGGAGCCGGCCTACGAACTCGGCGGCGACGCCTTCGACCACTCGCTGACGGAGACGACGCTGCACGTCGCGGTGCTCGACGCCATGGGGCACAACCTGGCGTCCGGGCTCACCACGGCGGTGTCCCTGGCCGCGTGCCGCAACGCCCGGCGCACCGGGGCGGACCTGCCCGAGCTGGTGGAGAGCGTCGACGACGCGCTGTCGCAGTGGCTCCCGGACCAGTTCTGCACGGGTGTTCTCGCCCAGCTGGACCTGGCGTCGGGGATGCTGCGGTGGGTGAACTGCGGGCACCCCACCCCGCTGCTCATCCGCGACCGGCGGCCGCTGGTCGACGCCATGCGGCGCGAGGCGAGCCCGCCGATGGGGATGCCGTCCCTGCTGACCGAGCGGCGGCGCGAGACACACGAGATCGTGCTGAAGCCCGGCGACCGGGTGCTGATGTACACCGACGGGGTCACGGAGGCCAGGGCCGTCGACGGCGCGGAGTTCGGGCTCGAACAGTTCGCCGAGTACATCATCGGGGCGACGGCCGCGGGCGAGCTGCCGTCCGAGACGCTGCGACGGCTCATCCACTCCATCCTGGACTCGCCGACGAGCCGGCTGCGGGACGACGCGACCATCCTGATGTTCGAGTGGTCACCGCCGTCCCGGTAGCCGGGACCCGGCCGGGTCACTTCAGCAGCCGGGACATCCTGCGGTCCGCCAGCGGCTTGCCGCCCGTCTGGCAGGTCGGGCAGTACTGGAGCGAGGAGTCGCTGAAGGACACCTCACGAATGGTGTCGCCGCACACCGGGCAGGGCTCACCCGTGCGGCCGTGGACGCGCAGTCCGCTCTTCTTCTCGGCCTTGAGCCGTCCCGCCGCCACGCCCCGGGAACGCTCGACCGCCCCGGTGAGCGTGTCGCGCAGGGCCGCGTACAGCCGCCCGGTCTCCTCCTCGCTCAGAGATGCCGCCAGTTTGAACGGCGACATCCTCGCCACGTGCAGGATCTCGTCGCTGTAGGCGTTGCCCACGCCCGCGATCAGGCTCTGGTCGCGCAACGCGCCCTTGAGCTGCCGCCGTTCACCGGCCAGGAGCTCCGCGAGGCGCCGCTCGTCGAAGTCGTCGGCGAGCGGGTCCGGGCCGAGCCGGGCCACGCCCTCGACCTCCTGCGGGTCGCCCACGACATACACCGCGAGCCGCTTCTGGGTGCCGGCCTCGGTCAGGTCGAAGCCGGCGCCGGTCTCCAGGGCCACGCGCAGGGCGAGGGGGCCCTTGCCGGGGCGGGGCGGGCCGTCGGGGAGGCGGTCCTTCCAGTGCAGCCAGCCCGCGCGGGCCAGGTGCGTCACGAGGTGCAGGCCGTCCGCGGTCGCGAGGTCGAGGAACTTGCCGTACCGGCGTACGGCAGTGACCTCGTGGCCCTCCAGCGCCGACAGGGGAGGGTCGTACGTCTTCAGCACGCTGATCGCGACGGGCAGCACCCGGACGATCTCGTGGCCGACGAGATGCTCGGTCAGGAAGTCCTTGAGCGCCTCTACCTCGGGGAGTTCCGGCATAGGTCCAGAGTGCCACGCGGGGTCAGTCCCGGCCGGGCACCACGAACTCGCACCACACGGCCTTGCCGCCGCCCCGGGCCTCCACGCCCCAGACGTCGGTGAGCAACTCGACCAGGAGCAGGCCCCGCCCGGAGACGCCCGAGTCGCCCGCCTCGCGGCGGCGCGGCAGGGCGCTCGAGGAGTCCTCGACCTCGACGCGCAGCCGGCGCTCGGAGCCGGTGAAGGCCCGCAGGGTGACGACCGCGGAGCCCTCGGTGTGCATCAGGGCGTTGGTGATCAGCTCGTCGGCGACCAGTTCGATCTCGTCGGCGCGCTCGCCCGCTCCCCAGGCGGCGACCGCGGTGCGGATCATGTGCCGGGTCCCGGCGAGGGCCCCGGGGTCGCCGGGGGCCACGCGTCTTTGCAGCCGGCGGCCGGACTGCGGGCCCTCGGGTCCGCGCCGGCGCAGCAGGAGCAACGCCACGTCGTCGTCGCCGCCGCGCTCGGCGGCCACGTCGATGAGCCGCTCGGCGAGGTCCCGTACGTCGTCGGGGCCGGTGGCGACGAGCGCGCTCAGGGTGCGCATACCGTCGTCGAGGTCGGCGCCGGGCTGCTCCACCAGGCCGTCGGTGCACAGCAGCAGGGTGTCGCCGGGGTCGAGCTCCATGCTGGTCACGGGGTAGTCGAGGCGGCCGAACTCGGCGGACAGGCCGAGCGGCAGCCCGCCGGGGACGGTGACGCGGCGGCAGGAGCCGTCGGGGTGGCGCACCAGCGGATCGATGTGGCCGGCCCGGACCACCTGGAGCACGCCGGTGGACAGGTCGGCCTGCGCGTAGAGGCAGGTCGCGGAACGGTCGGTGTCGAGTTCGTGCAGGAAGACGGAGGCCCGGGCCATGACGGTGGCCGGGGGGTGTCCCTCGGCGGCGTAGGCGCGCAGCACGATGCGCAACTGGCCCATGACGGCGGCCGCGTGCGTGTCGTGGCCCTGGACGTCGCCGATGACGGCGCCGACCCGGCCGCCGGGCAGCGGGATCAGGTCGTACCAGTCGCCGCCGATGTCCCGGCCGACGGAGCCGCCGATGGTGGCGGCGCGGTAGCGCACGGCGACGTCGGCGCCGGGCACGCTCGGGATGGTCCGGGGCAGCATGGCCTGCTGGAGGCCCTGCGCGAGGTCCATCTCCTGTTCGTAGAACATGGCCCGCTGCATGCTCTGCGCGATGCTGCTGCCGAGGGCGACGAGGATGTTGCGCTCCTCGGACGTGAAGCCGTACCGGTCGCTGTAGAGCAGGCCCATGACGCCGATCGGCCGGGCCTGGACGATCAGCGGCAGGTAGGCGGCCGAGGTGATGTCGAGGCCGGTGATGTGCGGCCACAGGATCGGATAGCGCTCGGCGAACTCCTCCGGCGACTCGATGAAGCACGGGCCGAGGGTGCGGACGGCCTCGCTCATCGGATAGGGCTCGTCGATCCGGGTGACGCGGGTGCCGGGGACGAAGCTGTCGGAGGGGCCCTCGGCGACCAGGCGGATGCGGCCGGCCTCGACCAGGCCCATGACGAGACTGGTGGCGCCCAGGTGGACCAGGCCATGGGTGTCCTTGAGGACGTCGATGACGTCCTGGACGGTGCGGGCGTGGGCGAGGGCGGCCGTGGTGAGCTCGACGACACTGGTCTGCTGCCGGCGGGCCTCGTCCTTGGCGGCCTGGTCGCGGCGGGCGTCGATCTCGCCGAGCTCCTGGGTGGCGTCCCGGATGATGCCGATGATGCGGCGGGGGCGGCCGGTGTCGTCGCGCCGGATGTAGCCCTGGGTGTGGGTCCAGCGCAGGGTGCCGTCGCGGCGGCGGATGCGGAAGTAGGCGCCGTAGTTCTCGCTGCCGTCCTTGAGCGCCTGCGAGACCGCTGTGTCCAGGCGCCGGGACTCGTCGGGGGGCACGCGCTTGGCGAGGGTCTCGGGGTGGTCGTCGTACTCGTCGGAGCGCACGTCGAAGACCTCGTGGGCCTGGGCGTCCATCTGCATCAGGCCGGTGTCCAGATCCCAGTCGAAGCTGCCCATCCGGTTGAGCGCGAGGATCGGATCCGGGTGGGCGGGCCAGTCGTCCGGGAGGGACAGGGCGCTCGCTCCCCGATCAGCCATGGGCCCACCTTGCCAGGGTTCGTCCGATTCTTCGACCGGATGTGCCGAGTGTACGGGCCGCTGTGCCGGATCGGCCCTCGGTCACTGGAGACACCCGAGGGGCCGCCGGGGATGCGCTCGGCGGCCAGGCCGCCGGACATCAGCCCGGTTTCGACGGGCGGATCCGGGGTGTCCGGTACGACGTCGGGCCCGGCACTATTGTTTGCTTCGGCCACTGCGGTCACGCAACCGGAGCGACGGGACACCGAGCGTGACGGCCCGGCCCCGCGCCGTACGGGAAGGAGGGCCCCACGGCCGTGGAATGGTTCGCCGCATCCGACTACTGGCTGACCCGGCTGGTCTTCCAGCGGGCCCTGGCGGCCGTGTATCTGGTCGCCTTCCTGACGGCGGCGCTCCAGTTCCGCGCGCTGATCGGCCGGCGCGGCATGCTGCCGGTGCCGCGGTTCGTCGAACGGGTGCCGTTCCGGCGCGCGCCGAGCCTGTTCCAGTGGCACTACTCGGACCGCTTCTTCGCGGTGTGCGCCTGGACGGGCTGCGCGGTGTCGGCGGCGCTGCTGGCCGGGCTGGACTCCCTGCTGCCACTGTGGGCCGGCATGGTGCTGTGGCTGGTGCCGTGGGCGCTGTACCTGTCGATCGTCAACGTCGGACAGACCTGGTACGCGTTCGGCTGGGAGTCGCTGCTGCTGGAGGTCGGGTTCCTCGCGGTGTTCCTCGGCAACGACGAGGTGGCGCCGCCGGTCGTCGTGCTGTTCCTGCTGCGGTGGATCCTGTTCCGGGTGGAGTTCGGCGCGGGGCTGATCAAGATGCGCGGCGACGCCTGCTGGCGCAAGCTCACCTGCCTGGACCACCACCACGAGACCCAGCCGATGCCGGGCCCGCTCAGCTGGTTCTTCCATCGTCTGCCCAAGCCCGTGCACCGCGTCGAGGTGGCGGCGAACCACGTCACCCAGCTCGTGGTGCCGTTCCTGCTGTTCACCCCGCAGCCGGTCGCGACGGCCGCCGCGTCACTGATGATCGTCACCCAGCTGTGGCTGGTGCTGTCGGGCAATTTCTCCTGGCTGAACTGGATCACGATCGTGCTGGCGCTGGCGGCGGTGCGGTTCCCGGCCGATCCGCCGCAGGTGCCCGACGCCCCGCTGTGGTACGTCGTCGTGGTGCTCGCGGTGTCGGCGCTGCTGCTCGCCCTGGGATACCGGCCGGTGCGCAACATGCTCTCCCGCCGCCAGGTCATGAACCGCTCCTTCGACCCGCTCCATCTGGTCAACACCTACGGGGCGTTCGGCAGTGTGAGCCGGGTGCGGTACGAGGTGGTGGTGGAGGGCACCGCGGACGACGCGCCGCACGCGGACTCGGGGTGGCGGGAGTACGAGTTCAAGGGCAAGCCGGGCGATCCTCGGCGCTGGCCGCGCCAGTTCGCGCCCTACCATCTGCGGCTCGACTGGCTGATGTGGTTCGCGGCCCTCTCCCCCGGCTACGCGGACTCCTGGTTCGGGGCGCTGGTGGAACGGCTGCTGGAGAACGACCGGGACACCCTGAAGCTGCTGCGCCGCTCCCCGTTCCCGCCGGACGAGCCCCCCCGGTACGTGCGCGCCCGCCTGTTCCGCTACCGCTTCACCTCGTGGCGCGAACTGCGGGAGACGGGCGCGTGCTGGGAGCGGACGTACGTACGGGAGTACCTGCCGCCGACCCGGCTGGCGGGGCCGGGTCGGCGGCCGTGACCCGGCCCCGGCGCTCTTCGGCTACGCGAACTGGCCGGGCCGGTAATCGCCCGCCGGCTGCTCGAGCATGACGTTCAGCCGGTTCGCCGTGTTCATGAAGCTGATCAGGGTCACCAGTGCCATGAGCTGTTCCTGGTCGTAGTGCTCGGCGGCTCGCCGCCACACCGCGTCCGGCACGCCGCCCGCGCCGTCGGCGATCCGCGTGCCCTGCTCGGCCAGTTCCAGCGCGGCCCGCTCGGCCTCGGTGAAGACCGTCGCCTCCCGCCACGCCGCGACAAGATGGAGACGTACGGAACTCTCCCCGGCGGCGGTGGCTTCCTTGGTGTGCATGTCGATGCAGACCGCGCATCCGTTGATCTGGCTCGTGCGGAGCGAGACCAGTTCCCGGGTGGTGGCCGGCAGCGGCGACTCCACCACCAGCCGTCCCAGGGAGTGGAACTGCTTGACGATCCTGCTCGCGCTCGGGATCGCGAAGACGTCCAGTCGTGCGCTCATGGTGAGCTCCTCAGCCGTTGTCGGTGCCGTACACCCCTATGAGGCGGCGGCCCCCTCCCGATGTGACATGGACGCATGTGACCTGCGCCATAAGCACTGAGCCCCGGGGGCGGCAGGTCCTGTCCTGCGGCGCCGAGGGGGGTCACACTGGACGGTATGCGGCTTCGGGGCTCCGCCCGCGCGGCCGCCGGGCTGCTGCTGGCCGTCGCGCTGGGCTGTACCGGCGGTGCGGGCGACGGCGTGTCCGAGGCGGCTCCTTCACCGGCCCGGGCCACCGTTGAGAGCCCGCGGACCGCGCCCTCCCCCACCACGGCCGACCCCGTCTCCCTCCAGGCCCTGATGCAGCGCGAGCACACCGGCTCCGGCCTGCGCCTCGGCGCGGTACTCGACCGCACGGACGCCTACACCCGCTACGCCGTCACGTACGAGGCGAACGGCATGACGATCTCGGGGATCATGAACATCCCCGAGGGCGAGGGGCCGTTCCCGGCGGTGGTGCTGGCTCACGGCTACATCGACCCCGGTGTCTACGTCAGCGGCCAGGGCATGCCGCGCGAGCAGGACCGCCTGGCCCGCCGCGGATACGCCGTCCTGCACACCGACTACCGCAATCACGCCCGCTCCGACAAGGACCCGGACAACGACGTGAACCTGCGCCTCGGCTACACCGAGGACGTCATCGGCGCCGCCCTGGCCCTGCGCGACTCCGGGCGCCCGGACATCGACGGCGAACGCATCGGGCTGTTCGGGCGCTCCATGGGCGGCGGAGTCGTGTACAACACGCTGGTCGTGGCGCCGGGCCTGTTCGACGCGGCGGTGGCGTACGCCCCGGTCAGCGCGCGGCCGGAGGAGAACATCGACCACTTCCAGCGGCCCGACGGCGACCCCGTCGTCGTCGAGATCGAGGACAGGCACGGCACGCCCGCGGACAACCCGGCGTTCTGGCGGGGCGTCTCGCCCCTCACCCACGCCGGCCGCATGACAGAGCCCCTGCTGATCCAGCACGGCACCGCGGACGGCACCTGCCCCCTGGCCTGGTCGCGCGAGGCCGCCGCCACGTTCCGGAAGGCGGGCAAGGACGTCGAACTGCGCACCGTCTCCGGCGAGGGGCACACGTTCGGGCCGAAGTGGGCCGCCTCGATGGACGTCACCGAGGCCTTCCTCGCACGCCACCTGCGCTGAACCGGCCGCGGCAGGCCCCTCGCCGACGGCACCGGCCGCCCCGGCACGATCGGCGGCCTCGACGCGCGGTCCCCGCCGGGTGCACAGTTCTCCCAACGTACTCGTCAGTAAGTCCGCCCTCTCCCCTCCGAGGAGCCGCTGTGACCACCTGGGCCGGCCGTACCGCCGCCGAGATAGCCGCCGCCGTACGCGACAAGCGGGTCACGCCCCGGGAGGTGGTCACCGAGCACCTCGCCCGGATCGAGCGGCTGGACGGCCGGGTCGGCGCCTTCCGTGCGGTGCGCGCCGAGGCGGCCCTGGCCGAGGCCGACGAGGTGGCCGCGCGCGGCGACTTCGCCGAACTGCCCCTGGCCGGGGTGCCCGTGGCCGTCAAGGACAACCTCGCCGTGCGCGGCGAGTCCCGGCGGATCGGCTCGGCCGCCACACCGGACACACCGGCCGCGCGCGACCATGTGACGGTGGCCCGGCTGCGGGCGGCGGGCGCGGTGGTCGTGGGGGTCACGAACGTCCCCGAGCTGTGCGTCTTCGGCACGACGGACGGTGTGCTGGGCATCGCCCGCAACCCCTGGGACCTCACGCGTTCGGCGGGCGGTTCGTCGGGCGGCAGTGCGGCGGCCGTGTCCGCCGGGATGGTGCCGCTCGCCCTCGGCAACGACGGGATGGGCTCCCTGCGCATACCGGCCGCCAACTGCGGCCTGGTGACCATCAAGCCGGGCCAGGGGGTGATCCCCACCGGCGAAGGGGACAGCACCTGGTTCGGCATGGCGGAGAACGGGCCGCTCGCCACGACCGTCGAGGACGCCCGCCTGATGTTCTCGGTCCTGGCCGGCACCGAACCCGGCCCCGCACCCGAGCCCGGCGTCCTCAGGGTCGCCGTGTCGCTGCGCAGTCCCCTGGCCGGCGTCACCGTCAGCCGTCCGTACGCGGCGGCCGCCCGGGACGCGGCGGGGTTGCTGATGAGGGCGGGCCATCAGGTCCGGCGTGCCGACCCGCCCTACCCGATGTCGCTCGCCACGACCTCCCTGGCGCACTGGACGGCCGGCACCGCCGCGGACGCCCTGCCGCTCGACCCCCGGCTGCTGACGCGCCGCACCCGCGTCCACGCCCGGCTCGGCCGGCCCTTCCTGCGCACCGTGAGCTCCGGGTCGGCCCGCGAGCGGCTGCGCCGCCGGCTGGAGCCGTTCTTCGCCGAGCACGACGTGCTGCTGACGCCCGCGCTCGCCCGCCGCTCCCCGAAGGCCGGGCCCTGGCACGAGCGGGGCTGGCTGAGCAACGTGCTGGCGAACACGAACTACTCGCCCCTGACGCCCCCGTGGAACCTGACCGGCTGGCCCGCCATGTCCGTCCCCTGCGGCAGCCTCCCCTCGGGCGCCCCGTGCGCCGTGCAGCTGGTGAGCCGCCCCGGCACGGAGTCCCAACTGCTGGCTCTGGCCGGGCAGCTGGAGGAGCGAAACCCGTGGCAGCGTACGGCGCCGATGGACTAAGGTCGGCCGGGTGACTGCCGGGTCGGCCGTAGGCCATGCACGAGTGAGGCGCCCGGCCTCGGAGTGAGCGCGGCGGGGATCGCCCCGCCCGGGCCCGCCCGAGAGCCGGAGAGGGCACGCGCCCCGCCTCCCGTCTTCGTGTCCCCATCCCCGCGCCCCTCATCGGCGCTTCCACACGGATCCCTAGACCCGGAGACGAACTCACGCATGTCCCGCACCCCGCAGGCCCCCGAACTCCCGACCACGGTCGCCCGCCTCGACCACACCGCCGTCTACGCCTCCGACCGCCGGCTGTCCGCGGAGTTCCTCGCGGCCGTCCTGGGTCTGGAGGTCGGCGCCCCCTTCGGCCCGTTCCTGCCCGTCGACCTGGGCAACGGTGTGACCCTCGACTACTACGAGAAGACCGACGAGCCGATCCAGTCGCAGCATTACGCGTTCCTCGTGCCCGAGGAACGGTTCGACGGCATGGTCGACCGCCTGGAGGCGCTGGGGGTCACCTACTACGCCGACCCGAACCACACCCGCCCGGGCCGGGTCAACGACCTCTTCGGCGGTCGCGGCGCCTACTTCGAGGACCCGGACGGCCACAACATGGAGATCATGACCCGCCCGTACGCCCGGCCCTGACGGACTCCGCCGGAACGTCGCGGCGCACCACCCAGGGGTGCTTGCCCAGGCGTCCTTCTCGCAGCCGCGCCAAGTGCTGGAGCGGGGCATTTCGGAGGGCGGCATGCGCGCCACCCGGGCGGACCAGGCTCTCCTTCGGGAGCGGTTCTGCCCTATATCGCCCGGTACATGATGTGCAGGGCCTCTGGGACGGTGCCGAGGATCGTGAAGCCCAGGGAAGTCCACAGTGTCACAGCGGGATTGGTCTCGACGACGGCGTTGAAGACCATGCCCCGGAAACCGGCGTTCCGGGCTTCGGCCAGGAGGTGTTCGGCCAGGGCCCGGCCGTGGCCCCGGCCGCCCTGGCCGGGGTCGACCATGAAGCCCGCGTTGGCGATACCGGCGGCGGGGCCGCCGTAGTTGGGGGTGAGGTAGGCGGAGGCGACGACGGCTCCGCTGTCGTCCTCGACGACGTAGACGCGTTTCGCCGGGTTCATCCACAGGACCCGGGCCTCCTCCTCGGAGGTGCCCGGGTCCCATGCGTAGGTCTCGCCCGCGGCGACGATGCGGTGCCAGAACGGCCAGATGCGAGGCCAGTCGTCAGCCGTTGCTTCCCTGATCAGCATGGCCGTGAGTCTGGCACGGCCATGCGCTCGGAGGTCGCGGTGGGTGCGCCCGCCGTCAGTCGACGCTGGGCAGGATGTGGGGCTCTGCGAGGTCGTCCTCGTAGCCCGCGAGGCGGATCGGGGCCGAACGGGCCCACACGTCGAGGCTGCCGAGCTCGTCGGCCTGTCGGCCGGCGCGCTCGCCGCGTTCCTTGGGGCGCTGATCGCGATTCGTCTTCTCCGGTGTCACCGCGCACTCCTTATGTGTCGGTCACCCTCGGGACGTACGCGCCGGTCCTGCTGCGCCTGACGCCCACTCGGGCCTCTATGCCAAATGCAGTTCGGACGCGGTGGCGCCGGTCGACTCACGGGAGAGCAGGCCGTGGTGAACCGGCTGGTCCCATGACGGACCGTGGGTGTGGGTAGGACCCCTGCTGCTGTCCGTCCGCATCAGACTAACCAAATGAGCAGGGCCCCGCTCGATGGGGCTGAAAACAACCGGTAACGATCGCGCGTCATCCCGCGTTCAACTCCGGTTTACGCACCGATTTGTAGGATTACGGGCGTTTCGCGAATCACTCGAACGGCGTACGTCGACGACGAGGCCTTCCTGACGGCTGCGCGGTTCACGCCCGGCGGGCCGCGTCGCGACCTGCCTGCCTGGAGCCCCAAGTCGTGCTCCTGGCAGGCGGCATGACCACCCCGGGGAGCGCGCTTACCACTTACCGGGCGCGTAGTCCTTCAGGAAGACTCCGTACAGGTCCTCTCCCGCCTCGCCCCGCACGATCGGGTCGTAGACCCGGGCCGCGCCGTCGACCAGGTCGAGCGGCGCGTGGAACCCCGCCTCGGCGAGCCTCAGCTTGTCGTAGTGCGGCCGCTCGTCCGTGATCCAGCCCGTGTCGACCGAGGTCATCAGAATGCCGTCGGTCTGGAACATCTCCTGCGCGCTGGTCCGCGTCACCATGTTCATCGCGGCCTTCGCGGCGTTGGTGTTCGGATGTCCGGCACCCTTGTACCCGCGCCCGAAGACCCCCTCCATCGCGGACACGTTGACCACGTACGCGCGTCCGCTCTCCGCCTTCTCAGCGGCCTCGGCCATGGCCGGCCGCAACGCGCTGATCAGGATGAAGGGCGCCGTGTAGTTGCACAGCTGGGTCTCCAGCAGCTCCACGGGCGAGATCTGCTCGATGGTCTGCACCCAGGTGTTGGAGTCGACCACGTCGGGCACGAGACCGCCCGCGTCGATCGCCGTGCCGTCCAGGTGCCGTTCGACACTGGCGTTGCCCGCGACCAGGGCGAGGTCGGCGACCTTCTGTGCGTCGAGCCCGCTGGTTCCGAGCGGCAGCGCCGCGATGCCGTCGACCGCGCCGGAGTTGAAGGCGCCGATGACGTGGTGGGCGGGCAGCTCGCCGGCGGGCAGCGGGGCGCTCTCGCCCTCGACCAGCGCGGCGTACGCGGAGGGCAGGCGGCGCACGGTCTGCGTCGCGTTGTTGACGAGGATGTCGAGCGGACCCGCATCGGCGACCTGTTCCGCGAGGGCCACGGCCTGCGCGGGGTCGCGCAGATCGATGCCGACGATCTCCAGGCGGTGCATCCAGTCCGCGGAGTCGTCCATGGCCTTGAAGCGGCGGATGGCGTCCTTGGGGAAGCGCGTGGTGATCGTGGTGTGCGCGCCGTCGCGCAGCAGCCGGAGCGCGATGTACATGCCGATCTTGGCGCGGCCGCCGGTGAGCAGGGCCCGCTTGCCGGTGAGGTCGGCGCGGGCGTCGCGCTTCTCGCGGTTCAGACGGGCGCAGTCCGGACAGAGCTGGTGGTAGAAGTAGTCGACTTCCACGTACCGGGTCTTGCAGGTGTAGCAGGAGCGCGGGCGCTGGAGTATCCCCGCGATCCTGCCCTCCTCGGTGGTCGACGTCGGCAGCAGGCCCTCGGTCTCGTCGTCGATGCGCTGGGCGGAACCGGTCGCCGTGGCCTCCGTGACCGCCTTGTCGTGGGCGGTCTTGGCGGCCCGCCGCTCCTGGCGGCGGCGCTGCTTGACCGTGCGGTAGACGCCGGCCGTGGCCCGGCGCACCGCGATGGCGTCCGGGTGGTCGACCTCCAGCTTGTCGAGTTCCTCGAGCACACTGAGGCAGACGGCCAGGCGATCCGGGTCGATGCCGGGTCCGTACGAGAGCCCGTCGGCCCCGTCCATGGCCTGCGGACCGTCCTGTGTCACCGTCATCGCCGCTGTCGTTCCCTGCTCTGCCCTCGCGGCGCGCCGGTCGCGCCCGCTTTCGAAGGGCGGATTTTACTTCAGCGCCGGGCCTCACCGCCAAACCCGCCTGATCACGACCGGCAGGCCTTGATCAGCGTCGCCACCTCCTTGGACACGGCGGTGGCGAACAGGTCGAGGTCGGGGACGGCCTCGCCGTCGGCGACCAGGCCGTAGTGGACGCTCCCCCGGTACGTGGAGACCGCGACCGCCAGGGAGTGGCCGGGGGCCAGCGGGGCGAAGGGGAAGACGGCGGTGAGGGGGTGGCCGCCGAGCTTCAGGCCCAGGCTGGGCAGGGGCACGCTGGTGACCAGCAGGTCGAACCAGAGACGGGCCGCCTGGCCGACCAGGGGGCCGCCGAGCCGGTGTGCGAGGGCGGGGACGTGGTCGGCGAGCAGGGCTACGGCGCCCGCGCCCCGGTTGGGGCCGGCGTCCTTGTTGCGGTCCATGGCGTCCCGTACCGAGGCCAGCCGGGCCAGCGGGTCCGGGTCGTCCACCGGAAGCCGTATCAAGTACCCGGAGAGCCGGTTGCCCTGCGGGTACGCGGTACGCGGGCGGCGCTTGGAGACAGGGATCAGCGCACGGGGCGCGACGCCCTCACTGCCGTCGCCGCGCCCGTCGAGCCAGCGGCGCAGGGCGCCCGCGACGACCGCGATGAGGACGTCGTTGACGGTGCCGCCCACGGTCTTGCGCACCCGGTGGACGTCGTCGAGGTCGAGCACCACGCCGGCGGTGCGGCGGGTGCCGCTCGGCTCACAGGTGAGGGCGGGGGTGGAGCGCACGTCGAGCGAGGAGCGGGCGACGGCGGCGCCGATGTCGAGGGCGCGGCTCATGTCGGACAGGGCACCGCGCATCATCGCGGGCAGATCACGCACGTCCGGCACGAGACCCCGCGGGGTCGCGGCGGGGCGCGGCCGGGGCGAGGGCAGGTCCATCGGGTCCATGACGCCCGCGGCGAGGGTCAGCGCCCGCAGCCCGTCGGCGAGGGCGTGGTGGAACTTGAACAGCACGGCGAAGCAGACGCCGTCCTCGCCCGGCAGCACATGGGCCTCCCACGGCGGCCGGTCGCGCTCCAGGGGGCGTCCCATGAGCCGGCCCGCGACCGCCTGGAAATCGGCGGTCGGGGCGTGCAGCCGTACGTGGTTCAGGGGGTCGAAGTCCGGGTCCGCCTCACGGGCCGCGCCGCCGAAGGCGAGCGGCCGGCGCAGCGCGGAGGGCAGCGGCTGCCACACGTCGCGGATCCGCATCCGCAGCCCGGGGACCCCGGCCGCCCGGGCCGCGAGCAGGTCCGCCGCATGGGCGCCCGCGGCGGGCGAGTGGGCCGAGAAGATCCCGAGGGCACCGAGGTGCATCGGGTGCTCGGCGGACTCGAGGTTCCAGAACGCCAGGTCGAGAGGAGCGAGCAGGTCAGCAGTCAAGGGCTTGCCTCGCGTCGACGACGGGTGGGCCAGCAGTCAACCGCCCCCTGCCGATTACGGTCAAGTACGATCGGGCTACGTACAGTTAACAGCAGATTACGTCCCACCCCTTCATACGGGGCGGGACTCATGGTGCATGTGCCGTCAGTCCAGCACAGGTTGCGCCGCCGGACACCCCGGGCGAGTCACCCGGGAGGCGTCAATGGGCGCCGCACGTCACTCCGAGCGCATGTCAGGACAAAGACCGGGCCCCACCGGTGTCAGGTGACCAACTGGCCCTTGCCCAGGGCGATGACCCCGCCCTTCGACACGGTGTACAGCTCCGCGTCCCGCTCCGGGTTGACCCCGATCGTCGCACCGGGCGGCACCTCGACGTTCTTGTCGAGGACGGCACCGCGCACCACCGCGCCCCGGCCGATGTGCACGTTGTCGTGCAGCACCGAGCCCTGCACCACCGCCCCCGGGTCGACCACCACGCCCGGCGACAGCACGGACCGCGTGACCTGCCCGCGCACCAGGCAGCCGGCGCTGATGATCGACTCGCTGGCGATGCCACCGGCGTTGAAGCGGGCCGGCGAGAGCTGGTACGAGTGCGTGTAGATCGGCCAGCTGCGGTTGTACAGGTTGAAGGCGGGGCGTTCGGCGATCAGGTCCATGTGGGCCTCGTAGTAGGCGTCCAGCGTGCCGACGTCCCGCCAGTAGCCCTGGTCGCGGGTGGTCTCGCCGGGGACGTGGTTCGCACTGAAGTCGTACAGCGCGGCCTCGCCCCGGTCCGTGAGCTGGGGCAGGATCGAGCCGCCCATGTCGTGCACGGACGACTCGTCCTCCGCGTCCCGCTTGAGCGCCTCGATGAGGGCTTTGGTGGTGAAGATGTAGTTGCCCATCGAGGCGAAGACGCAGCTGGGGTCGTCCGCGAGACCCGGCGGGTCGGCCGGCTTCTCCAGGAAGCGCTCCACCGTCTGCCCGTCGGAGCCCGGCGTGATCACCCCGAAGGAGGAGGACTCGGTGCGCGGCACCCTGATCCCCGCGACCGTGACGCCCGCGCCGCTCTCGATGTGCTGGGCGAGCATCTGGCGCGGGTCCATGCGGTAGACGTGGTCGGCGCCGAAGACGGCGACGTACTCGGGGCGCTCGTCGTAGATCAGGTTCAGCGACTGCAGGATCGCGTCGGCGCTCCCCAGGTACCAGCGCGGGCCCAGACGCTGCTGGGCGGGCACGGGCGTGACGTAGTTGCCCAGCAGGTTCGACATCCGCCAGGTGGTCGTGATGTGCCGGTCCAGCGAGTGCGACTTGTACTGCGTCAGGACGCAGATGCGCAGGATGTCGCCGTTGACGAGGTTGGACAGGACGAAGTCGACCAGACGGTACGTGCCGCCGAAGGTCACCGCCGGTTTGGCCCGGTCCGCGGTCAGGGGCATCAGCCGCTTGCCCTCGCCGCCCGCCAGCACGATCCCCAGGACCGAAGGACCACCACCACGCATGGCCGCTCCCCTCACGCCGATTTCCCGATGCCTGCCCCTGAGCAGTACCCGCTAAGCCTGTTTGACGATCTCCTCGTAGAGCCGGACCGTGCGCCGGGCCACCGCGTCCCAGCCGAACTCGCCGACCGCGCGCTCCCGCCCGGCCTCGCCCATCCGCCGTGCGGCGCCGGGATCGCCCAGGACGGTGTCCATGGCCCGGGCCAGACCCGCCTCGAACCCGTCGCCGGGTGGGACGAGCAGCCCGGTCGTGCCGTCGTCCACGACCTCGGGGATGCCGCCCACCGCCGAGGCCACCACCGGCGTGCCGCAGGCCATCGCCTCCAGGTTCACGATGCCGAGCGGCTCGTACACCGACGGGCAGACGAACAGGGCGGCGTGTGTGAGGAGCTGGATCACCTCCGGGCGAGGCAGCATCTTCGGGATCCAGAACACGCCGTCGCGGACCGCGCTCAGCTCCCCGAAGAGCTCGCGGAACTCCTGGTCGATCTCCGGTGTGTCCGGGGCTCCGGCGCACAGCACGACCTGTGCGGCCGGGTCGATGTCCCGCACCGCGCGCAGCAGGTGGGGGACGCCCTTCTGACGGGTGATGCGGCCGACGAACAGCACGTACGGGCGGGTGCGGTCGAGACCGATCCGGTCCAGGGCGTCCGTGCCGTGGTCGGGCAGGTACAGGCTCGTGTCGATGCCGTTGTGGACGACGTGGACCCGCTCCGGGTCCAGCGCCGGGTAGCAGCCGAGGATGTCCTCGCGCATGGCGGCGGACACGGCGATCACCCCGTCGGCGGCCTCGATCGCGGTGCGTTCGGCCCAGCTGGACAGTTCGTAGCCGCCGCCGAGCTGCTCGGCCTTCCAGGGGCGCAGCGGCTCCAGGGAGTGCGCGGTCATCACGTGCGGGATGCCGTACAGCAGCTTGGCGAGGTGACCGCCGAGGTTGGCGTACCAGGTGTGGGAGTGGACCAGTTCGCGGCCCTCGAGGGCGGCCGTCATGGCGAGGTCGACGGAGAACGTGCGCAGCGCGTCGTTGGCCCCGTCGAGCGCGGACCAGGGACGGTGCCGCCGGACGCCGTCGACGCGGCCCTCGCCCCAGCAGTGCACGTCCAGGTCGACGAGCGGTCTGAGCTCGCGGGCGAGGAACTCCACATGGACGCCTGCACCGCCGTACACGTCCGGCGGGTACTCCCGGGTCAGCAGTCCGACGCGCACCCGCAACTCCCTGCTCTCAGCGGCCGTTCCCTTTCATGGTCACCCAGATGGGGCGCGTGGGGAAGAGCGGGGAGGCCGCGTGAAGCAACAGTCGCCGCAGACGCCCCCGCCCGGCACCCGGTAGTACAAGCAGCAGCTGCGGCGCCGGAAGGTCGTGCCGGTGAGGGTTCCGGCGCCGTCGAGCAGCGGGTGCGCGAGGAGTTCCGAGGTCAGGGAACGGGCCCGGGCTGCGACGCCCGTACGGCCGTTTCGCAGGGCCCAGCGGTCCAGTTCCCGGGCGGCGCCGGCCAGCGCGGAGGCGGCGTTGCCGCGCAGCAGGCCGGGGGCGAGGCCGTGGCGGGCGCGCAGGGCCTTCGCCAGGGGGACGAGGTGGCCGCGCAGGACGACGTCCGCGACCGTCGGCGCGTCGCCGGGAAGGGGCGTCACGTCTCTGAGCCACAGGTCGTCGGGGGCGCTGCCGTCGGCGTCCCAGTGCAGCAGCCGGGCGTCGAGGTCCGGGACGTGGCCGTACAGCGCGGCACAGCCGAGGCCGATCGACCAGAGCCGGGCCGCGAGGCCCTGGTGGGTCACGGACGCGGCGACCCGCGCCTCCGGGGCCCGCAGGGCGGTCGCGACCTTCCGGACACGAAAAATCAGAGGATTTCCTGACACATCCGGTGACGCGGTGGCGTACGCCTGTGCGAGAGTGGGAAGAGCCCCGCCCGGTGCTCCTCCTGTGCGCAGCACGAAGAAGCCGGCGAGCGGGCGGAGCGCGATGAGGTCGGGGTCGAGGTCCACGAAGAGCAGTAGTACCAAGGCCCCTAAGGGACGCGACCCGGTGGCCCCCGGCCGGTCTCCCCCACCCTGGGGATGACGGGGGTCCCCTCGTACTCCATCGGCAGTAGGACCCAATGAGTGCTCAGGGACGACGACGGGAACACCCGGACAGGGCAGGGTGTTGGTCATGAAAGCAGACCTTTCGCCGCGCCGGGCCGAGCGCCCCCGCCTCCCGCAGAGGAGCAGCCGATGAGCGCCCTCGCGTTGTCCGTTCTGCTGTCCGTCGTCTCCGCGTTCGCCTACGCGGGCGGGGCGATCGTGCAGGAGCGGGTCGCGGAGACCTCGCCGGGCGAGCAGTACGCGCCGCTGCGCCGGCCGGGCTGGTGGGCGGCGGTCGCGCTGAACGGCCTCGGTGGGCTGCTGCACGTGGTGGCGCTGGCGTACGGTCCGCTGAGCCTGGTGCAGCCGCTCGGTGCGCTGACCATCGTGCTTGCGCTGCCCATGGCGGCACTGTTCGTCGGCCGCAAGGCCGGCGCCACGGCCTGGCGGGGCGCGATCATGGCGACGGTCGGACTCGCCGGTCTGCTGTCCCTGGTCGCCGCGGCCGACGCGCGGTCCCTGGACACCACGCAGCGGGTGGCCATCGCCGTCGCCACGGCGGGCGTGGTCGTGGCTCTGATGATCGCCGCCCGGGCGGCGCACCGTCATCCGGCGGTCCGCAGCATGCTGCTGGCGACGGCCTCCGGTATCGCGTTCGGCATGTCCTCGGTGTTCACCAAGACCGTCGCGGTCGACTGGACCGGCGGTGTGTCGGCGGCGGACGTGCCCTCCCTCGCGGTGATCGGCGTCCTCGCCACAGCCGGCATGCTGCTGTCGCAGGCTTCCTACCGGGGCGCGGGCCTCGCGGCGCCGCTGGCCACGCTGACGGTCGTGAACCCGGTGGTGGCGGCCGCGGTCGGCATCACGATGTTCGGTGAAACCTTCCGCTACGGCACGGCGGGGACGGCGCTCGCGCTGAGCTGCGGTGTGGTGGCGGCGGGCGGCCTGATCCTGCTGACGACGGAGCGCCTCACGCACGAGCAGCCGGCAGCCGTGCCCGGTTCCGCGAAGGAGACTGACGAGGCGGACCGCGATCTGCCCGAGCCGGTGGGCGCCTTCCCACTGAGCCCGGTCGAGGTGACAGAGCCGGTGGGCGTGGCGGCGGAGAGCCCGGTGACCCTGCCCGCGCCGGTGGGCGGGCTCTCGCGGAGTCCGGACCGTGTGGCCGAGCCGGCCGGGGCCGGAGCCGTGCGTGCCGGTGGGCGGCCCCGCGCGGAGGACGTGCCGGTACCGGTGCCGGGGACGGCGGCGCTGCTCGCCCCTGTGCCGAGGTCGCCCGCCGCCGCGCGCGTGCCGGCACCGGCCGCGGTGCCCGTGCCGGAGCCGTCGGGGGCGCCGGGCACGGATGCCCGGTACGGGAGCGGGGAGCTGTCGGCGGTGACCGCCGGCGACGAACGCCCGCTCCTCTACGTCCCCTTCTACGACATCCCGTACGTCCCGCTCCCCACGGTCGACCGGCACCGCATACGCGTCAGATCGTGACGCCGCCGGCCCGCAGGTACGCCACCGGGTCGACATCCGAGCCGAAACCGGGCCCCGTCCGCACCTCGAAGTGCAGATGCGGGCCCGAGCTGTTGCCGGTGGAACCGGAACGGCCGATGCGCTGGCCGGCGCTCACCGACTGCCCGTCCCGCACGGAGATCGCGGACAGGTGGGCGTACTGGCTGTAGCGGCCGTCGGCGTGCCGGACGACGACCTGATAGCCGAACGAGCCGCCCCACCCGGCGCTGACGACGCTGCCCGCCGCGACCGACTTGACCGACGTGCCCGTGGGCACGGGGAAGTCGATGCCGGTGTGATAGCCCTTCGACCAGGAGGAACCCGCCTTGCGGTAGGGCGTACCGAGGGAGGCGCTCACGGGGGCGACGAGACCCTGCCGGGTGGCCGTGGAGCGGCCGGCCCGCTCGTCGCTCTTGTCCCGGGTCCGCTCCTTCGGCCGTTCCTTGGCCCGGTCCTGGGCCGGCTTCTTCGTAGCGGGCTTGGCCGACGGCGACGGCTTGTGCGCCGGGCGCGTCCTGGTGGCGCCCTCACCGCGCAGTGCGAGGCGCTGGCCGGGCACGATCAGATCGGGGTCGGACCCGATGGCCGACCGGTTGGCGGCGTACAGTCCCCGCCAGCCGCCCCGGACGTCCTGGTCGTCCGCGATGCCGGAGAGGGTGTCGCCGCGGACCACGGTGTACATCTCGGCGTTGCCCGCCCGGGACTGCGGCGTGGACTGCGGCCGTACCTCCTCGATGGAGGTCTTCTTCTTCGCGTCCCTCTGCTTCGTGCGCTCGGTGGCCGGCCGGATGTCCGGCTCGCCGCCGCCCCGGGTCAGTCCCGCCCGTACGGAACACACCGGCCAGGCGCCCGGGCCCTGCCCGTCGAGCACCTTCTCCGCGACGGCGATCTGCTGGTCCTTGCTCGCCAGGTCGGCGCGCGCCGCGTAGGCCCGCCCGCCGTAGGCCTCCCACGTGGACTGGGTGAACTGCAGTCCGCCGTAGAAGCCGTTGCCGCTGTTGATGCTCCAGTTGCTGGTCGACTCGCAGGCGGCGACCTTGTTCCAGGTGTCCGTGTCCGCCGCCTGGGCGGCGCCGGTGCCCATGAACGGCAGTGCCATGCCCGCCCCGCCCGCCGTGACGGTGAGTGAGGCGCGGTTGATCCTGTTCGGCTGATACCGGCGATGCCGGCCGCGTACGGCCATCGATAGCCCCCCTAGACATGCGTCAGGAGGGGCAAAAGTAAGCGCTGCGAACCGGCCAGAACAAGACGCCTATCGGCCGCCCGGGGGCCCAAATGGCCGGTATGAGGCCCCTGTTGCGCGACGTGCGCCCCGGCGGTGCACCGTGTACGGCACCCGGTGCGCGGGTGCGGCGTGCGCGGGGACGCATGCATCGGCTGAGCGCGGCGGGGCTCTCGTCCGTATCAGCCTGCGCGACGTCGTGCGACCCGCGCGTGCGGACGATGTAGTGGCACGTCAGGATGGTCGACGGGGGCATGCTGGTGGGGCCCCACCGGCAGCACCGATACCGAGGTCTTTAGGAGCGAACCGAATGAGCAGTACAGCGCAGATCGGCGTCACGGGTCTCGCGGTCATGGGCCGCAACCTCGCCCGCAACTTCGCCCGCAACGGCTACACGGTCGCGGTGCACAACCGGACGCCTGCGCGCATGCACGCCCTGGTGGACGAGTTCGGCGGCGAGGGGGAGTTCGTCGCGTGCGAGAGCGCGAAGGACTTCGTCGCGGCGCTGGAGCGGCCGCGGCGTCTGGTCGTGATGGTCAAGGCCGGTGAGCCCACCGACGCGGTGATCCAGGAGTTCGCGCCGCTGCTGGAGCCCGGCGACATGATCATCGACGGTGGCAACGCGCACTTCGCGGACACCCGGCGCCGGGAGCGCGACCTGCGCGAGCAGGGCATCCACTTCGTCGGCATGGGCGTCTCCGGTGGCGAGGAGGGCGCGCTGAACGGGCCGAGCATCATGCCGGGCGGCCCGAGGGAGTCCTACGACTCGCTCGGCCCGATGCTGGAGAAGATCTCGGCCAAGGCCGCAGACGGCTCGCCGTGCGTCTCCCACGTCGGCCCGGACGGTGCCGGGCACTTCGTGAAGATGGTGCACAACGGCATCGAGTACGCGGACATGCAGCTCATCGGCGAGGCGTACCAGCTGCTGCGGGATGTCGCCGGGTACTCCCCCGCCGAGATCGCGGAGATCTTCCGGACCTGGAACCGGGGCCGTCTCGACTCCTACCTGATCGAGATCACGGCCGAGGTGCTGTCGCACGTGGACGCGGAGACGGGCAAGCCGTTCGTGGACGTGGTGGTCGACCAGGCGGAGCAGAAGGGCACCGGCCGCTGGACCGTGCAGATCGCGCTGGACCTGGGCGTGCCGGTGTCCGGTATCGCCGAGGCGGTCTTCGCGCGCTCCCTGTCGGGCCACGCCGCGCTGCGGGACGCCTCGCGCGGGCTGGCCGGGCCGAAGGCGCAGCCGCTGAGCGAGGCGGAGGCCCGGGCCTTCGCGGACCGGGTGGAGCAGGCGCTGTACGCGTCGAAGATCGTGTCGTACACGCAGGGCTTCCACGAGATCGACGCGGCGCGCGGCGAGTACGGCTGGGACATCGACCTCGGTGCGGTGTCGGCGCTGTGGCGGGGCGGCTGCATCATCCGTGCGGCGTTCCTGGACCGGATCCGGGCCGCGTACGACGCCCGGCCGGACCTGCCGAGCCTGTTGTCGGACTCGACGTTCGCGCAGGAGATCGCGGATGCCCAGGACGACTGGCGCGAGGTACTGGTCGCCGCGACCCGCCAGGGTGTGCCGACGCCCGGTTTCGCCGCGGCCCTCGCCTACTACGACGCCCTGCGCGCGGAGCGTCTGCCGGCGGCGCTGACGCAGGGGCAGCGGGACTACTTCGGTGCGCACACGTACCGGAGGGTGGACCGTGACGGCTCGTTCCACACCCTGTGGGGCGGGGACCGGTCGGAGATCTCCGCGTAGGCGGTGCCGCCGACGCAGCGGTGCGGGGCGGTGGACGGCAGGAGATGCCGTCCACCGCCCCGCTGGTGTTTCGGGGTCAGGACAGGGGCGGCCCGGGCTCCGGGCTCGGTACCGGTTCCGGTCCCGGGGGGATCGGAGACGGGTCGGGTCCCGGCACGGGGCCGGGGCCCGGGGGCGCCGGCGGGGTGGGCGCGGGCGGCGGCGGGGTCGGCTCCGGGCCCGGCGGGGGCTGCGGGTTCGGCACCGGGTCGGGGTGCGGATCCGGGTGCTGGGGATCCGGGCCGGGCGTGGGCGCCGGCGGCACGGGGTCGGGAATCGGGTTCGTCATCAGGTCCTCCAGCCAGTAGGACGACTCCGGCTCTGGACTCCTCCCCGCCTACCCGGCCACCCCTGTCCGCAGTCACTCCCCTGCAGGACGGGGAGAGGACCAGGTGGGGTAGCGAGGGCGGGCGGGGTCGTGCTTCGGGGGGGGCCGGGGTCGTGGGTCGGAGAGGGACGGGCCAGGGTCGTGCGGCAGGGCCGAGCGCCGGAGAGGGACGGGCCCGGGGCGCGTGACCGCGGGAGGGACCCGGCCGGGGCGCGCGGTCGCGACAGGGACCCGCCCGGGGCGCGCGTGTCGCGACAGGGACGGGCCCGTACCGTCCGCCGCCCGGACCGTGCGGTCGGGAGAAGCCGACCCGGGTCAGAAGCGCCCGGGGTGGGCCCTCAGCCACTCCTTCGCCGCCACGAGCAGGTCCTGATCGGCCGGCGCGGCCTCGTCGGGGTGGCGTTCGACCCACTTGGTGACGTACGGGCAGAGCGAGGCGACCGCGCTGTGCTCGCGGCCGGCGAGGGCGAACAGCTCGCGCGCGAGCGAACCGGTGATGCCCTTGCCCTCGTGGGCCGGCTCGACGACCGTGTGGACGGGCACCAGCGCACGCCGGGGGCTTTCGAGCACGAAGTACTCGATGCGGCCGACGACTTCACCGCCGGACACGGCCTCCAGCCGGCCTGCCGCCCGGTCGTCGCGGATCTCCGGGTCGCTCATGGACACGCTCCTCCTGCGCTGCGGATGCGTCCGTCAGGCCTCGACGGCCTGCGGACTGCGCTGCTGGTCCGAGCCCGGAACCGGCTCGGAAGGGTCGGCACCCAGGGCCACGATCCGGTTGTCGTGGTCGACGTGCACGACCCGGGGGACGAGTGCCCGCGCCTCGGCGTCCGTCACCTGGGCGTAGCTGATGATGATCACGAGATCGCCGGGGTGGACGAGATGGGCCGCGGCCCCGTTGATCCCGATCACGCCGGATCCGCGCTCACCCTCGATGACGTACGTCTCCAGGCGGGCGCCGTTGGTGATGTCCACGATGTGCACGAGCTCGCCGGGCAGCAGATCGGCGGCGTCGAGCAGGTCGGCGTCGATGGTCACGGATCCCACGTAGTGCAGGTCGGCCTGGGTGACGGTGGCTCGGTGGATCTTGGACTTGAACATGGTGCGCAGCATGTTGAACTCCTGGAAGACGGCTCCCTGCTAGCTTCTGCAGGTCAGGGGCGCCCGTAGTGTACATCGGCATGCCTTCGCCTCGAAGACTTCGTAGAACATCGTGCGCCGCGGCGAGCAGGCTTCTCACCTGCGCGATCTGCGCGAAGCAGGCTGCCGCGAAGCCGTCAACCGGGAGCATGTACGGACGACTGCCCCGGTCCAATGCCGATTGGATGCTGACTGACCTGATGAATCGTCAGGTCAGCGAGAGGCCCAGAACAAGTTGCGAACTGGGGTCAGCGGCGGTGAGTTAGAGGACCAGGGCCGACCAGCGCGCTCCTCCCCCGTGAGACCGAGCGCTTCCGCGTCATTTCCCGTCTTCACCATGCCCAAGGAGCATGACAAAGTCCCGGATGACGACGGTTGCGGGCGCCCGTTCGGCCAGGATTTCGCCGTTTTCTCGGCTCATCATCTTTCGTGCAGACGCCCAGAGCGTCAAACGAGCGTCACGGCCGAGTCCGTCCCGCTCAGGGCTGAGCAGACTGCGGCAACCAGCTCACCCGGGGATCCGCCCCGGCTCGCTCCGGACGCCGGCTCGCACATCATGACCCTCGCAACGTCTCCGGCGGCTCGGGCGCGGACGCCGAGGCCCTCGTGCTGTGCCGGGCAGGGCCCGGAAGACCGCCGCATAGTCGATCTGCGGTTTCCCTCATGTCCTGCCCCGTTTGCTTGGGTACCGAGCAGCACTGCGCCTGCCGTTCCACGATAGGAGCGCGAACGCGAAGGGGTTAGGTGCCGCGGCCGACTGGCCCAGTGCGTTCCGCCGTGGCTTCAACCCCTCGCCGGCCCTACACGCCCGGCGGGTTCGGGTATGGCATCCGCCCACACGTCAGCCGCGGTGCCTGGCGTCATCCAGGTCGTGGAGGGGCGCCGAGAGCGACCGGCTTGTCGCACGGCAGTCCGTCAGGCGGGCCACATCAGATCCCGCGGCGCTCTGCTCCCGCGCAGGCCGTCATGACAGGGGCAACCTGGTTCCGAAGGGCGATCGGCAGAGACAGTTGCCATTTGACAACTATAGCCCTGTGCAAGAAGGTAGGGGCGCGCAGGCACGGCGAAGCACCCGGGATGCTCCGCCGTGCGGTGCCGCTCCGTTCGCTGATCGCACCGGCACCGCACGGCGGAGTGCGGGTGAGATCGCGGCGGTCCGCTCAGGCGGTCCGGCTCTCTGAGTCCGGGGCGCCGTTGTGTATCTGCGCCGCCGCAGCGTCGCAAAACGCTTCGAGCCCCTGCAGCAACGCCGTCCGCCGGGCAGCGGGCATGTGGTCGAGCACCGCCTGCAGCGCTTCCTGCCTGCGTGCGCGTAGATCGGTGAGGAACGCATGGCCCCGGCGGCTGAGACACAGGCGCACCTCGCGCCTGTCGGTCGGGCTCACCGCACGCTCGACGAAGCCGGCCGCACGCAGCCGGTCACACAGCCGGCTGGTCGATGGTGGTGTGGAGGCGAGACCGTCGGCGAGGGTGCGCAGGTTGACGCCGCCGTGGTGCTCAAGGATGAGCAGCGCGCGCAATTGGGAGGCGGACACAGGCTCCGTCGAGGCCCGGCCCCACAGGACTTCCAGCAGCTCCGCGGCCGTGGAGGTCATGCGCGCGACCTCGTCCGGCTCGGATCGGGGGCGGAAGGAAGTCACCGTCACACTCTCGCAGGCGCTGGGATGACGGTCAGCGTACAGGGCGTGCGGACTGGCTAGAGATGAATTGGACCACGGGCTCCGATCGGCTTCGTCACGTGCGCGAGGACTGCCGGCGCCCGGCGACAGATTGGCGTATGCACCATTGTGAACGGATTCGTGATCGCTGAGCGGGCCCTGCGCACGGCCGCGCCCCATCAGCTGCTCGACGCGGTCCGTCGCGTGCTCGCGGAGCAGTACGCGGCGGACTCCGTCGAGCTCTTCATGGCCGACTACGGTCTGACCGTGCTCCAGCCGGTGTCCGTGCTGCCCCACACCCGGGAGCCGGTGTCGGTGCACAACAGCCCGGCCGGCCGCGCCTTCGGCGCCCAGGAGCCGTTCATCGAGGGCTTCTCGGAGGGTCTGGTGCGTGTGCACCTCCCCGTCACCGTAAGGGGAGACCGTCTCGGTGTCCTGTCGGTGACCCTGCCCGGCGGGGAGCACGCACGCGGCCACCTGAGGGAGATGGCGGAGATCGCCGACGTGCTGGCGCACGAGGTGGTCGTGGCCGAACGTGACACGGACCTCTACCTGCAGGCGCGGCGCAAGGACCGCCTGACCTTGGCCGCCGAGATGCAGTGGCAGCTGCTTCCGGGCCGTTCCTGTGCGAGCCCGGAGTATGAGCTGGGGGCGCAACTGGAGCCCGCGTATGCGATCTTCGGTGACAACTTCGACTGGTCGGCAACCGCCGACCGGCTGATGCTGTACGTCTCCAACGGCATGGGTGAAGGCATGGAAGCCTCCCTGCTGACGAACCTGGCCGTCAACGCACTGCGTAACGCCCGTCGGGCCGGCATCCCCCTCGCCGATCAGGCCGCCCTCGCCGACCAGGCGGTCTACGCTCACTACCGGGGTCACTGCTACCTGTCCGTGCTCATGTTCGACTTCGATCTCACCAGTGGACGGGCCCAGGTCGTGGACGCCGGCTCGCCGCAGCTGCTGCGCCTGCGCAACGGCAGGATCGAGCGCGTCACTTTCGAGGCCCAGCTGCCGCTGGGCATGTTCGAGGAGACCGACTACGTGGCGCAGGAGTTCGACGTCGAACCCGGTGACCGTCTCGTCTTCGTCAGTGACGGGGTCTACGCGGTCGCCTCTCCGGGTGGAGAGGCGTACGGGGGCGCCGCCCTGGCCCGAGCGATCATGTCCACCCGGCTGCTTCCCGCCGCTGAGGTCCCCCGGGCCGTCCTCCGTGAGCTGACGGGCCACCGTGGCGAGGCCGTGCCGAACGACGACGCTCTGGTGGTCTGCCTGGACTGGCGCGGGCGGCCGTGACGGCCGTCACGCGAGTCACCTCCTGGGTTTCGGCGATCACGCGTTGTTTGCGCCATGCCTCAGCGCTAATGTTTGTCGTACGGCAACTATTGGCTGATCGCCTGCCGCCCGCGGCCACACGGCCCTACGTGCAAGGGAAGAAGATGCAGGTGTCTGAACAGGGAGCGGCCTCCGGACCGGCGGCGGGACAGGTGGGCGCGTTCCTGGAGAGGCGCCAGGAGCAGATAGCTCAGCGATGGGCCGACGCGGCGCTGTTCCGGAGCGTGTTCACGGTCTCCCGGGACGAGGCGGTGGAGGCGGCGAAGGCCGTGGTCGACGCCCTGGCCGCGGTGGCCGCTTCCGGCCGGTTGGAGGACATCAGCGCGCCTGGCTTCGGGACGGTACGTGAGCAGCTCGCACGGATGGCGGCGTCCCGGAGCCGCAGAGGAGCCACCCCGGCTCAGGTCGCCGATGAAATCGCCGACCTGCGCGAGCCGGCGATCAGCCTGCTGCGCGGCGATCTCCCGGATCCGACCGACGCGCACTCCCAGGAATGCCTGCTGGCCCTGACGATGCTGATGGGCACCCTGCGCCTGGTGGTGATGGAGACAGCCCTCAGCACCGGCGAGGCACTCATCGACCGGCAGCGTCAGCAGCTGCTGGAAGTGGCGACCCCGGTGATCAAGCTGTGGGACGGCATCGTGGCCGTGCCGCTGATCGGGACCCTGGACAGTGCGCGCAGCCAGGTCGTCATGGAGAGCCTGCTGGACGCGATCGTCGCCGAGCGCGCCCGCTACGCGATCCTCGACATCACCGGCGTACCCACGGTCGACTCGCTGGTCGCCCAGCACCTGATGAAGACCGTGGCGGCGGCGCGGCTGATGGGCGCCGAGTGCATCGTGTCGGGCATCCGGCCCGCGATCGCCCAGACCATCGTCCACCTGGGCATCGACCTGGGGGCCGTTCTCACCCGCACCACGCTGGCCGACGCTCTGGCACACGCCCTGAGTCGGCAGGGCATCCAGGTCTCACCTCGCACGTCCGCCGGTACGAGCCTGTGATGGACGGCCCTCGCCCGGGCCTCGCGACCCCGGTCCCAGTCCTGGTGCTCGGGGACATCCTGCTGGTCACCTTGCCGGGCGAACTGCACGACGGGACGGCCGAGCAACTCCTTCAGGACGTGACCCGTCGCATCGCGCACAGCGCGACAACCGGCGTGGTGATCGACATCTCCGCCGTGGACATCGTGGACTCGTTCCTCGGCCGGGTCCTCGCGGAGATCGCCTCCAGCGCCCGGCTGCTGGCCGCGCGCACCGTGCTGGCCGGGATGCAGCCCGCCGTGGCCATCACACTCGTCGAGCTGGGGCTTCTCCTCCCGGAGCTGCATACCGCGCTGGACGTCGACCGCGCGAGGGAGCTGCTGATGCGGCCCGCACCGACCGTCCCGTCCGTGGAGAGCGGACCGTGACGCAGGCCTCCCGGCACGTCACCGCCAAGCGTCTGCCCATCGGCTCGGACGCGGACCTGGCGTGGGTACGGCAGCAGGTGCGGCAGGCGGCGGTCGAACACGGATTCGGGCTGGTGCAACTGACCAAGCTGGTCACAGCGGCCAGTGAACTGGCCCGCAACGCCCTCGTGCACGGCGGAGGCGGGCATGTCGAGATCACACCACTGGATCACGGGCAGCTCCGAGGAATACGGTTGTCCTTCATGGACACAGGCCCGGGCATCCGCGACCTGGAGCAGGCGATGACCGACGGCTATACCTCCGGCGGCGGCCTGGGCATGGGGCTGAGCGGGGCCCGACGGCTGGTGCAGGAGTTCGATGTCGACAGCCGGCCCGGCCAGGGCACCACCGTCACTGTCGTCGTCTGGGCCTCCGGCGTGCCTTCACCACGACCGGGGCCCGATGGAGCCGGTGTGTGACCGCCTGGTCCACGACTGGGCCCAGATCCGAGGTGTCCACGCGGCGGCCGGGCCAGCCCTCACCCGTGCCGGGCTCGACCCCCACCGCACTGCGGTCACAGCTCTCGTGGACACCGAGCCGGCGACCAACCTCCCCAAGCGCGCCGCCGGCGGCGGACGCATGGTGATCAACCTCGTCGAGCGGGTGCCCGCCGGGCACGAACGCCCACCGGCCCGCCACTGGACGACAGGCGCGGCACTCCGAACTCACTCCCCTCCTTCTAGGGTTCTACGGGGCGGAAGGGATCAGCCGATCAGCCTTTCACCCCACAGATCCCGAACGCGGTGACCACGGCGATATCGTGGAGGCCACCTGGGGAGAGGGTGGATTCCGTGAACGCATCTGAACCGGTCCCGTCCGTGGAAGGCCGACTTCGCGCCGCTGCGCCTCACGAACTGGTCGCCACCGCCCGCCGCCTCCTGACCGACCGGGTCGGGGCCGAGGAGGTGACCTTGTTCCTGGCCGACTACGGGCTGAGCGTTCTGCAGCCGGTCACCCACCTGCCGCATACCGGCGACCCTGTCCCCGCGTACGACGGGCCCGCCGGACGTGCCTTCATCAGCCAGGCTCCGGTCGTCGAAGTCAGCAACGACCTGACGTCGGCCAACCTCGTTCATCTGCCCATCACCGTCCGCGGCGACCGGCTCGGAATCCTGTCCGTCCGCCTGCCCAGCAGCGCGACCGACCCCGCCACAGTCCTCAGTCTCACCGACTTCGCCACCGCCCTGGGCCATGAGGTCACCACCGCCGGCCGCGACACCGACCTGTATCTGCAGGCCCGCCGCACCCGACGCCTCACCCTCGCTGCCGAGATGCAGTGGCAGCTCCTGCCCGGCCGGAGCTGCGCCCGCCAGGAGTACGTCATCGGCGCCCACCTGGAACCCGCCTACTCCATCGGCGGCGACAACTTCGACTGGTCGACCAGCGCCGACTGCCTCACCCTCACTGTCACCGACGGCATGGGCCAGGGTGTCGATGCCTCCCTGCTCACGAGTCTCGCCGTCGGGGCCCTGCGCAACGCCCGCCGTGCCGGGATAGGACTCGCAGACCAAGCCTGCCTTGCCGACCAGGCCCTCTTCGCCCAGTACGGCGGCAAGATGTACGCCTCGACCCTGCTCTTGAAGTTCGACCTGGGATCCGGCGTCGTACATGCCGTCGACGCCGGATCCCCCCAGCTCTACCGTCAGCGCGACGACGCGATCGAGCAGATCGAACTGCAAGCGCAGTTCCCGCTGGGCATGTTCGAGGAGACCCCCTACGAGGAGCAGTCGTTCCAGGTCGAACCAGGTGACCGGCTGATCGCGGTCAGCACCGGCGTGCACGGCGCACGCGACGCCGACGGCGGGACCTTCGGGGATCGGGCTCTGCGTCAAACGCTGAGCGCCACACGGCTGGAGCCTCCGCATGAGGCGGCGCGTGCCATGGTCTCCGGTCTGACCGAGCACTTCGGCAGCAAGGAACTCGCAGCCGACGCCGCGGTCGTCTGCCTCGATTGGAAAGGCCGCGGAGCCTAGAGGGCGCGGCACACGCAGTGAGGCGTGGACCTCCGTCACCGGCGGTCCCGAACCTCCGGCCGTGACAGCTGGGAAGCCTGGGCTCTGCGCAAAGCCTTCAGCCCACGGCTCAGAGCGACCCTCTCGGCCGGTTCCATCTCCTCCAATGCGAACGCCAGAGCCTGCACTCGTCGCCCGGTCACATCGCTGAGCACTTGTCGTCCGGGCGCGGTCAGGCGCAGTTGAACCTCGCGGCGCTTGTGCGGGTGGCAAGTGCGTTCCAGCATCCCGGCCGCCTCAAGGCGGTCACACAGTCGACTGGCCGTGGGGAGCCCGATGTCCAGCCGCTCCGCCAGCGCCGTGAGGTTCAAGCCCGGCGTCACCTCCAGGGCACGCAGCGCCCTCAACTGGTGGGGGGACAGCCTCAGCGCCGCGTCCTGCCCAGCGACGGACCACAGATCCGCCAGTTTCTCCACAGCGTCGGCGATCTCCAGTGCGACGGCCTCAGGGCCATCGCCCGGTCCCGTCGCCTGGTCTTCGCCGGGGCCGTCGAGATACGTCACGAACGAGTCACCTTCAGTAAACCCGTGGCGGTACAAATGCCATGCTCATTCAAACGCAGTACCCGAAGAGCAGGCGAGCAAGCCACCGCTGTTGTGTGCGACTGCGATGGCGCCCGCTCGCGCCTGCCCTGGGATGCCCTCACTGAGACCGCGGCATGCGTTCGATCGCCACCATGGCGGCGTCGTCGCCCAAATGGCCGCCGACGTGACGCATCAGGTCCTTGCACAGGTGGGCCAGGAGAGCCTCGGGGTTCTTGCCGGGCTTGCCGGCCACCCGTTGCGCAAGTGGATAGAAGGTGCCGTTCCCGTCGCGGGCCTCGATCACACCGTCCGTATAGAGAAGGACGACGTCGCCGTGGTCGAAGGTGAACGCTTCCGGGGAGAATTCGGCTTCTACGGATTCGGCGAGACCCAGCGGCAGTGCCGGGTGGCGTACCTCGAGCAGACTGACGTTTCCGTCGCGCACCAGCAGGGGCGGAGGGTGCCCACAGCTGATCAGGTGAAGGAGCGGTTCGTCGTCCGGGACGTCCAGTACCGCGGCGGTGATGAAAGCCTCGCCGCGCTCCTCGGTCCGGTCTTCGGGGGCGGCGGGGTCGTCCAGGTCCGAGGAGACGGTTCCCCCCAGGAAGGCGACCAGCGCCGACAAGTCGGCCTGCCTGTGTGCCGCGCCCCGGAACGCGCCGAGAAGGAGGGCGGCATCCCCGACCGCTTCCAGCCCCTTGCCCCTGACGTCGCCGATGACGATCCGGGTTCCCTGCATCGTTCGGGCGGCGGCATACAGGTCACCGCCGATCTGAGCCTCGGTTTCGGCGGCCAGGTAGACCGAGGCGATGCGCAATGGACCGATCCGCTCGGGAAGCGGCTTGAGCACCACTTCTTGTGCGGCCGTCGCCACCGAGCGCAGCTGGGTCAGTTCCCTTTCATGGCGTTCTCGCCGGGCGGCGAACGAGGTCACCAACGCCGACATCAGGATCAGCGTAATGAGCTGGAAGGTGTGGTTCACATCGACGAGGCTGGTACGCACGGCCGCGATCACTGCCTGAGCCAGGACGGCGAGCGCGCCGACGCATGCGGTCGTCCGAGGTCCGGCGAACGACGCCGTGATCGCGGGCGGGGCTACCAGGAAGGGCCCGAGATGGACGCTGGGCGGAGCCATGATGTCGGCCACCGTGATGATCGCGATCAGGGCGATCGGTACGGCCAGCAGCGCATGAGGAGGCTCCCGCGACAGCCTGCGGTCGGAACGGTGTTGAGGAGCCATACATCCTGAATATCGCGAATCCCGCCCCGGCGCCCGCGCCGGGGGCAGGAGCTGCCCCGGGCCATGGCACTTGCCCCATGATCGCTCTCACGGCCGGCAGTGAGACACGACCGCGGACGCCGAACCGGCGGCTCTGGTCTCGCCGGAACCGCGTCACTGTTCGCTGGCCCACCGGCACACCCTGTCGGAGACCTCTGTCACGCAAGCTCTGCCCAAAGGGCTTGAGGTCGATCCGAGTCGGGTGAACGCCGCTGAGACCAGGGCCGGCGGCGCCCGGGGCGGAGCCGACCGCGTTCGTTGCCGAGGAGCCGTGTTTCAGCCGTCCGACCTCTTGCCCTTCCTCTGGTGGTGCTTGTCCTTCTCCCCGTCGTGCTCCCTCTCGCCTCCCCTGGTCTTCCGGCTCCCGCTTGCTTGCCGACGGGGTCGCTGTCGATGGCGAGGCGGAAGGCGTGGCGTTGGCGGGGGCGGGCGCGACCGTCGTCGGGGTGATCTTCAATGTGGTTGGTCTCGTAGGCGCGGGACTGCCGGTGCCGGAATTCAGCGAGGCGCCGATGGCGGCGGCCCCTGTGAACAGCGCGACGGCTGTCTGTGGTCATGCGGAGAGGGTGATGGGGGGTGATCTGAGCTCTAGGAGGCGCTGGTACGGGTCTTCGCGGGCGCCGTCGCGGAGCATGGCGAAGCACCACCCAAGCCCCAACGGCCTTGACAAGGCCATGAAGACACCCCCGGAGGGACTCAGTGACAGTCGGCGTCACGAGGGGAAGGCGTCTGTCTCTGCCGTCGGGGCAAGCAGTTCCGCCCAGATGATCTTGCCCTCCGTGGTGTGGCGGGTGCCCCAGCGCGCGGCGAACTGTGCCACCAGGAAGAGGCCGCGGCCTCCTTCCTCGACGACCTTCGCCCGTCGCATGTGGGGCGAGGTACTGCTGCCGTCCGAGACCGCGCAGATGAGACGGTTCTCCGTCCGGATCAGCCGCAGGGAGACGGGGCCGCGCCCATGACGGATCGCGTTGGTGACCAGTTCGCTGACGATCAGCTCAGCCGAGAAGGTCAGATCCTCAAGCCGCCATTGAGCAAGGCGCTCGCCGGTCAGCGCGCGGGCCCTTCTGGCTGCTTCCGGCGCGAAGGCCAGCCTCCAGGACGCGACGCTGTCGACGGGCAGCGGGCGAGGCCGGGCGACCAGGAAGGCGACATCGTCCGGAGGGTGATCGGGCAGCAGGATGCGCTCCAGTGTGCTGGTGATCTCTTCCAGGGGGCGGTCCGGATGGGCGAGCGTGAAGCTCAGTCGCGCCAGTCCGATGTCCGGATCGGTTGAGGAGGCGGTGATGAGGCCGTCGGTGTACAGAGCCAGGACGCAGTCGTCCGGAATGTCGAGCTCCACTGATTCGAAGGGCAGGCCGCCCACGCCGAGCGGGGGGCCGGTCGGGATATCGCAGAACTCCACCGGCTTGTTCCTGTGTGCGAGGGCAGGCGGTGGGTGCCCGGCGCTGGCGAACGTCACACGTCGCGTGACCGAGTCGTAGACGCCGTACAGACAGGTGGCGCCGACCACGCCCTCGGCGCCGTAGGGATGTGCCGTCTCGGCCTCTTCGGCCAGGCGTTGAACCAGGTCGTCGAGGTGTGCCAGCAGTTCGTCGGGCGGCAGGTCAAGGTCGGCGAGCGTGTGCACGGCTGTGCGTAGCCGGCCCATCGTGGCAGCGGCTCGTAGGCCGTGTCCGACGACGTCGCCGACTACCAGCCCCACCCGGCCGCAGGCCAGGGGCAGCACATCGAACCAGTCACCGCCCACTCCCGCCTCCGTGTCGGCGGGCAGATAGCGGTAGGCGGCTTCCACGGCCGCGTAGGCGGGTGGTTCGTGCGGCAGCAGGCTGCGCTGGAGCATGAGGGCGGAGTGCCGCTCCCTGGTGAAGCGGCGTGCGTTGTCGATGCAGACCGCGGCCCGGGCCGCGAGTTCTTCGACGATGAGCAGGTCATCCGGGGTGAAGGGCTCAGGACTACGCCATCGCATCAGCGTTGCCACCCCCATGGTGACGTCCCGCGCGCGGAGCGGAACCACCATGTGGGAGTGAATACCCAGTTCCCGCATGCGCGAGCTGCGTACATCGTCTTCCACCAACCAGGGGCTTGACGTCGCCAGCACGGCGTCCAGGACGGGTTCCCCGCTTGCCAGACACCGCCACTGCGGAGACCCCTGCGTGTATCCGACCGCGCCGCCGGGAGGGACGATGACTTCGGGCAGGTCCTCGCGGACGGACCGGTGGAAGACCCGGCGCATGTCGCCTGTCCGAGCGACTGACCGAGCGTCTGGCTCCCGACCGTCCAGTACCGCACCAAGCAAGTCGACAGCGATGAAGTCGGCGATCTCGGGCACGACGATTGCGGCGAACTCCTGAGCGGTGCGGCCGAGGTCCAGGGTGCTGCCGATCCGGGCGGCGGCCTTGTTCAGCAGTGTCAGCCTGTGCCGGGCCCGGTACATGTCGGTGACGTCAACCGATTCCTCACAGACTCCCAGGGTTCGGCCGGCTGCGTCCTGCAGTCGGTAGTAGGTCAGTGACCGCACGTGTTCGCGGTCCGGGTCCGCGAGTGTACGTCCCCGGTAGGGCAGGTCGACGACGGACTGCCCGGTGAGGAGCACTTCGCGCATCAGCTGCGTCACCGAGGACGGGCCGCCGGCGGAAAGCACCTGGCTCCCGGGGTGCAGATCGCCTTCGCTGAGCCCCAGATACTGCGTGAACTCCCCCGGCAGCTCCTTGCGCGCCGCGGCATTGGCCCACGCCACCCGCAGGTCGGGGCCGTAGATCGTCAGCGCGATCGGGGATTCGGCTGCGAGACCGTGGAGCACGGCCTGCCGCAGCTGCCACTCCGCATGTTCCTCGGCGTCCGCCAGCAGCAGGAGGTAGGCGGTGCCGGCTGCCTCCGGGAGCCGGCACAGCGACGTCGCCGCCCGAAGCGGGCAGCCGGACCGGTGACGGAGAACCATGTGCCCAGGCGATCCGTGGTCCGGTTGGGAGCCGAGCCAGTCTGCGCTCGTCACCCCGGCCTGCACCGACAGCGCGCTGATCGGTTGGCCAAGCACCTCTTTGGCCTGATAGCCGAGCAGCTGTTCGGCCTGCGGGCTCCAACCGATCACCCACGTCCGGTCGTCCAGCATGACGACGGCTGCCCGCGTGACACTCAGCGGGTCGCCCCGATCGTCCGCCCCGGGGGCCGGTGTCAAAGCGGTCACCACATGTCCGTCCTCACTGTCACCACGCCGACGGCGCGATCAGCGCGCTCCCTTCCAAGGATCTGCTTGTAGGAGCGGACGTACAACGGCTGGCGCCGTAGAGGGCACCACTGTCCGTGCAGCGACTCGCCTGCTCAGCAGTCCGCTGCCGCGCTGAAGTGCGTACCGTTGGCCCCGTCCGCTCTCTCCCCCGTAGGGCTTGGCCGGGGCTGTCTTCTTTTCTGGCCGCAACGAACGAGGTCGGTGCGCGGCAACGGCCACCGGTAACCGATGACGCCGATGGCGACAACGGACGGCCGCAGTGATGAACACCCGGCGCCGGCAGGGGCACCAGCTCCCAGCTGATCGCACTCAGTCGGCGCCCGGAGGTGAAGGCGACGGCGGTGCGCTCGCCGGGCGGGGTGCGGAAGAGCCGCGCCGCGCACACCCGAGGGGACCCGGCCGGACCGGCACGTACAAAGGTCCGGCCGGGAACCGACAGGAGGGCTCGGGGTCGTCGGCGGAGGGGAGTTGTGCCATGGGGTGTCTCCCGGGAGGCACGCGGGTGTTTCGTGAGGAGCGGAGTCTGGGAGACCCCGGCACGCGGGGAGGCGGTCCGGGGCTCTCCTTCGACGGTATGCCCGGTGTGGTGCCGTCCGGCCCCGTCCTGACGGGACGCTGACGGCGGTGCCGAGGACTTTGACGGATCACTGACGCTGCTGGCGGGAGGGCACCGGAGACGGCGTCGGCGGCCCCTGAGAGCACCCAGTGGCTTTCGGATGCCGCGCGGCACAGGCAGGATCGAAGCGGGTCCGGCTCAATCGTCGAGGAGGGCTCCTGGGCTGCCCCCGGTGTGGAGCGGTACGGACGCTGTCGCGGGTCCGCCCGCCCTCGACAGCTCACGCCGTCAGGGAGAGGTGAGCTGCCCACGGAGGCAGTCACGCCGCAGTGCCCCCGCTCGTTCCGCTGGGCCCGGCGCTGCGGCGAGGGCTCCGGCCCGTGTGGTCGTCGCTGCTCCACTGGGCACCGACCGGCGGGGCGCAGCCCCGCGCCACTCGACCGCTCCGGCGGAACCCCCCTGCCTGTCACCGTTCCTCGAGACCCCGCTGCACGGAGCCCGAGGCTCTCAGGACCCGGCCGCGGCCGGAACCGCCGGCTGATCCAGCCGCTCGGAGGCCATCGGGACGCTGAGCACCATGGTGAGGCCGCCGCCGGGGGTGTCCTCGGCGTGCACGGTGCCGCGGACGGCCTCGGTGAAGCCGCGTGCGACCGCGAGGCCGAGTCCGACGCCCACGCCGCGAGGTGAGTCGCCGTAGCGCTGGAACGGTTCGAAGATGCGTTCTTTGGCCTCGTCGGGAACCCCGGGGCCGCGGTCGACCACCCTCACTTCGACCCGGTCGCCGAGGACGCTGGCGGAGACCAGCACCTTCTCCCCCGGTGGGCTGTGTTTGACAGCGTTCTCGACGACGTTGGCGACGGCCCTCTCCAGGAGTCCCCGGTCGACGTGGACCATGGGCAGCGTCTCGGGGATGTCCAGCTCGACGCTGTCCTCGGGGACCCCGCCCAGCGCCATGGGGACGACCTCGTCCAGGTCGGTCTCGCGGAGAACGGGCGTGACCGTGCCGGTCTGCAGGCGGGACATGTCGAGCAGGTTGCCCACCAGTTGGTCGAGCCGGTCGGCGCCCTCCTCGATCGCCTCCAGCAACTCCGCCTCGTCCCCCTCGGACCACTCGACATCGTCGGAGCGCAGCGACGTCACGGCCGCCTTGATCCCGGCGAGCGGGGTGCGCAGGTCGTGACTGACGGCGGCGAGCAGCGCGGTCCGGATGCGGTTGCCCTCGGCCAGTTCCTCCGCCCGGTCCGCCTCGCCCTTGAGGCGCTGACGGTCCACGACGACGGCGGCCTGGGTGGCGAACGCGGCCAGGACCCGCCGGTCGGCGGCCGGCAGCACCCGGCCGCGCAGGGACAGGGCCATGTGGTCGCCGACGGCGACGTCGACGTCCGCGTCGTCCGGGGTCACGGCGGGCCGGGGTCCCACGCTGCCGGCGCAGGTCCAGGGGGCTTTGTCGCCGGTCCGCTCCAGCAGCGCCACCGACTCCATGCCGAAGGTCTCGCGGACTCGTTCCAGCAACTCCTCCAGCCCGGTCTCGCCGCGCAGCACGTTCCCCGCGAGGAAGGACAAAATCTCCGACTCGGCCCGCAGCCGGGCGGCCTGGTGGGTGCGGCGGGCCGCGAGGTCCACCACCGAGGCCACCGCCACGGCAACCCCGACGAAGACCACGATGGCGACGATGTTCTGCGGGTCGGCGATCGTGAGTGTGTGCACCGGTGGTGTGAAGAACCAGTTCAGCAGCAGCGATCCGACCACGGCAGAGGCCAGCGCCGGCAGGAGTCCGCCCAGCAGCGCCGCCGCCACGGTCAGGCTCAGGAACAGCAGCATGTCGTTGGCGAGGCCGACGTCCGGCACGGCGCTGTTCAGGAGCCAGGTGAGAAGGCCAGGGCCGAGCACGCCGGCCAGCCAGCCGCTGATCACGCGGGTGCGTCCGAGGCGTGCTCCGCGCACCACCGGCAGTCCGCGGCCCTTGCCGGCCTCGGCGTGCGTGATGAGGTGGACGTCGAGGTCGGGGCCGGACTCGCGGGCGACCGTGGCGCCGACGCCCGGCCCGAAGACGTACTGCCAGCTTCTTCGCCGGGACACGCCGAGGACGATCTGAGTGGCGTTCACGCCCCGGGCGAAGTCGAGCAAGGCTGCGGGGATGTCGTCGCCGACGACGTGGTGGAAGGTGCCGCCGAGGTCCTCGACCAGGGTGCGCTGGAGCGCCAGCTCCTTCGGGGACGCGGCGGTGAGGCCGTCGCTGCGGGAGATGTAGACGGCCATGACTTCCCCGCCTGCGCCCTTCTCCGCCAGTCGGGCGGCCCGCCGGATCAGGGTGCGGCCCTCCGGGCCGCCGGTGAGGCCGACGACGATCCGCTCCCGCGAACCCCAGATGGCGGAGACATGGTGCTCGCTGCGGTACTCGGTCAGGTAGGCGTCGACCCGGTCGGCCACCCACAACAGCGCCAGTTCGCGCAGGGCGGTGAGGTTGCCGGGCCTGAAGTAGTTGGACAGGGCCGCGTCGACCTTGTCCGGCTTGTAGATGTTGCCGTGCGCCATACGGCGGCGCAGCGCCTGCGGGGACATGTCGACCAGTTCGATCTGGTCGGCCCGCCGTACGACCTCGTCGGGGACGGTCTCGCGCTGACGTACCCCGGTGATCGACTCGACGACGTCGCCGAGGGACTCCAGGTGCTGGATGTTGACGGTGGATATGACGTCGATGCCCGCGGCGAGGAGTTCCTCCACGTCCTGCCAGCGCTTGGTGTTGCGGGAGCCCGGCACGTTGGTGTGGGCGAGCTCGTCGACGAGGGCGACCCTGGGGGCGCGGCGCAGGACGGCGTCCACGTCCATCTCGGTGAAGGTCCCGCCCCGGTACTCGAGCTCCCTGCGCGGGACCTGTTCGAGGCCGTGGAGCATCACCTCGGTGCGCGGCCGGTGGTGGTGCTCCACGAAGGCGACCACGCAGTCGGTGCCCCGCTCGGCGCGACGGTGCGCCTCCGACAGCATCGCGTAGGTCTTGCCGACGCCGGGTGCCGCGCCGAGGTAGATCCGGAGCGTGCCGCGTGCCATGTCGTCCCTCGGTTCAGCCTTCGAAGCGGTAGCCCATGCCGGGCTCGGTGATCAGGTAGCGGGGGTGGGCGGGGTCCTTCTCCAGTTTGCGCCGCAGCTGGGCCATGTAGACCCGCAGGTAGTTGGTCTTGCTGCTCTGCGAGACGCCCCAGACCTCGTTCAGCAGGTGCTTCCGTGTGATCAGCCTGCCCGGGCTGGTCACCAGGATCTCCAGCAGGTGCCACTCGGTGGGCGTCAGCCGCACGTCCTTCCCGTCGCGAACCGCCCTCTTGGCCGCCAGGTCGAGAGTGAAGTCCTCGGTCTCGACGAGTGTCGCCGCCGGGCCGGCGGGGCTGTCCTCGGTACGGCGGACCGCGGCCCGCAGGCGGGCCAGCAGCTCGTTCATGCTGAACGGCTTGGTGACGTAGTCGTCGGCACCGGCGTCCAGCGCTGCCACTTTCTCGTCCGACCCCTGGCGGGCGGACAGGACCAGGATCGGCACCCGGCTCCAGCCGCGCAGGCCCTTGATGACCGCGACGCCGTCCATGTCGGGCAGACCGAGGTCGAGCAGCACCACGTCGGGCTGCCGTGCGGCGGCGAGCCGCAGGGCCGTGGCCCCGTCCGGAGCCGCGTCCACGCCGTAGCGACGTGCCTGCAAGTTCAGGACGAGGGCGCGCACCAGCTGCGGGTCGTCCTCGACCACGAGCACCCGGGTCATGGGAGTCTGCCTCTCCTGTCGTACGTCGTGCCGTGCACGCCCGGAAGCGTGGCGCCCGACGTCGCGGCTGCGGGATCCGGCGGGTCCGGGATGTTCCCGGCCCCGCCGGCTCCCGAGGGAATCACGTAATGCCATCAGCTCTTCGCCAGGAGTTCCTTGAGGGCGATGTTGAGTTCCAGGACGTTCACGCGCGGCTCGCCCATGAAGCCGAGCGTGCGGCCCTCGGTGTGCTCGTCGACGAGTTTCTGCACCTCGGTGGCGGACAGGCCGTTCTTCTCGGCGACCCGGTGGACCTGGAGGTCCGCGTACTGCGGGGAGATGTCCGGGTCCAGGCCGGAACCGGATGAGGTGACCGCGTCAGCGGGGACGTCGGACGGCTTGACAGGGTGTCCGGGTACCGAGTTGTCCTTGACGACTGCGGCCTTGGCGTCCTTCACCCACTGGATGAGCTCTTCGTTGTCGCCGGAGCGGTTGGTCGCGCCGGACAGGAGGAGCTTGTACTGGGTGTTGACGCTGTTGGTGCCGAGGCCGTTCTGCGGGCGGCCCTGGAACCACTTCAGGTCCGGTGCCGGGGTCTCCTCGCCCTCCTTCAGCGGCAGGTTGTACGCCTGCCCGATCAGGGAGGAGCCGACGACCTTGCCGTTCGCCTTGATCTCGGAACCGTTCGCCTTGTCGTTGAACAGCCCCTGCGCGATGCCGGTGACGACCAGCGGGTAGAGGACACCGGTCACCAGGGTCAGCACGAGGAGGGCGCGCAGGCCCGCCCCGATCAGCCGGGCGGTGTTCGATACGGAGTTGTTCATGGCCTTCAGCCGATCCCGGGGATGAGGGAGATGAGCAGGTCGATGATCTTGATGCCGATGAAGGGGGCGACCAGTCCGCCGAGGCCGTAGATCGTCAGGTTGCGCCGCAGCAGCTTGTCGGCACTGACCGGCCGGTACTGCACACCCTTCAGGGACAGCGGCACCAGGGCGATGATGACGAGCGCATTGAAGATCACCGCGGACAGGATCGCCGAGTCGGGCGAGGACAGGCCCATGATGTTGAGCTTGTCCAGGCCCGGGTAGACGGCCGCGAACAGCGCCGGGATGATCGCGAAGTACTTGGCGACGTCGTTGGCGATGGAGAACGTGGTCAGCGCGCCCCGGGTGATCAGCAACTGCTTGCCGATCTCCACGATCTCGATGAGCTTGGTCGGGTTGGAGTCGAGGTCGACCATGTTGCCGGCCTCCTTGGCGGCCGACGTACCGGTGTTCATCGCGACACCGACGTCCGCCTGGGCGAGGGCGGGGGCGTCGTTGGTGCCGTCACCGGTCATGGCGACCAGCTTGCCGCCGGCCTGCTCGCGCTTGATGAGGGCCATCTTGTCCTCGGGGGTGGCCTCGGCGAGGAAGTCGTCGACACCCGCCTCCTCGGCGATCGCCTTCGCGGTCAGCGGGTTGTCACCCGTGATCATGACCGTCTTGATGCCCATACGGCGCAGTTCCTCGAACCGCTCCCGCATGCCGTCCTTGACGACGTCCTTGAGGTGGATGACGCCCAGGACACGAGCCCCGCGGGCGTCCTCGACCGCGACGAGCAGCGGTGTACCGCCCGCCTCGGAGATGCGGCTCGCGATCTCGTCGGCGTCATCGGCGACCGTGCCGCCCCGTTCCTCGACCCAGGCGATGACCGAACCGGCCGCGCCCTTGCGGATCTTGCGTCCGTCGACGTCCACCCCCGACATGCGGGTCTGCGCGGTGAAGGCGATCCACTCGGCGCCCACCAGTTCGCCCTGGTGGCGCTCGCGCAGGCCGTACTTCTCCTTGGCGAGGACGACGATCGAGCGTCCTTCGGGCGTCTCGTCGGCCAGCGACGACAACTGCGCCGCGTCAGCGACCTGCGCCTCGGTCGTGCCGCGCACCGGCACGAACTCGGCGGCCTGCCGGTTGCCCAGCGTGATGGTGCCGGTCTTGTCCAGGAGGAGGGTGGAGACGTCGCCGGCGGCCTCGACCGCCCGGCCCGACATGGCCAGCACGTTGCGCTGGACCAGGCGGTCCATGCCCGCGATGCCGATCGCGGAGAGCAGGGCGCCGATCGTGGTCGGGATCAGGCAGACCAGCAGGGCTACCAGCACGACCATTGTCAGGTGGGTGCCCGCGTAGTCCGCCAGCGGGGGCAGCGTGGCGCAGGCCAGCAGGAAGACGATGGTGAGCGAGGCCAGGAGGATGTTGAGCGCGATCTCGTTCGGCGTCTTCTGCCGCGCCGCGCCCTCGACCAGGTTGATCATCCGGTCGATGAAGGTCTCACCGGGCCTCGTCGTGATCTTGATGACGATGCGGTCGGACAGGACCTTCGTGCCGCCGGTGACCGCCGAGCGGTCACCGCCGGACTCCCGGATCACGGGCGCCGACTCGCCGGTGATGGCCGACTCGTCCACGCTCGCGACGCCCTCGACGACGTCGCCGTCACCGGGGATGACGTCGCCGGCCTCGCAGACGACCAGGTCGCCGATCCTCAGCTCGGTGCCGGGTACGCGCTCCTCGGCGGAACCGCTGAGCCTGCGCGCCACCGTGTCGGTCTTGGCCTTGCGCAGCGTGTCGGCCTGGGCCTTGCCCCGGCCCTCGGCGACGGCCTCCGCCAGGTTGGCGAAGATCACCGTCAGCCACAGCCAGGCGCTGATGGTCCAGCCGAACCAGTCACCCGGGTCCGTGAACGAGAAGACCGTGGTCAGGACGGAGCCGATCCACACCACGAACATCACGGGGGACTTGACCATCACGCGCGGGTCGAGCTTGCGGAAGGCGTCCGGCAGCGATTTGACCAGTTGCTTGGGGTCGAAGAGGCCCGCGCCCACGCGGCCCTCGGGGGCCTTGTGCCCGGTGGGTGCGTCCTGGTGGGGCGCGAGGGTGGGAGTGGACATGGAGTCCTGCTTCTTTACGTCGGTGGTCATCACGCCAGCCCTTCGGCCAGCGGTCCCAGCGCGAGGGCGGGGAAGTACGTCAGACCGGTGATGATGATGATCGTGCCGACCAGCAGCCCGGTGTACAGCGGCTTGTCCGTGCGCAGGGTGCCCGCGGTCGCCGGGACCGGCTTCTGCTCGGCGAGCGAGCCGGCCAGCGCCAGCACGAACACCATCGGCAGGAACCGGCCGAGGAGCATCGCCAGACCGATCGTGGTGTTGAACCACTGCGTGTCCGCGTTCAGGCCGGCGAAGGCCGAGCCGTTGTTGTTGGCTCCGGACGTGTAGGCGTACAGGATCTCGGAGAACCCGTGCGCCCCGCTGTTCGTCATGGAGTTCGCCGGGGTCGGCAGCGCCATCGCGCAGGCGGTGAAGACGAGCACGAGAGCAGGGGTGATCAAGATGTAGCAGGCCGCCAGCTTGATCTCGCGGGAGCCGATCTTCTTGCCCAGGTACTCGGGCGTGCGGCCGACCATCAGACCGGCGATGAACACCGCGATGATCGCCATGACCAGCATGCCGTAGAGGCCGGAGCCGACACCACCGGGCGCGATCTCGCCCAGCATCATGCCGAGCATGGTGATGCCGCCGCCGAGGCCGGTGAAGGAGGAGTGGAAGGAGTCGACGGCTCCGGTCGAGGTGAGGGTGGTCGACACCGCGAAGATCGAGGAGCCGCCGATGCCGAAGCGGACCTCTTTGCCCTCCATCGCTCCGTTCGCCAGCTCGAAGGCCGGGCCGTGGTGGGAGAACTCGGTCCACATCATCAGCGCGACGAAGCCGATCCAGATGGTGGCCATGGTGGCGAGGATCGCGTAGCCCTGCTTGACCGAGCCGACCATGAGGCCGAAGGTCCGGGTGATCGAGAACGGGATCAGCAGGATCAGGAAGATCTCGAACAGGTTGGAGAACGGAGTGGGGTTCTCGAAGGGGTGGGCGCTGTTGGCGTTGAAGTAGCCGCCTCCGTTGGTGCCCAGCTCCTTGATGACCTCCGTCGAGGCGACCGCACCGCCGTTCCACTGCTGCGTGCCGCCCATGAACTGACCGACTTCATGGATGCCGGAGACGTTCTGGATCACGCCGCACGCGACCAGCACGAGCGCGCCGACGACGGCGATCGGGACGAGGACCCGCACGACACCGCGGACCAGGTCGGACCAGAAGTTGCCCAGCTCACCGGTGCGCGAGCGCGCGAACCCGCGTACGAGCGCCACGGCGACGGCCATACCGACGGCGGCGGAGACGAAGTTCTGGACAGCCAGACCGGCGGTCTGCACGACGTGGCCCATGGCCTGTTCGCCGTAGTAGGACTGCCAGTTGGTGTTACTCACGAACGACGCGGCGGTGTTGAACGCCTGGTCCGGGTCGATGGCGGCGAAGCCCAGCGAGCCCGGCAGGTGGCCCTGGAGGCGCTGGAGCAGGTAGAGGAACAGGACACCGACGGCGGAGAAGGCGAGGACACCGCGCAGGTAGGCGGGCCAGCGCATCTGCGTGTCGGGGTTGGCACCGATGCCCTTGTAGATCCACTTCTCGACGCGCCAGTGCTTGTCGGAGGTGTAGACCTTGGCCATGTAGGTGCCGAGCGGGATGTAGGCGAGTGCCAGTGCCGCTATGAGGGCGAGCAGCTGGAGCACGCCCGCGAGTACGGGACCCATCTCTTGTCTCAGAACCTCTCCGGGAAGATCAGGGCGAGGATGAGATAGCCCAGCAGGGAGACGGCCACGACGAGGCCGACGACGTTCTCGGCGGTCACAGCTTGGTCACCCCCTTGGCGACAAGGGCCACCAACGCGAAAACCGCGATCGTGGTGACGACGAAGGCCAGGTCGGCCATCGCGAACTCCTGGAGTGAGGTTCGGTGGGAACGGACGATTCGAGGAAAGCGCATCTGTGGCCGGATCGGGCCGGTCGTTGACGCCTCCCTAACGGCCGGGCCCACGGTTTTGACGGAACCCTGACGGCACCCGCTCCGAGAGGGCGAGCAGGCTCGCCGTGGAGGCAGGTCGTCCGGCCTCGCGGCAGCCGGAAGCGGAGACGGCAGATCACCGCGTCCGTCTCCCGTCGCACGGCGTGCGCGACGACCGTGCCCCGCTGGTTCTGCAGCAGCCGCTGCCAGAGCCGCTCCGGCTCCGTCTCCGGGATCAGCACGGTGACGCGCACGCCGAGCTCGGCGCCGCCCACGTCACGGACGTAGGCGGCGATGGGTCGGCCCAGCGAGCGCCGCTCGCAGTCCAGCCGGACCAGCGGCACCCCCGGGTTCCACTCGGCCCAGGCCAGCTCCAGCGCGTACAGGGCTGCCCGGTCCTCGGGGTCGGGGTAGCAGACGGTCACCGCGTGGACCTCGTCGCCGAGGGAGGTGGCGGCGGTGAGCGCCTCGGAGGTCAGGCGGGAGATCGAGGAAACGGGCACGATCACGACCGAGCGGTCGCGGTGCGGGACGTCGGGGATCCGGCCGAGGCCGAGACGCTCGCCGATACGGGCGTAGGCGCGGTGCACGGTCCGGAAGGCCACGACCAGCAGCGGCAGGGCGACGACGATCAGCCAGGCCCCCTCCTCGAACTTGGTCGCGGTGACGACGACGGCCGACACTCCGGTGAGCAGCCCGCCGAAGCCGTTGAGGAACGCCTTGCCCCGCCGGCCCGGACCCCGCCGGCTGCGCCAGTGCAGGACCATGCCGGCCTGGGCGATGGTGAAGCCGACGAAGACACCGATGGCGAACAACGGCACCAGGGTGTTGGTGTCACCGCCGGAGAAGACCAGCAGCGCGCACGCGACCAGGGCGAGCGCGAGCACACCGTGCCGGTGCACCTGGCGGTCCGCCTTCAGGGCGAAGACGTGCGGCAGGTAGTTGTCACGGGCCAGCAGCTTCAGCAGCACCGGAAGGCCGCCGAAGGAAGTGTTCGCGGACAGGGCGAGCAGGATCATCGTCGCGAACTGGATCACGTAGAAGGCCCAGTTATGACCGAGCGAGGCGTCCGCGAGCTGGGCGAGGACAGTGACGCCCTCGACCGGCTGGAGGTGGAACCGGGAGATCAGCACCGACAGCCCGATCAGCATCACGCCGAGAACGACTCCGAGCGCGACCTCCGCTCGCTGGGCGCGCCTGACGCGGGGAACGCGGCAGGAGGGAACGGCGTTGGCGATGGCCTCGACGCCGGTGAGAGCGGAGCAGCCCGAGGCGAAAGCCTTCAGCAGGAGCAGGGCGCCCACGGTGGTGGCGTTGTCGGCGAGCACGGAGGCGTGGCCCGCCGCGGTCGCCGTGCTCACGGGCTCGGACCGGAACAGGCCGACGGCGATCAGCACGAGGATCGAGCCGACGAAGACGACAGTCGGCACGATGAACGCCCTCGCCGACTCCACGATGCCGCGCAGGTTCACCGCCGTGATCAGCGCCAGCACGGCCAGGCACAGCACCAGCCGGTCGTCGTAGAGGATGGGGAAGGCCGAGGTCAGGGCGGCGCGCACGCCGAGGCGACCGGCGAGGACGGCATGCCCCGTTCGCCCGTGCCGGAGCCGGCCGAGGGGGACGTCTCGCCGTTGAGACCTGGAAGAGGGCGTTCAGTCGCTTCCGGGAGTCGAACAGGCGCCGACAGGGCGCTCGTTACGGAAAATATGCGGCTCAGGACCGCTCTCGCAGACAATCTTGCGGTGATCCATTGACCCGGACCAAGACGCCCGGATAGAAAGATCACGACCAGGATCGCGATCCGAGTCCGGTCCAACAGCTGCACCCCGGGGGATTTCGCTTTGCCGCACACAGATGCACTTCGTCCTGCCCGCGTCCTCGTGGTCGAACCCGCCTCTTCCGGAGGCGGCACCCTGATCGGCGTCGCGGCCGAGATGGGACTGCGGGTCGTCGTCGCCACCGCCGACTCCGGCGACCGCCGGCTCTCCGACTCCGTGCGCGCGGCGGCCGACTCGGTGCTGACGGTGGAGACCAACGACCAGGCCGCCCTCGATGCGGCCGTGCTCGAACTGCACCGGGCCGAGCCGTTCGAGGCGGTGCTGCCTGGCTCCGACATCTATGTGACGGCGACCGCGCGCGTCGCCGCGGCGCTGCACCTGCCCGGCCTGCCCGTGACGACCGTCGACCGGGTCCGGGACAAGAGCGTCATGCGAGCCGCCGTGGCGGAGGCCGGGCTGCGCACCCCGCGCTTCGCCCAGGCGACCACCGACGCCGAACTGCGCGCCGCGGCCGAACTGGTCGGCTTCCCCTGCGTGCTGAAGCCGGTCGCCTGCTCCGGCAGCATCCACGTCAGCCGCGCCGACGACCTCGACCAGCTCACCGCCGCCTTCCACCGGCTCGTGACCGACCCGGAGCCCGACATGGGCAAGCTGCACGAGCACCGGGTGCTCGTCGAAGAGTACGTGCAGGGCCCGGAGTTCAGCGCCGACGGCTATGTCCTGGAGAACGGCGAGGTCACCGTCGTCGCCCTCAGCCGCACGCTGCTCGGCCCCGAGCCCGACTTCGTGGAGCTGGGCCATCTCACCCCGGCGCTCGTCGACGACGCCACCGTGAAGAACGTCGAGGCGTACGTCGGCGACGTCGTCCGCGCCGTCGGCATCACCAGCGGCCCCTTCCACTGCGAACTGCGCCTGGCCGCCGACGGTCCGGTGCTCATCGAGATCGGTGCCCGGCTTCCGGGTGACCGGATCGTGGAGCTGCTGCGGCTCGTGACCGGCGTCAGCCTGCCCAGGGTGGCCGTCGCCATCGCGCTCGGCGTGGGCCTGGAGGCGGCCGGCGCCTTCGCGCGGCCGCAGGCCGAGAGCGCCGGCATCCGCTTCTTCTCCGCCGCAGGCCGCTCCTCGTACCGGGAGCTCACCGGGTGGGCGGAGCTGGAGGCACTGCCGGACGTCACCGAGACCGCCGTGTACTTCGCACCGGGCGAGACCATCCCGGGCGTCGAGGACTGCCGCTCGCGCCTCGGCCACGCCCTGTTCACCGCCGACTCGCCGCAGGGCGCCCTGGACCGCTGGCAGGCGCTCGGCGACCTCGTCGTCCCGGCCTGACCCGGCGGTTCCCACCATGAACGCACACATACTCGACTACGCGGCCGTCGGCATCGGCCCCGCGAACATGAGTCTCGCCGCGCTCGCGCATCCGGTCGAAGGGCTGCGCGGCGCTCATCTGGAACGCCGTGAGAGTTTCTCCTGGCACCCCGGACTGCTGCTGCCCGAGGCCACCCTCCAGGTCTCGCTGCTCAAGGACCTGGTGACACTGGTCGATCCGACCAGTCCCTTCTCGTTCCTGTCGTTCCTCGCGAGCGAGGGGCGGCTCTACCGGTTCCTGGCCGCGGACTTCCCGGCGGTCCTGCGCGCCGAGTTCAACCAGTACCTCCAGTGGGCCTCCGGGCGGCTGCCGAGCCTTACGTTCGGGGCGGACGTACACAGCGTGGACTTCCACGACGGGGCCTTCCACCTCCGCACCGGCGAACGCGAAGTGACGGCACGTCATCTCGTGCTCGGCACCGGGCTCACCCCGTTCGTCCCCGAGCCGTTCCGCCCCTTCCTCGGCCCCACCGTCTTCCACTCCGGGGAGTTCCTGCTGCGGGCCCCCGAGGTGACCGGACGGCGGGTCGTCGTGGTCGGCGGCGGCCAGAGCGGCGCGGAGATCGTGCGCCATCTTGCGGCCGGAGCGGCCCCCGAGAGCATCACCTGGGTCAGCCGGCGCCCGTCGTTCCTGCCGATGGACGACTCGCCGTTCGCCAACGACCTCTACACGCCCGACTACGTACGCCGCTTCCACGCGCTGCCCGCCGACCACAAGGCCCGGCTCCTGGAGCAGCAGAGGTACACCAGCGACGGCATAGACCTCCAAGTCCTCCAGGACATCTACCGGTTGAGCTACCGCGACGAGTTCATCGAGGACAACCCGGGCAGGCTGCGCTTCCTGGCGGACTGCGCGGTCACCGCGGTCGAGGGTGGCCCCGACGAATGGAAGCTCGTCGTCGAGTCCCCGGGCCCGGACGCACCCGCCGTGCTCGCCGCCGACATCGTGATCCTGAGCACCGGATACGCCTACGCGCTGCCGGAGTTCATGGCTCCGCTGGACGCGCGGCTGCGGCGGGACAGCGGGATGCTCGTCGTCGGCGACGACTTCTCGGTCGCATGGGACGGGCCCGCGGAGAACCGGATCTACCTCCAGAACGGCGCCCGGCACTCCTGGGGCGTCGCCGACCCCAATCTCAGCCTGCTCCCCTGGCGCAGCGCGGTCATCCTCAACAGCATCATGGGTGAGACGAGGTATCCGGTATGACCGCTCGTCAGGTCCCGCAGTTCCAGGCCGAGGCGGCCGGCGTCCTGGTCCCCTTCGGTCCGACCGAGGTGGAATCCGACGGAGTGACCGTCGCCGAGGCGGACTTCGCCCGTTCGGTCTTCCCCCGCGTGCCGTTCGAGGCGGCCCGTTTCACCGTGCCGCCGGGCGGGACCAGCTCGCCCGACCAGCACGCGGTCCAGGAGATCTGGGTGGTCCACGCCGGATCCGGCACCCTGGAGGTGGACGGCGAGCGGTCGCTCGTCGGACCCGGCTCCCTGGTGGGTTTCGCCTCGCAGGCCGTCCACGAGATCTTCGCCGACCAGGGCGAGGAACTGGTCATCTACTCCTTCTGGTGGTCGGCGCCCGATGAGTGAGCGCACCACCGGGACCGGTGAGGCGCCCCACTACGACCTCGCCGTCGTCGGCGCGGGCGCGGTCGGCGCCCTCGCCGCGTACTACGCCGTGCGCCGGGACCCGGACCGCCGCGTCGCCGTGATCACGCACGCCGGACGGGGATCGGGCGCGACCCGCTACTCGGCCGGGTTCGACACGCCCACGGGGCACAACCCGGCCCAGCGCGCCCTGGCCGCCCGCAGCACCGCGCTCTTCGGCGAACTCGCCGCCGGACTCGGCGACGCCGGACGCGCGCCGGTCGACGTCCGCTGGCTGGTGGCGCGCGAGAACACGGCCGCCCTCGACGCGACCATGGCCGACGGCGGCCGCACCCGCCCGGTCACTGCGGAGCAACAGGCCCTGCTCGACCGGACGTTCCCCGGCCTCGCCCACGACGACGACCAAGTCCTGTTGGCCACTGCTCCCATGACGGCCGGTCAGCCCCAGTGGCTCGCCGACCGGCTCCTCGACGAGGTCCTCGGCGGCCGCCCGGACAACACCCTCTTCGAGGGCTTCCGGGTCACCGAAGTACGCCGTACGGGCGGCCGCGTCGAACTGGTCGCCGCCGACGGCAGCCGGATCACCGCCGCCAAGGCGGTCCTCGCGCCCGGCCCCTGGGTCCTGGACGGCCCGGTGGCGGCGGCGGCCCGCGAGCGCGGGGCCCGGGTCAAGAAGGTGGTGGCGTTCCACATCATGACGCCGCCCCCGGCGGGCGCCCCGGCACTCGTCCTGGAGGACGCCGACGCCTTCCTGCTGCCCCACCACCCCGGCGGCCACTGGATCTTCAGCATCACCTCGCCCGACTGGGACCGCGGCCCGGACGAGCCGCTCGCCATCGATGCCCGCGACCGGGAACTCGCCCGGGCCATGCTCGCCCGGCACGTACCGGGATTCCTGCCGCACCTGCTCGGCGGCCGGGTCTTCAGCGACTGCTTCACCCCCGGCCATCTGCCGGTCGTGGACACGGTCGGCGGCGACGACGTGGTCATGGCCATCGGCGGCTCCGGCTCCGGCTATCGACTCGCCCCGGCCATGGCCGAGGACGCACTGAACCTGCTCGACGGGAGACCGCGCACATGAGCCTGCTGACCGGGGACACGCACACCCCCCGGCACTACCTCCTGGTACCGCCCGAGGCCACTCCCAACGGCCCCCTGCACCTCGGCCACATCGGCGGCCCCTTCCTGTGGTCGGACATGATCGCGCGGCATCTGCGGGTCCGGGGCGACCTGCCGTTGGTGATCACCGGCAGCGATGTGTACGAGTCGTACGTGGCGCTCAGGGCGCACGCCGAGGAGTCCACACCCGGCGAGGTGGCCGCCCGCTACGGACAGCGCATCCAGGACGACTTGGCCGCGATGCGCATCGGCGTCGACGCGTTCATCGTCCCCGACCGGCAGCCCTGGCGAGAGCAGTTCGAGCAGGAGGTCGCCGCCTCGATCGAGCGGCTGACGGCCCGGGGCGCGGTGCTGACGCGCACCGAGCGCGTGCCCCACTGCGCGGCGTCGGACCGCTGGGTGGTGGGCGGCTGGCTCCAGGGCCGCTGCCCCGAGTGCGGTGCGGGCATCGCCAGTTACTTCTGCGAGGAGTGCAGTGCGCACTTCCTGCCCGAGTCGGTCGTCGAGCCGCGCCCCCTGCTCGACGAGGGGCCGCTGACCTGGCGGGAGATCTCCAGCCTCTTCCTGCGGCTGCCGGACCGCGACCTCCTGGACGCCACGCTCGTGGGCCTGGGCGTCGCCGAACGCTACCGGGCGACCGTGGCGCGCTTCCTGGAGCGCGACGGCCTGACCGTACGGCTGAGCGCCCCGCAGACGTGGGGGGTTCCGCTGCCCGGTCCCGAGCCGGACGTGCCGCGCGCCCTCTTCCCGTACGCCGGGATCTTCATGTTCGCCCGCCTCGCCGGCGCCGTCCACGGCCGGCTCTCGGGCACCGGCGTGAACGCCTTCGACCCGGACTCCGGGGTCACCACCCTCACCACCCTGGGGGTCGACAACGTGATCCCCACCCTGGTCTCCATCGTCGGGACCAGCCTGCTGCACGGCGACATGAAGCCGTACGACCGGTGCCTGATCAACAACTTCTACCGGCTGGCCGGGCGGAAGTTCTCCACCAGCGCCCGGCACGCCATCTGGGCGGCGGACATCGCCGCGTCGCCCGCCATCGGTGTGGACACCGTCCGGTACCACCTCGCCGGGGCCGATCTGGAGTCCGGGGCGGCGAGCTTCGAGACGGCGGACTTCCTCCGGACCGCGAACGCCACGCTCGCCGACGGCCTCGGCAAGCGGATCGACGCCGCCTGGAGCCGGCTGCCCGAGGGGCCGCCGCAGGCGCCCGCCCCGGCCGTCGCCGACTTCCTGGAGTCCCTGCTCGCCGAGCAGTCCGCGGCGCTCGACGCCGCCCGTGTCTCGACCCGGCGCGCGGTCGCGGCGCTCGACCGCTGGTGCGCCGACGACGCGGTCGCCCACGCGGCCGAGGACGGCGCCTACTGGTGGCTCAAGGGCCTGTCCCTGCTGGCGTTCCCGGTGATGCCGGACCTCGCCGAGCTCCTCTGGCAGCGCCTCGGCGGCGCCGGAGAGCCTCGCGCGGCGGCCTTCCTCGCCAGGACCCCGGCCCACCGGGACCGGCCCGCGCCCGGCTTCGGCCGGGTGAGCGCCGCCGATCTGGACGCCTGCCTGCCCGACACCCTTCGACCGGGAGCGGACGCGTGACCGACCGGACCACACCGCTGTACGTCGTTCTCAACCGCTCCGGCGACGAGTTCGGCGAGTACCACCGTTTCCTCGACGGCCACCCCTGCAGGACGGTGTACCTCACCACGCCCGGCGGGCTGCCCGCGCTCGACCGGGACGGGGCGACCGAGGTCCATGTGCGCGACAGCCTCGCCCACGACGACCTGCTGCCCCTCGTACGGGAGATCGCGGACCGGCACGGCACGCCCGAGGCCGTCTTCGGCCAGTCCGAGTACGACATCCTGACGGCCGCCCGGCTCTCGGCCGCACTCGGCGTCCCCGGCGGCTACGGTCTCGACCTCGTCGAGCGGTTCAAGGACAAGCTCGCCATGAAGAGCGCGGTGGGCGCGGCCGGACTGCGGGTTCCCCGGTTCCTGCGCCTGGACGACGCACCCTCGGCTCAGGTGGTCGTCGACTCCCTCGGCGGTCTGCCCCTGGTCCTCAAGCCGCGCGCCGCGGCGGGCTCCCAGGGAGTCACGGTCGTCCGCAGCGCCGACGAACTGCGCGACGCGCTGAGGGGCGTCGACCCCGAGGCGTACGAGTGCGAGGAGTACGTGGAGGGGGACATCTTCCACGTCGACGGTGTCCGCCGCTCCGGCCGCCTCCACTTCGTCACCGCGTCCCAGTACGTCCACACCTGCCTGGACTACGCACACGGCCGCCCGCTCGGCTCGGTCCTGCTCGACCCGGGCCCCGAGCGCGACGAGCTCACCACCTTCGCCGACCGCTGTCTGCGGGCGCTCGGGCTGCGCGACGGCGCGTTCCACCTGGAGGCGATCCGGCGTCCGGGGGGTGAGCTGGTGTTCCTGGAGGTCGGGCTGCGGCCGGGCGGCGCGCAGGTGCCGTTCCTGCACGTCGACCTCTTCGGCATCGACCTGTTCGCCGAGGCGTTCCGGGCGGCCCTGGGCCTGCCCCCGCTGTGGCAGCCGTCCGAACCGGCCGGGCCCCGGGCCGGCGGCTGGCTCATCTACCCCGCTCCGCGCGAGCTGCCCGGACGGGTCGCCGCGCGCACCTCGCCCAGGTCGGCCGTCCCCGAGGTCTACCACGAGGAACTGCCCGCGATCGGCCAGATCATGACCGGGCCCGGCAGTTATGACGAGGGCTGCGGGATCTTCCGGTTCCGGGGGCGGAGCGCCGCCGGGGTGCGTGCCGCCGTGCACGCCGCGATGGAGGTGTACGGGCTGCGGACCGAGCGGGCCGAGGGAGCTGGGCCGCATGGCTGAGGCACGCCGGTACGGCGCCGTACTGCGCGCGTGGTTCCGGGAGACCCTTCCGGCCGCCGGGAACGCGCGCAGACTCGGCGTTCTCACACTCATCCAGTCCCTGGGGCTCGGGGTGTTCCTCACCTCCAGCGCCGTGTTCTTCACCCGGACCATCGGTATCCCCGCCCAGCGCGTGGGCCTCGCCCTGTCGGTCGCCGGGCTCTGCGGTCTGGTCTGCACCGTGCCCATCGGCCGACTCGCGGACCGGCTCGGCGCGGGCCGGGTGCTCACCGCCAACTTCCTGCTCGCGGCCGCCGGCTTCACCGCGTACTGCCTGGTGGACGGCTTCACCGCGTTCCTCGCGGTCGCCTGTGCCCTCGCGGTCCTGGAGACCTCGGCGGGCGCGCTCCAGGCGTCGCTCACCGACGCGCTGGTGGGCGAGGCGGAGCGGGTCAAGGTGAGCGCGCAGATGCGCAGCCTGTTCAACCTGGGCTTCCTCGGCGGCGCCGCGCTGGCCGGAGCCGCCATCGCGGCCGGCACCTCGACCGCCCTGTACGCCACGGTCCTCGCCAACGCCGCCCTCCAGCTGGTCTCCGTAGCCGTGCTGCTCGGGATGCGGCTGCCCGCGGGCGCCGGGCCCCGGTCCCCCGCCGCCGAGGCGCAGGGCGGGGTGCTGCGCAGCGCCGCGCTGCGGGACGTGCGCTATGTGGCTGTCGCGCTGGTGTGCGGCGCTCTGGAGCTGTACCACCCGCTGCTGACGGTCGGTCTGCCGCTGTGGATCGTCACCGCCACCGACGCGCCCGCGCTGCTGGTGTCGGGGCTGCTGATCCTGGACACCGTCCTGGTGCTGTTGTTCCAGGTCGCCGTCAGCAAGGGCGCACGTACCCCGGCGGGAGCGGCACGTATGCTGCGCTGGGCGGGGTGGGCGCTGGGGGCCTCCTGCCTGGTCTTCGCGGTGAGCGGGGGCCACGGCGCGCTCCTGGACAGCGCGGCCCTGCTGGGCGGCGCGCTGGTGCTCGTCCTCGGCGAGCTGTACCAGGCGTCGGCGAGCTGGGGCCTGTCCTTCGGGCTCGCCCCTGCGGGCCGGCAGGGGGAGTACCAGGCGGTGTTCTCCCTGGGGCGCGGACTCCAGCAGTTCGCCGGGCCGTGGCTGATGACCTCCCTGGTCGTCGGCGCGGCGGGGACCGGCTGGCTGGTCCTCGCGGCGCTCTTCGCCCTGCTCGGGCTCGCCGCGCCGCCGTTGGTGCGCGGCCTGGAGAAGGCCCGCGCGCGGACGGAGCCTGCGTCGGCCTGAGCGGACCGGCCGGCGCCCGTCCGGACCACATGTGTCACACCCGTCCCACCGAAACAAGTAGGCGAGCACCATGACCGTACAGCGACGACACGACCCGGACGAGCGCGGCTTCGCCAGCGACAACTACGCGGGGGCGCACCCCGAGATCCTCGCGGCGATCGCCCTGGCCAACGGCGGCCACCAGGTCAGCTACGGCGCCGACGTCTACACCGAGCGCCTCCAGGAAGTGGTGCGCGGCCACTTCGGCCCCACCGCGCACACCTACCCGGTCTTCAACGGCACCGGCGCGAACGTGGTCGCGCTGCAGACCATGCTCGACCGCTGGGACGCCGTGGTCTGCGCCGAGTCGGCCCACATCAACGTCGACGAGGGCGGGGCACCCGAGAAGGTCGCCGGGATCAAGCTCCTGACGGTGCCCGCATGGGACGGCAAGCTCACCCCTGAGCTGATCGACCGACAGGCATGGGGCTTCGAGGACGAGCACCGGGCCCGGCCCAAGGTCGTCTCGATCGCCCAGTCCACCGAGCTCGGCACCTGCTACACGCCGGACGAGATCCGTGCGATCTGTGACCACGCGCACGACCTCGGCATGCTCGTCTACCTCGACGGTGCCCGGCTCGCCAACGCCGCCGCCACCCTCGGCGTGCCCCTGCGCGAGATGACCACCGACGCCGGCGTGGACGTCCTCTCGCTCGGCGGCACCAAGAACGGGCTGCTCTTCGGCGAGGCGGTGATCGTGCTCAACGAGGACGCGGTGCGCGGCATGGCTCACCTGCGCAAGACGAGCATGCAGCTGGGCTCCAAGATGCGTTTCCTGTCGGTGCAGTTCGAGGCGTTGCTGGGCGGCGACCTCTGGCTGCGCTCGGCGGCCCGCTCCAACGCGATGACCCAGCGGCTGTACGAGGCGGTGCGCGAACTGCCGGGCCTGGAGATCTCTCGCCCGGTGCAGGCCAACCAGATCTTCGCCGTCCTGCCGCCGGCCGTCACCGAGCGTCTCCAGAAGCGTTTCCGCTTCTACACCTGGGACGAGCAGGCCGGCGAGGTCCGCTGGATGACCTCCTTCGACACCACCGAGGACGACGTGGACGCGTTCGCGGCGGCGATCGCGGAGGAACTGGCGGCGGAGCGAGGCGAAGGCCCGGAGGGCGCGCTGACCACGGCCGAGCGCGAGGAACTGGTGCAACTGCGCCGTAAGGTCCGCGAAATGAAAGAGACGATCGAAGCGCTGGGGAAAGAGCTGCCTCCCTTCTCCGCGCACCGCAAGACGAAGTAGCCGGCGGCACGTGCCCGGGGGCGGGCGAGCGCCTGACCCCCGGGCAGGAGAAGCACTGAGCCTCGAAGAACGACCCCACCCCACGCGCGAGCAGCCGCGCCACGCACCAGGCCTGCCGAGCGGGGCGATGGGCGGTGCCGGAGGCCCCTGCCGCAGGTACAGGTCAGCAAGCCGGACGTGGCCCGGCCTGATGCCCGCCCTTTGCCTGCCCGGAGGCGGCAATCACTCGTACCGGTACTTCAGCGAATCCGCCTCCGCCTGTTCGATGTCGGCGATCGTCAGCTCCGGCATCCGCAGCTGGGCCAGCGTCACCTCGGCCGAGGTCGGCTGGGCGTCGGCCGGCAGCCACTGTTCCGGCTTCCAGGCCCCGCTGCGCAGGAGCGACTTGGGACAGTGCGGGTAGACCTCCTCGATCCCCAGCACCAGCGCACTGGCCGGCGGCTTGCCCACGGCGGTCAGCTGCGACAGCAGCTCCGGGCGGGTGGAGACGCAGGCCCGGCCGTTCACCCTGAGCGTCGTGGTGCGGCCCGGGATGATGAACAGCAGCCCGGCCCGGCCGGTGGCGATGACGTTCTGCAGGGTGTCCAGACGCTTGTTGCCGGTCGCGTCGGGTATCGCCACCGTCCGTGCGTCCAGGACGGCGACGAACCCCGGAGGGCCGCCGCGCGGGGAGACGTCGCAGTTGCCGTCGGCGTCCGTGCTGGCGACCAGGACCAGGGACGAGCACGCGATCAACCGCTGCGACTGTTCGGTGAGTTCGGTCATCTGCTTGCGCAGGGCCGCGTCCCCGGGCAGTTCGTAGACCCGGCGCAACGCGTCCTGGTCGGTCACGGCGTCGAAGCTGAGCGAGTCGAAGGCACTGCCGGCAAGGGATGTCGTCATGCCACCGACCCTAATGGGCTTGGCTGTTGAGGCTTCGCCCGGTGTGCGGTCGAAGGCGACGCCCACGGCCCGGCGCGGTCTCCTTCCTTTGAACCACGCGCCCGGCGCCGATGGCGATCTCGGGTCCGGCGACTCACGGGTGAGGTCGGCCGGGTCTTCCTCGGTGAGGGTGGTGTCGGCGGGGGCCCATGGCCGGTCCCACCCGGAGACGCCGGAGGTGTGCGACAGCAGGTGCCGGACCAGCACGCTCTCCGCCCGGGCCGGGTCTGTTCTCCACGTGGTGAGAGTCCTGCCGAATACGTGACCGAGGGTGTCATGTTTTGGCGGCAGGCTCGTCCGTACCGGCGTCAGGGCGGTGGGGAAGACACCACGCCCATGTACGTACTTCCCATGGATGCGATGGAGTGGATGTGGCAGTGCAACGAACAGCGGTCAACCCGGTGACGTGGTCGAAGGAGATGGGGTTCAACCAGGGCGAGTTCGTCTCCGGGCACACCCGGACCCTGTACTGCTCCGGGCATACCGCCATGAGCGCCGAGGGCAGCGCGACTCGAGCGACGGGTCGCCGGCCATGGTCGTCAGGTCGGAGCCGGCGATCGGCGTCTGGGTGATCGCGGTCCGGGCGGAGCCGCCGTCGGACTTGATCTGCTGGTCGATGGCGGCCTGATCCTGCCCGAACTTCGCGTCGATCTCGTCGAGGTTCTGCTGCCGGATCGGGTCGTTCGACTGGCTCCAGTTCTTGTTCCGGACTTCTTTTGCTTCTTCCTCGGAATCCCCCGCGCCGGGTAAAGGGGGCGGGCGGCGGGCCCGGCGTCAGCCGACCGGCACCCCGGCTTCCAGATAGAGCGCCGCGCCTCGTTCGCGTGCGCGCAGCGCCCAGCGCAGCCGCTCGTAGCGCACGGGGGGCAGGAGGTCGGCGGCCTCCGCCTCGGTGACGAACCGCCAGGCACGCAGCTCCGGGCCGGGCAGCAGGAGCCGGCCGGCCTCGGCGGAGTGCAGCAGTCCGCCGTCGAAGAGCAGGCGCAGCCCGCCGAAGGCGGGGGGTGCGGGGCGCTCCCAGTCGACGACGAGCAGGCTGGGCAGCCGTTCGAGGCGGATGCCCGTCTCCTCGGCGACCTCCCGCACCCCGGCTCGCGCGGGTGCCTCACCGGGTTCGACGACGCCGCCGGGGAACTCCCAGCCGGCCTTGTAGGTCGGGTCGACGAGCAGCACGCGGTCCTGCTCGTCGAAGAGGAGCACTCCGGCGGCGACGGTCTCGGCGGTGGGCTCGGGCGTCTGCACGATGTCGCAGACGGGCGCGGACCCGTCGGTGACGGCCCCGGCGATCCGCACGGCCGTCTCGTACGGCGTGAGGTCGCTGGTGTCGACCGGGTGGGCGTCGGCGGTGAGCCAAGAGGCGAGGGCGGTCCGGTACGGCTCGATGTGGTCGAAGGACCACTGGCGTATTCGCGCATCGCCGTCAGGGAGGTCCCGGGGGATCTCACGGCCCGCTATACGCTCCCGCAGTATCGTTTCGGCCGGAGCGAGCAGGATATGACTGACCGGAATCCTGCGGGCGGCGAGGCCGCCGAAGATCTCGTCGCGGTACTCCTGGCGCAACAGTGTCATGGGTACGACGAGGGTCCCGCCGAGCTCGGCGAGCAACGCGGCCGCCGTGTCGATCACGAGCCGTCGCCAGATCGGCAGGTCCTGGAAGTCGCCGACCTCGGCGAGGTGCTTGGGCGGCAGCAAATGGGCTAGCGCGCCGCCGATGACCTCCGGGTCGAAGAGCGTGCTGTTCGGGATCAGTTCGATCAGCTCCCGTGCGGTGGTGGTCTTCCCCGCACCGAACGCGCCGTTGATCCAGACGACGGTCACAGGTCCCCCTCTTCTGTTGGCCCCCAGAGGCTTGCCCGCTCCACCCTGCCACGGAAACCAGCCGCAGTTGAGGGCGCATGACGACGGCGCCGGCCCCGTCACGCGGGAGCACCGGCGCCGTGGCCGCGGGGCCGTGCGGCTCGTCAGCCCTTCTTCTTGGCCTGGGGGCCGTTCTCCCGGTCCAGGGACAGGCCGTCCTTGGTTGCGGTCTCGTCGAGGGTCTTGAGGGTCTCGTCGACGCTCAGGGTCCCGAGCTCCTCCCCGAGGGCGTGGGACGGGGTGACCGCCGCGACGACGAAGCCGGTGGCGAGGGAGGCGATGGCGAGCATGCTGCGCTTCTTCATGCCCGACTCAACTGCCCGACCCGCCCCGGGGTCACGCAGCCGCGTACGACCGGGCGAAGCGGGACTCCTTCGCCGTCGCGCAGGACCGGGCGAAGCGGGACTCCTTCGCCGTCGCGAAGGATCGGTCGAAGCGGGACTTCTTCGCGGTCGTGCAGGACGGGGCGAAGCCAGCCTTCTAGGCGGAGCCGCCGTCCCGGCCGGCCGCCCACGCTCCGGGGCCGCCGCCGCGCCACTCGATGAGCCCCGTGGCCGCCACGTACGCCTCGTCCGCGTCCTCGATCCCGGCGCGCCGCAGGAACTCGGCGATGTCGAGCGGCCCGTAGGCGATCCCGAGGAACTGGCCGTCCACACGGACCCGCCGGCCGCCGTCCGCGGCGGGCGGGTAGACCACGACGGGCTTCTCCGACGCCATGGGACCAGGGTGCGCGGCGACGGCGCCGGCCGCGCGCCGGACTGAGCCGTTCAGCCCGCTTTCCGCGTCGGACGGAACTCGTGCACCTCTGCCGTGAGAGTGCCGTCCTGCTGCTCGTAGTGGGACAGGGCGAGACCGAGGCCGAAGAAGGTGGGCGCCCATTCGCCGACGAAGATGCCCCAGCGGTCGGCGCGGGCGACGCCGGTGTCCGCTTCCATCTTCCGGGAGCCCATCCAGGCGACGACACTGAGGCCGATGGAGGCCATGCCGGCCAGGTAGGCGTGTTCGCTGCGGACGCCCATCTCGTGCATCTTCTTGATGATCATCAGCGGCTCCGTTCCGTGGGGGTTCAGGAGACGGAGTGCCCCCACCAGATGACGATATTCACCGCTTTTGTGCTTAATGTCCGACATGGCGGCTGTGAGGCGGGCCCCGACGCGCCCACCCCACGGTCGCGGACTTCCGTCAGGCGCCCACGTAGGCCGCCAGGTGCTCCCCGGTCAGCGTCGAGCGGGCCTCGACGAGGTCGGCCGGAGTGCCCTCGAAGACGATCCGGCCGCCGTCGTGGCCGGCGCCGGGGCCGAGGTCGATGATCCAGTCGGCATGCGCCATGACCGCCTGGTGGTGCTCGATCACGATGACCGACTTGCCGGAGTCGACGAGCCGGTCGAGCAGACCGAGCAGCTGCTCCACATCCGCGAGGTGGAGCCCGGTGGTCGGCTCGTCGAGGACGTACACGCCGCCCTTGTCCCCCATGTGCGTGGCCAGCTTGAGCCGCTGCCGCTCGCCGCCGGACAGCGTGGTGAGCGGCTGGCCGAGGGTGAGGTAGCCGAGCCCGACGTCCGCGAGCCGCTGCAGGACCTTGTGGGCGGCCGGTGTGCGGGCCTCACCGCTGCCGAAGAACTCCTCGGCCTCGGCCACCGGCATCGCCAGCACCTCGCTGATGTCCCTGCCGCCGAGCCGGTACTCCAGCACCGACGCGTCGAACCGCTTCCCTTCGCACTCCTCGCAGGGCGTGGCGACGCTCTGCATGATCGCGAGGTCGGTGTAGATGACACCGGCGCCGTTGCAGGTGGGGCAGGCGCCCTCGGAGTTGGCGCTGAACAGGGCCGGCTTCACCCCGTTGGCCTTGGCGAAGGCCTTGCGGATCGGGTCGGCCAGCCCGGTGTACGTCGCCGGGTTGCTGCGCCGGGAACCGCGGATCGGGGCCTGGTCGATCGCCACCACGCCCTCGGCACCCGTCTGCCCGGGCAGCGCGCCGTGCAGGAGCGAGCTCTTGCCGGAGCCCGCGACGCCGGTGACGACGGTGAGCACGCCGAGCGGGATGTCGACGTCGACGTCCCGCAGGTTGTTCGCCGAGGCGCCCCGGATCTCCAGCGCCCCGGTGGGCTTGCGGACGGTCGCCTTGATCTTGGCCCGGTCGTCGAGGTGCCGGCCGGTGACGGTGCCACTGCCCCGCAGTCCCTCCAGGCTGCCCTCGAAGCAGACGGTGCCGCCCGCCGTGCCGGCTCCGGGGCCGAGGTCCACGACATGGTCGGCGATGGCGATCGTCTCCGGCTTGTGCTCGACGACCAGCACGGTGTTGCCCTTGTCGCGCAGGCGCAGCAGCAGGTTGTTCATCCGCTGGATGTCATGGGGGTGCAGGCCGATGGACGGCTCGTCGAAGACGTAGGTGACATCGGTGAGCGAGGACCCGAGGTGGCGGATCATCTTGGTGCGCTGGGCCTCGCCGCCGGAGAGCGTGCCCGACGCCCGGTCGAGCGACAGGTAGCCGAGGCCGATCTCCACGAACGAGTCCAGGGTGTGCTGGAGCTTGGTCAGCAGCGGCGCCACCGACGGCTCGTCGAGCCCCCGCACCCACTCCGCCAGGTCGCGGATCTCCATCGCGCAGGCGTCCGCGATGTTCACCGCGCCGATCTTCGAGGAGCGCGCGAGCTCGCTGAGCCGGGTGCCGTCGCACTCGGGGCACCGGGTGAAGGTGACCGCCCGGTCCACGAAGGCCCGGATGTGCGGCTGCATCGACTCGCGGTCCTTGGACAGGAAGCTCTTCTGCAGCTTCGGGATCAACCCCTCGTAGGTGAGGTTGACCCCGTTGATCTTCACCTTGGTCGGTTCGCGGTAGAGGAAGTCGTGCCGCTCCTTCTTGGTGTAGTCGCGGATCGGCTTGTCCTTGTCGAAGAAGCCCGACTCGGCGATGACCCGCACCACCCAGCCGCCCCCGGTGTAGGTGGGGATGGTGAAGGGGTCCTCGGAGAGCGACTTGGAGTCGTCGTAGAGCTGGGCGAGGTCGATGTCCGAGACCGTGCCCCGGCCCTCGCAGTGCGTGCACATACCGCCGGTGCGGCTGAAGGACACCTTCTCGGTCTTGGTCTTGTCGGCCCCTCGGTCCACCGTGAAGCCACCGCTCGCCGAGACCGAGGCGGTGTTGAAGGAGAACGCGCCGGGCGGGCCGATGTGCGGTGTGCCGAGGCGGCTGAACAGGATCCGCAGCATCGCGTTGGCGTCGGTGGCGGTGCCGACGGTGGAGCGCGGGTCGGACCCCATGCGCTGCTGGTCGACGGCGATCGCGGTGGTCAGCCCGTCGAGGACGTCGACCTCGGGCCGGGCCAGGTTCGGCATGAACCCCTGCAGGAAGGCGCTGTAGGTCTCGTTGATCAGCCGCTGCGACTCCGCCGCGATGGTGTCGAACACCAGCGAGCTCTTGCCCGAACCGGAGACACCGGTGAACACCGTGAGCCGGCGCTTGGGGATCTCGATGCTGACGTCCTTGAGGTTGTTCTCGCGTGCGCCGTGCACACGGATCACGTCATGGCTGTCGGCAACGTGCGGCCCGGGCGGCTGTCGGTCCGTCGTCGTGGCCTTGCTCATGGTGTCTCCATCTGTCGGGCGGTGCTGCCGCGCTCTCGGGCGATCTCGTTTGCGCCCGCGCCGCTCCCGGGGAGCGGCGCGGGCCGTGCGGTGCGGTGCGGTGCGGTGCGGGGACTGTTACGGCGCCTTCAGCTGCTGGATGCGGACCATGTTGCCCGCGGGATCGCGGAAGGCGCAGTCACGGACGCCGTAGGGCTGGTCGACCGGCTCCTGGACCACCTCGGCGTCACCCGCCTGCACCCGCTCGAAGGTGGCGTCGACGTCGGTGGTGGCCAGGACGATGCTGGCGTAGGTGCCCTTGGCCATCATCTCGGTGATGGTGCGGCGCTCGTCGTCGGTGACGCCGGGGTCGGCGGCCGGCGGGTGCAGCACGATGTTCGTGCCGGGCTGGCCGACGGGGCCGACCGTGATCCAGCGCATGCCCTCGTACCCGACGTCGTTTCTGACTTCGAAGCCGAGGGTGTCGCGGTAGAACGCCAGGGAGGCGTCCGGGTCGTCGTGCGGAAGGAAACTGGCGTGAATGCGAAGGTCCATGGCCCTCACGCTAGTTTCGGCCCGGGGTCGGCGCTTCTCGATTCCTGATCGGTCTGGTCACCTGCTTGGCCACACACGACGGGATCCCCGCCGTCGCGCGCGCCGCCTCGCGCCGGTAGGCGCTGGGCGGCATGCCCACCAGCTCGGTGAAACGCGTGCTGAAGGTGCCCAGCGACGCGCAGCCGACCTCGAAGCACACCTCGGTGACGCTGAGGTCGCCCCGGCGCAGCAGCGCCATCGCGCGCTCGATGCGCCGCGTCATGAGATAGCTGTACGGCGACTCCCCGTAGGCCTGCCGGAACTCACGGCTGAGGTGCCCGGCCGACATGTGGACTCCCCGGGCGAGCGCCTCGACGTCCAGGGGCTTCGCGTACTCCCGGTCGATGCGGTCCTTGACCCGACGCAGGCGGGCGAGGTCGCGCAGATGCTGCGCCGAGGCGGGTCTGCTGCTCACAAGCGCGATCGTGCCACATCGCACGCACGTGCGGTCGATTTCCGGATATCCCGGGCCGGACCGGCCGGGCCGTCGTCCTCGGCGGCGACCCGCGCCCCGCCCCGCGGCGACGCCCACAGGCTGAACGTTCCTGCTGGATCGGCGGGTCCTCCGCTCACACCCCGGCCGCCGCCGCGTCCGGCCGCTTCACCAGGGCCGCCGCCGCCGCGCCCACCAGTCCCGCGTCGGTGCCCGTCTGCGCCGGCGCCACGGTCAGGTGCCGGACGAAGGACAGCGTCGCGTAGGAACGCAGGGCCTTGCGCAGCGGGCCGAACAGCACCTCTCCCGCCTTGCCCACTCCCCCGCCGATGACGGCGATGTCGACCTCCACGAGGGTCGCCGTGGCGGCGATCCCGGCGGCCAGCGCCTGAGCAGCACGCTCGAAGGAGGCGACGGCGACCGGGTCGCCGGATCGGGCGGCGGCGGCCACTGCGGCGGCGGAGGTGTCCCCGTCCGGGCCGGGCCGCCAGCCGTTCTCCAGGGCCCGGCGGGCGATGTTGGGGCCGCTCGCGATGCGCTCCACGCAGCCGTGCGAGCCGCACGGGCACAGATCGCCGTCGAGGTCCACGCTGATGTGACCGATGTGCCCGGCGTTGCCGGTGGGCCCCGGGTGCAGGCGCCCGCCCAGCACCAGACCGCCCCCGACGCCCGTGGAGACGACCATGCACAGCGCGTTGTCATGCCCCCGGGCGGCGCCCTGCCAGTGTTCGGCCGCCGTGATCGCGACACCGTCGCCGATCAGCTCGACGGGCAGGTTGCCGGCGGCGGCCCGGACCCTGGCCACGAGCGGGTAGTCGCGCCAGCCGGGCACGTTCACCGGGCTCACCGTGCCCGCCGAGGCGTCCACGGGCCCCGCGCTGCCGATCCCGACGGCCGAGGCGCGCTCCCACAGCGGCGACGCCGCGAGCTCGCCGAGCACCTCCTCCACGGCCCGCATCACGGTGTCGCCGTCCTCCCGGGCGGGCGTCGGCCGCTGGGCGCGGACCAGGATCCGGCCGCCGCCGTCCACCAGAGCGCCGGCGATCTTGGTGCCGCCGATGTCGAGCGCGGCCACGAGGTCGGTGTGCATCAGAGTCGGATCTCCCCGTCGGACATGAGAAAAACGCCGATAAAGGCCATCAAGCAGGGCACGCAGCAGGCCGGTTCCGCGGCGGTGCGCGGGCCGGAGAGTGCGGTGGACAGTCTCTCCCGAGTCTGACAACGTTGTCCAGGCTCTATGCTCGACGCCACATCCTCATACAAGCCCAGGATCGACGCACCCCCGTGGACGACAGGACAGGACACCGCACCGTGCCCCAGACCCCCCTCCGATCCGCAGCGCGCTACGGCACCCGGCCGACCATGAAGGACGTAGCCGCACGCGCCGGAGTCGGCCTCAAGACGGTTTCCCGTGTGGTGAACGGGGAGCCGGGGGTCACCCCCGAGACGGAACGGCGGGTCCAGGAGGCGATCGACGCGCTCGGCTTCCGCCGCAACGACAGCGCGCGGGTGCTGCGCAAGGGCCGCACGGCGAGCATCGGCCTGGTCCTGGAGGACCTCGCCGACCCGTTCTACGGGCCGCTGAGCCGGTCGGTCGAGGAGGTGGCCCGTGCGCACGGCGCCCTGCTGATCAACGGCTCCAGCGCGGAGGACCCCGAGCGCGAACAGGAACTGGTGCTGGCCCTGTGCGCGCGGCGGGTGGACGGGCTGGTGGTGATCCCGGCCGGGGACGACCACCGGTATCTGGAGCCGGAGCTCAAGGCGGGGGTCGCCACGGTGTTCGTGGACCGGCCGGCCGGGCACATCGACGCCGACGTGGTGCTGTCGGACAACTTCGGCGGCGCCCGTGACGGCGTCGCCCACCTCATCGCGCACGGGCACCGGCGGATCGGCTTCATCGGCGACATGCCGCGCATCCACACCGCCGCCGAGCGGTTGCGCGGTTACCGGGCCGCCATGGAGGACGCGGGCATACCGGTGGCGGATTCCTGGATGTCCCTCGGCGTCACCGACCCCGTGCGGGTGCGCAGGGCTGCCGAGCAGATGCTGAGCGGCACCGACCCCGTGACGGCGGTCTTCGCGGGCAACAACCGGGTCACCGTCACCGTGATCCGGGTGCTCGCCGAGCAGGCCCGCCGTGTCGCCCTCGTCGGCTTCGACGACATCGAGCTCGCCGATCTGCTCCAGCCGGGCGTCACGGTCGTCGCCCAGGACGCGGCGGACATCGGCCGCACCGCGGCGGAACGTCTCTTCAGGCAGCTCGACGGCACCCTGGTCACGCCCGAGCGCATCGAGCTGCCGACCCGGCTGATCACCCGCGGCTCGGGCGAGATCCCCCCGGCGGACTGAGCGGCCGATGGACCACGCCACCGATCGCACCCTGCGGGCACTCGGCCTGGCCGAGGCTCCGCGCGAGCACCCCCTGCTGTATCCGGGAGCGTGGCCAGCCGATTCCGGGCTCCTCGACGGGGACCGCTTCCTGCCGCTGGAGCGGCTGGTGTACGACGACCGCACTCCGGTCATCGCCATCGGCTCCAACGGCTGCCCGGGGCAGTTGCGGCACAAGTTGACGGAGTTCGGTGTCCGGGCACCGCTGCCCATGGTGAAGGCGCGGGTGACAGGGGTGGAGGCAGGCGTCTCCGCGCATGTGAGCCGCATGGGGTACGTGTCCGCTTCGCCGGTCGGCGCCCCGGGCACCGTGCGGGAGTTGTTCGTCCTGATGCTCGACGCCGAGCAGCTCGCGGTGATCGACGCGAGCGAGGGCGTGCCGGTGCCGGGCGGCAACTTCGACCGGGCCTGGCTGCCGTCGCCCGACGTCCGGATCGACCTCGCCGACGGTACCCGGCTGCCCGGCGCGTACGCCTACGTGAACCGGCACGGTGTCCTCCACGACGGCACGGGCACGCCGCGCGTCCACCCGGGTGAGCGGGAGCTGCTGACCGAGCTCCTGGTCGGGCTGCCCCGCTTCCGGGAGCTGTTCGGGGTGGTGCCCGAGGAGTTCTGCGCGCGGGCCCGCGGTGACCGGCGGCTGTGCGAGCGGGGCACGCGGCTGTTCATCGAGGAGAAGCTGGTGACGGCCTCCGGTCTCGAACGGTACGTGGCCGCCTCGGCGCGGGGTCAGCAGAGCGGGAGCCCCGGCACCGCCGCGTCGTTGTCACCGCCCTTGATGTAGACGTCGCTGACCCAGACGTCCGAGTTGCCGCTGTCGTCGTCGGTCTTCGCCCACCAGACGTTGGTCCACTCCCCGGACGTCTCGCGGCGGCCCAGGTTTTGCTGGCAGTAGAAGTAGTTGGTGCCCGCGTTGAGGATGCCGGCCCGGGCGCCGGAGGCGGTGTAGGAGCCGGCGGTCTTCCAGACGTGACAGTTGTACTTGCCGCCGCCGATGGCGTGGCACACGGGGGCCGCGGTGGTCGAGCCGCCGCCCGGTGTGGCACCGCCACCGGAACCGCCGCCGTCCGGCGTTCCTCCGCCGGTCGGTTTCTCGGGGGCCGGAGTGGTCGCGCGGCCGGTGGGCTCGGGGTCCCCCTTGCCGGCCGGCTTCCCGGACGGAGCTGTGCCCTTGTCGTCCCCCTGTCGCGTGGACCTCGGAGCGTTCGAGCCGTCGGCCGGGCTGGAGCGCCGGGAGGACCCGGACTCCCCTCGGGCCGCGTCGGTCCGCGCGCCGGTCTCCCTGCCTCCGAAGTCGCCGAGGAGGGCGACCGTGGTCCCGGCGGCGAGGACGACGGCGACGGCCGCGGCGGCCGGCAGGAGGCGCGCCGTGCGGCGGGAGCCGGTGCGGTCGGGGTTCACCGTGGTGGTCGGGGCGGAGGCATCGGGGGTGGTGCCGCCGGTGCCGAGCGATCCGAAGCCCCCAGGGCCGGTGCCGGGGTTCTGCTCGCCTGGGCCCGTCGCCGGCCGTGGGCCGGTGCCCGGGGTCCGCGCGTCCGGGCCGGTCTGAGGGCCGGTGCCCGGGGCTTGCGCACCGGCGCCCGTCCCCGCCTGAGGCGCGGCTGCGTCCTGCTGCGGGGGACCGAACCCCGGCGGCACCGACGGGACGCTGCGTTCCGTCTGCGCGCGTGGGGGCGTGACAGCCGGGCCCCGCAGGGTGGACGTCGGCGTGTCGGTGCCGCCCGTGTCCGCGACCGCCTGGAGCAGCGCGCGGGCCTGGTCGGCCTCCGGGCGGGACTCGGGACGTTTGTCCATCAACCGCTGGAGGACGGGCGTGAGGGGACCGGCGCGGCGGGGCTCCGGCAACGGCTCGGAGACGATCGCCGTGAGTGTGGAGAAGGTGGACGTGCGGCGGAAGGGCGAGGTGCCCTCGACGGCCGCGTACAGCGTGGCGCCCAGGGCCCAGACGTCGGACGCGGGGCCCGGGTCGGCGCCCTGGGCGCGCTCGGGTGCCAGATAGTCGAGGGAGCCGACGAGTTCGCCGCTGCGCGTGAGGTGGGTGGCGGAGCCGTCGCCCGGATCGTCCATCGTGGCGATGCCGAAGTCGGTGAGGACGACCCGGCCCGAGCGGTCGAGGAGGATGTTGCCCGGCTTGACGTCCCGGTGCAGGACGCCCGCGCGGTGGGCGGCGGCCAGCGCGTCCATGACCTCCGCGCCGATCCCGGCCGCCTCGGCCGGGTCCAGCGTGCCGCGCTCGCGCAGGACGTCGTCCAGGGACGGCCCGTCGACCAGTTCCATGACGATCAGCGGGCGGCCGTCGACCTGGGCGATGTCGTGGACGGCGATGACGCCGGGGTGGCGCACCCGGGCCGCCGCGCGGGCCTCGCGCTGCATCCGCAGCCGCAGGGCGTCCAGTTCGGGTCCGGCCGTGTCGGTGTACGTGCGCAGCTCCTTGACCGCGACCTCACGGCCGAGGACCTCGTCCACGGCCTTCCAGACGACACCCATGCCGCCGCGCCCCAGCGCCGCCGTGACGCGATAGCGGCCCGCCAGCAGCCGTCCGGCCCCGTCCGCCCGCCCGTGCTCCCCCGTCGACACCGCTGCCCCGTTCCTGTGGTCCCACCCCGGATGCCCCGACGACCGACACCGTCAGTGCGTGGCGTACAGACTACGGGGCGGCGGTGACGGGACCAGCCGCCGGCGACGGCTGTGACAGGTCCGGTACGTGCCCGCGGTGCCGGCCCGCGCGAACCGTCACGCGGAGGCCGTCAGATCCCCGCGGCGGGGCACCGCGAAGGTCTCCAGGTCCGCGCGGGTCAGGCCGGCCAGGCGGGCGACCTCGCCGTTGTCCAGGGCGCCGCAGTCCAGGCCGCGCAGCAGGTAGCCGCTGAGGGCCTTGGCGGTGGCGGGTTCGTCCATGACGTCGCCGCCGGTGCGGTTGGCGTAGCGGGACAGGCGGGCGGCGGCCTGCTCGAAGCCCTCGCGGTAGAAGGCGAAGACGGCCGCGTAGCGGGTGGGGAGGTGGCCGGGGTGCATGTCCCAGCCCTGGTAGTAGGCGCGGGCCAGTGCGCGGCGGGTGAGGCCGTAGTGCAGGCGCCAGGCGTCGTGGACCTTCGCCGTCGGGCCGACCGGCAGGACGTTCGTCGAACCGTCCGAGACGCGCACGCCCGTGCCGGCCGCCGCGACCTGCATGACTGCCTTGGCGTGGTCCGCGGCGGGGTGGTCGCTCGCCTGGTGCGCGGCGGAGACGCCGAGGCAGGCGCTGTAGTCGAAGGTGCCGTAGTGCAGACCGGTGGCACGGCCGTCGGCGGCCTGGATCATGCGGGCGACGGTGGCGGTGCCGTCGGCGGCGAGGATGGACTGGCTGGTCTCGATCTGGATCTCGAAGCCGATCCGGCCCGGCTCCAGGCCGTGTGCCTTCTCGAAGGCGTCCAGCAGCCGTGCCAGGGCGGTGACCTGCTCGGCGTACGTCACCTTCGGCAGGGTGAGGACCAGGCCGTCGGGCAGGCCGCCGGACTCCATCAGGCCGGTGAGGAAGATGTCGAGGGTGCGGATGCCCCGGGCGCGTACGGGCGCTTCCATGCACTTCATGCGGATGCCCATGCAGGGCGCGGCGGTGCCGTCCTGGCAGGCCTCGGCGATCAGCCGGGCGGCGCGGGCGGCGGCCTCGTCCTCCTCGGCGTCGGGGCGGTTGCCGTAGCCGTCCTCGAAGTCGACGCGCAGGTCCTCGACAGGCTCGCGCTCCAGCTTGGCGCGCACGCGGGCGTGGACGGGCCCGGCGAGTTCCTCGGTGAGGCCGAGCACGGCGGCGAAGGACGCGGCGTCCGGGGCGTGTTCGTCGAGCGCGGCGAGGGCCCGGTCGCCCCAGGAGCGGACGGTGTCGGCGGCGAAGGCGTCGCCTGGTACGTAGACGGTGTGAACGGGCTGGCGGGTGCCGGGGTCGCCGGGGTAGCGGCGCTCCAGCTCGGCGTCGACCGGCGCGAGGGAGGCGCTGATCTCCTCGCTGACGGCGCCCGCGAGGCTCGTCGCCACCTTCTCCTGCTGGCCCTGACCCATTCCGAGACCCTCCTTTTTCCGCTGTACGGAATCAACAATCCGTAGAGCGAAGCTATCGGCCGACCTTCGGCCTGGTCAACACCGTCTTGCCGTGGGGTTTCCCATCCTTCACCCTCGGTCGCTGAAGACCCACCCTCTTCATCCGTATTCAGAAGGCGAGCGTCATCCTGACGCGCAAGGGGAGGGAGACCACGTGCCGAACGAGGCCGGCGTGACACGCCGCCACGGGCTCAAGGCGGCGGCGGCCGCCGTCGTCGCAGGACCGCTGCTCACCACCGCGGGCCCCACACCGTCCGCTACCGCCGGCGAGCACGAAGGCGCACTGAACGTCATGACGTTCAACGTCCGCTTCGGGACCGTCGTCGACAGGACACCGCGCTGGGAGGTGCGCCGGCCGGTGATGCGCGAACTGCTGCGCCGCGAGCGACCGCACGTCATCGGCACCCAGGAAGGGCTCTACCGGCAAGTGCGCGCGATCGAGAAGGATCTCGGCGAGCACTACGACTGGATCGGCACCGGGCGCGGGGGCGGCAGCAAGGACGAGTTCATGGCGGTCTTCTACGACACGCGCAGACTCGAGCCCCTCGAGTTCGATCACTTCTGGCTGTCCGGCACCCCGTACACGATCGCCTCGAACACCTGGGGCGCGGACTGGCTGCGCATGGTGACCTGGGTCCGCTTCGCCGATCTGGCCGACGGGGGACGGGAGTTCTACGTCCTCAACACCCACCTGGACAGTGTCAGCCAGTACGCCCGGGAACGCTCGGTGGGACTCATCGGCGAGACGATCGCCGGGTGGGACCGGTCGTCACCGGTCATCGTCACCGGCGACTTCAACGCGGGCGCCCACGACAACCGGGTCTACGACCTCATGCTGGACATCGGCCTGGTGGACGCATGGGACGCGGCGGCCTCACGAGGCACGGCGTACGGGACGTACCACGGCTACCGGACGCCCGAACCCGGCGGGCGGCGCATCGACTGGATCCTCACCACGCCCGGGGTGACCACGCACTGGGCCGGGATGAACACCTTCAGCGCGGACGGGACCTACCCGAGCGACCACCTGCCGGTGCAGGCCTCGATGACCCTGGGACGAGAAGAGCGGGCATGAGAAGAGGCCCCCGCGACCGCTCGCACGGTCACGGGGGCCTTCTCCGGCCTGGGTCGATCAGCCCTTGCGGGCCTTGATCTCCTCGGTCAGCGCCGGGACGACGTCGAAGAGGTCGCCGACGACGCCGTAGTCGACGAGGTCGAAGATCGGGGCCTCGGCGTCCTTGTTGACCGCCACGATCGTCTTCGAGGTCTGCATACCGGCGCGGTGCTGGATCGCACCCGAGATGCCGTTGGCGATGTACAGCTGCGGCGAGACCGACTTGCCGGTCTGGCCGACCTGGTTGGTGTGCGGGTACCAGCCGGCGTCGACCGCGGCACGCGAGGCACCGACGGCGGCACCGAGGGAGTCGGCGAGCGCCTCGATGATCGCGAAGTTCTCCGCGCCGTTGACGCCACGGCCACCGGAGACCACGATCGCGGCCTCGGTCAGCTCCGGACGGCCCGTGGACTCACGCGGCGTACGGCCGGTGACCTTGGTGCCGGTGGCCTGGGCGGAGAAGCTCACGGACAGCGCCTCGACCGCACCGGCGGCCGGGGCGGCCTCGACGGCGGCGCTGTTGGGCTTGACCGTGATGACCGGGGTGCCCTTGGAGACACGGGACTTGGTGGTGAAGGACGCGGCGAACACGGACTGCGTGGCCACCGGGCCCTCGTCACCGGCCTCCAGGTCGACGGCGTCGGTGATGATGCCGGAGCCGATGCGCAGCGCCAGGCGGGCGGCGATCTCCTTGCCCTCGGCGGAGGACGGGACCAGCACGGCGGCCGGGGACACGGCCTCGTGGGCGGCCTGGAGGGCGTCGACCTTCGGTACGACCAGGTAGTCGGCGTACTCGGCGGCCTCGTGCGTGAGGACCTTGACCGCACCGTGCTCGGCGAGCGTGGCGGCGGTGTCGGCGGCGCCGTTGCCCAGCGCGACGGCGACGGGCTCGCCGATGCGGCGGGCCAGGGTCAGCAGCTCCAGGGTGGGCTTGCGGACGGCACCGTCCACGTGGTCGACGTAGACGAGAACTTCAGCCATGGGACTTCTTCTCTCCTGCTTGCGAAAGATGAGGGGCGGTCGGCGAAAGGGCTCAGATGAACTTCTGGCCCGCGAGGAACTCAGCGAGCTGCTTGCCGCCCTCGCCCTCGTCCTTGACGATCGTGCCCGCGGTGCGGGCCGGGCGCTCGGCCGCGCCGTCGACCTTGGTCCAGGCGCCCTCCAGGCCGACCTCCTCGGCCTCGAGGTCCAGGTCGGACAGGTCCCAGGACTCCACCGGCTTCTTCTTGGCCGCCATGATGCCCTTGAAGGAGGGGTAGCGCGCCTCGCCCGACTGGTCGGTCACGGACACGACCGCCGGGAGGGAGGCCTCCAGGTTCTCGGAGGCGGCGTCGCCGTCGCGGCGGCCCTTGACCGTGCCGTCCTCGACGGAGACCTCGGAGAGCAGGGTGACCTGCGGGACGCCCAGGCGCTCGGCGAGCAGCGCGGGCACGACGCCCATGGTGCCGTCGGTGGAGGCCATGCCGGAAACGACCAGGTCGTAGCCGGCCTTCTCGATCGCCTTGGCCAGGATCAGGGAGGTGCCGATGGCGTCGGTGCCGTGGATGTCGTCGTCCTCGACGTGGATCGCCTTGTCCGCGCCCATGGACAGCGCCTTGCGCAGGGCGTCCTTGGCGTCCTCGGGGCCCACCGTCAGGACGGTGATCTCCACGTCGTCGTCGGAGTTCTCGGAGATCTGCAGCGCCTGCTCGACCGCGTACTCGTCGAGCTCGGAGAGCAGACCGTCCACGTCGTCCCGGTCGACGGTCAGGTCATCGGCGAAGTGCCGGTCGCCAGTGGCGTCGGGCACGTACTTCACAGTGACAACGATCCTCAAGCTCACGCCGGCTCTCCTACTGCATCGTCATTTCCATGCTGCCTACTTGCAGGCAGCATAGGCGCCTCAAGCGTCCGATCCCGGTCGGGGCGACCCACGCCCCGAGCGAAATATTACTCGTCAGTACACCCAGTTCATTCCCGCTAAGCAAGCGCTTTGAACTGTGACCTTCGCAACGCAGCGTAACCGGAACTCGACGGCCACGCAGCCCGGGGAGCCACCCGGTTCAGTCGCCCAGACGCTGGAAACGCCCCTGGTGATAGAGGAGCGGACGGCCGGTGCCCGAGGGGTCGCCGTCCACCACCTCGGCGATCACGAGCCGGTGGTCGCCGGCGGGCACCCGCGCCACGACCCGGCCCACCAGCCAGGCGAGCACGCCGTCGAGGACCGGAACCCCCTCGGGCCCCTCCCGCCAGACGGTGGGCGCCCCGAAGCGGTCGGCGCCGCTGCGGGCGAAGGTGGCGGCCAGCTCCTGCTGGTGCTCACCGAGGATGTGCACTCCCACGTGGTCCGCCGCCTCGATCGCGGGCCAGCTGGAGGCGCCGGTGCCGACTCCGAAGGACAGCAGGGGCGGCTCGGCGGACACGGACGTCAGGGAGGTGGCGGTGAAGCCCACCGGGCCCGCCTCGGCACGAGCGGTGATGACGGCGACTCCCGCCGCGTGCCGCCGGAAGACCGAGCGCAGGAGGTCGGGCGTGGCGAGGAGGTCCGCAGGCATGCGGTCAGGCTGACGATAAATGGTACGCACAGTCAAGTTCGTTCCGTGATGTGGGAGATGGCTCACTGACGGCGTCACGCCCGTCACACCGCCTCGCCCAGCGCGGCGATCACGTCGGCCTTGCGCGGCTGTCCGGTGGCCCGCCGCACCACCCGGCCGCCGGCGTCCAGGACGAGCACGGTGGGGGTCTTGAGGATCTCCAGCCGCCGCACGAGGTCGAGGTGGGCCTCGGCGTCGATCTCGACGTGCGCCACGCCCGGCACGAGGCCGGCGACCTCGCCGAGGACCCTCCGGGTCGCCCGGCAGGGCGCGCAGAACGCGCTGGAGAACTGCACGAGCGTGGCCCGCTCGCCGAGTTCCGCACCGAGCTCCGCCGCCTCGAGCCGCTTGCCGTCGTCGCGCCCGCGCACCCGCACTCTCCCGCTCCGCCGCCGTTGCAGCACTCCGAAGGCGCTCGCCGCCGCGAGCACCGCCACGCACACCACCAGTCCGGTCATCACCTCCTGCAACCGTTCACGAGACCGCAAAGATTCCCGCCCCCGCCAGGAGGGCCCGCTGCGGAATGCTTGGCTCCCATGGACATCGATGCGAGAGGGCCGCGTTTCGGCGCGGCCGTCACGACCGCCGTCCTGGCGGTCGTGCTGGTCACGGGGAGTGCCTGGCTGCTGGCCTGGCAGACGCTGGCGTTCCTGTGCGGTGCGGCGGGCGGCGTCGGCCGTTCCCCGTACGGGCTGCTGTTCGCCAGGGCCGTGCGGCCGCGCCTCGGGCCGCCGACGGAGTTCGAAGCGCCCGAACCGCCGCGATTCGCCCAGGCGGTGGGGCTGCTTTTCGCCGGACTCGGGCTGATCGGCCTCACCCTGGGACCCGACTGGCTGGGACTCGCGGCGACCGGTGCCGCGCTCGCCGCCGCCTTCCTCAATGCTGCGTTCGGGTACTGCCTGGGCTGCGAGTTGTACCTGCTCGTGCGGCGGGTGGCGGTGCGCACGGAGTAATGGGGACGCAAAAGCACGAGGTGGAGACCCACGGGTGACGTGACGAGAATCTCGCCGTCCACGGGCACGAGGACTGGCTACCCGGCCGTTCTTCGGGCACGATCTGCGACAAGCCGTAAACCTACGGCTGCGTAACTTCTCCACTGGGAATCCCTTCCCAGGCAGAGCAGGAAGGGTCCGAACCGCCCATGGCAGAGCTCGTCTACCGTCCCGTCGTCGGTTTCGCCCGCACGCTGTTCAAGGTGTGGGACCTCAAGATCGACTGTCAGGGTTCGGAGAACATCCCGCGCTCGGGCGGCGCTGTGCTGGTGAGCAATCACATCAGCTACCTGGACTTCGTCTTCGACGGCCTGGCGGCCCTGCCGCAGAAGCGTCTCGTGCGCTTCATGGCGAAGGAGTCCGTCTTCCGGCACAGGATCTCCGGCCCGCTGATGCGCGGGATGAAGCACATCCCCGTGGACCGCAAGCAGGGCGAGGCGGCCTACGCGCACGCCCTGGACTCGCTGCGGTCGGGCGAGATCGTCGGGGTCTTCCCCGAGGCGACGATCTCCCAGTCGTTCACGCTGAAGAGCTTCAAGTCGGGCGCCGCGCGCCTGGCCCAGGAGGCGGGCGTCCCGCTGATCCCGATGGCGGTGTGGGGCACGCAGCGGCTGTGGACCAAGGGGCACCCGCGCAACTTCAAGCGCAGCCACATCCCCATCACGATCCGGGTGGGCGAGGCGATCGAGGCTTCCCGCGACAAGTACGCGGGCGCCATCACGCGCCAGCTGCGTGAGCGGGTCCAGGAGCTCCTCGAGGCCGCCCAGCGGGCCTACCCGGTGCGCCCGAAGGGCCCGGACGACACCTGGTGGATGCCGGCCCACCTCGGCGGCACGGCCCCGACGCCGGAGCAGGTGCGGGCGGCCGAAGCGCACTGAGGCCCGCCCGGCCCGGTCTCAGGCGGAGGGCTCCGGAGCGCGTACGACGACGTCCGCTCCCGGGCTGAACTCCGCGAGCAGCCCGGCGAGTTCCGACGCGGCGGCCGTCACCTCGGCGACCGGCACCGGCGCCAGGCTCTCCAGCAGGAAGATGCCCGACGTCGTCTCCTCGGTGAGCCGGGTGCGCGGGCCCTGACGCCAGTTCCAGCGGCGGCAGGTCACGCCCGCGTCGTCGCACCACACCACTTCACCCGCGTCGGGGTGCTCGACGGTCTCCTCGCCGTCGGCGACGGTCACGAACCGCTCCTCCCCCGTGGCCCGGATCAGCCGCATGCCGCCCTCGATGCGGTCGAGGTCCTCGCCGCCGACGGGGATCAGACGGGCGACGGAGACGGCGTTGTAGAGGTCGACGAGCAGGTTGACGCGGGGCAGTCCGGTGCCGGAGAGGGCGCGCTTGGCGAGCGCCTCCGCGGAGTTGCGGGTCCGGGACGGCTTCGAGCCGAACGCCGTGTAGGTGGCGCGCCAGGCCGCCATGTGCGGATCCTCGTGCGGGGCGCGGCCGTCCAGTCGCTCGGCCAGCCGCCGCGTCGCATCGTCGAGGAGTTCCGAACTGGCTTGGCTGCTCGGCCCGTTGACCAGGCCGTGTGCTTCGATCGCGACGTGCGTGAAGCCGGGCGCGAGGGCGCGTACGTCGTCGGACACGGTCAGGGTGAGCGTCATGGTCGCCTTGCCTCAGAGTGCGGTGGGGAGCGTCTGCCACAGGTGCGTCCGATCGCGAGCTGAGGTGAGAGCGCCCAGCACGACCGGGTGCGGTGCAGCATACAGGACTGTGTAGTCCATTTCATTGGACGCCGGATCGGTTACGAAGGCGAGCCGTTCACCATGGAGGGAGAACTGCGCGTCGACGCCGGGCTTGTTGCCCCGGGGATCCTGCCGGTGCCAGGCACCGTTGAACCGCACGGCGACCAGCCCGTGCACCTCGCCGAACTGCTGATAGCACAGCGCGGTGGGAATGTCCTCGGCCCGCAGCAGTGCGGCCAGCGCATGAGCCTTGGCGTAACAGATGCCGGTGCGCTGCTCCAGGACGTCGGAGGCGCGCCAGGTGACGCGGAGATCGCCGGAGTCCTGCGAGTGCGGAATGGTGTCGCGGACGTAGTCGAAAGCCGCCCGCGCATACTCATACGAATCGACCACCCCCTGGGCGAGCCTCGCCGCGGTCTCGCGAACGAGCGGGTGATGATGGTCGATCGCCTCGTCAGCGGCCAGGTAGGCAGAGAGGTCGGGCGTCTGCTGGATGAACTGCATGCCGGCAGAGCGTAGAGAGCGACCTGCATCCAGGTCAATCTTTTTACGCCCTGCCGCATACCTATGCAACAGCTGCCCCGTACTCGGGCTCGGGCGACCCTAGCGGGCCATCTCCTCCTTCAGCGCCGCCAGGAACGCGTCCACGTCGTCCTCGGTCGTGTCGAAGGCGCACATCCAGCGGACGTCGCCCGCGGCCTCGTCCCAGAAGTAGAAACGGAACCGCTTCTGAAGGCGCTCGCTGACGTCGTGGGGCAGCCGGGCGAAGACCGCGTTGGCCTGCACGGGGTAGAGGATCTCCACCCCGTGCACGGCCCGCACGCCCTCGGCGAGGCGCTGGGCCATCTCGTTGGCGTGACCGGCGTTGCGCAGCCACAGGTCCCGGGCGAGCAGGGCCTCCAGCTGCACCGACACGAAGCGCATCTTGGAGGCGAGCTGCATGGACAGCTTGCGCAGGTGCTTCATGTGGCTGACGGCGTCCTGGTTGAGCACCACGACGGCCTCACCGAACAGGGCGCCGTTCTTCGTGCCGCCCAGGGAGAGGATGTCGACGCCGGCCGCGTTGGTGAGCGTCCGCATCGGGACGTTCAGGGTGGCGGCGGCGTTGGCCAGCCGCGAGCCGTCCAGGTGCACCTTCATGCCGTGCGCGTGGGCGTGCTCGCAGATGGCGCGTATCTCGTCCGGCGTGTAGACCGTGCCCAGCTCGGTGGCCTGGGCGAGGGAGACGACCTGCGGCATCGCGCGGTGCTCGTCGTCCCAGCCGTACGCCTGCCGGTCGATCAGCTCGGGCGTGAGCTTGCCGTCGGGCGTCGGAACGGTCAGCAGCTTCAGGCCGCCGACCCGCTCCGGTGCGCCGCACTCGTCGACGTTGATGTGCGCGCTCTCCGCGCAGATCACCGCGCCCCAGCGGTCGGTGACCGCCTGGAGCGCGACGACGTTCGCGCCAGTGCCGTTGAAGACCGGGAACGCCTCGGCCGTGGGCCCGAAATGGCTGCGGACCACCCGCTGGAGGTTCTCGGTGTAGACGTCCTCGCCGTACGCGACCTGGTGCCCGCCGTTGGCCAGGGCCAGGGCGGCGAGCACCTCCGGGTGTGCCCCGGCGTAGTTGTCGCTGGCGAATCCGCGGATCCCGGGGTCGTGATGACGACGAGCGTCGGTCTTCGGCGGGTTCACGGCTTCTCGGTGAGCCACAGACGGTTTCCGTTCACTTCGGCGGCGGGCTTCTCCCATACCTTGGTGATGGCCTCGGCCAAGTCCTTGACGTCGGTGAAGCCCGCGAACTTCGCGTTGGGCCGGTCCGCCCGCATCGCATCGTGGACCAGTGCCTTGACCACCAGGATCGCGGCAGCCGACGTCGGCCCCTCGGCGCCCCCGGCCTTGCGGAAGTAGTCCGCCATGGCCAGCGTCCAGGCCTCGGCCGCCGCCTTGCCGGCCGCGTAGGCCGCGTTGCCCGCGGTGGGCTTGCTGGCCCCCGCGGCGCTGATCAGCACGTACCGGCCGCGATCGCTGCGCTGCAGCGCCTCGTGGAAGGCGAGGGAGGTGTGCTGCACCGTGCGGACCAGCAGCATCTCCAGGAAGTCCCAGTCGTCCAGGCTGGTCCTGGTGAAGGTCTCGCTGCCACGCCAGCCGCCGACGAGGTGGACCAGGCCGTCCACCCGGCCGAAGTCCTTCTCGATGCGGGTGGCCCAGTCCCGGGTGGCCTCCAGGTTCAGCAGATCGACCGTGTCACCGGTGACGGTGGCGCCGCCGGTCGCGTAGCGCGCCGCGTCCACCGCCTCCGCCAGCCGCTCCGGATCGTTGTCCGATCCGATGACGGTGGCTCCCGCCTCGGCCAGCCTGAGCAGTGCGGCCCGGCCCGCGGGTCCGCCCGCTCCGGCCACCGCGATCACCGCACCGCTGAGCGCCCCGTTCCCCATGATCCTCGCCTCCTGAGCAGTGTTCCCGGTACGCCGATCGCTCACGCGGCGATCCGCTCGGCGCTGTCCGCCGTGATGCCCTTGGTCGAGGCGATCACGTTCTTCAGCTTCTTGGACAGTGCCTCATAGAACATGCTCAGCGGAAACTCGTCCGGAAGCACGTCATCGACGAGTTTGCGCGGCGGCTGCGTCGTGTCCAGGGCGTCGGGGCCCTTGGCCCACTTGGAGCCCGGGTGCGGGGAGAGGTAGGTGGAGACCAGCTCGTACCCGGCGAACCAGTGGACGAGCTTCGGACGGTCGATGCCGTCGCGGTACAGGTCCTCGATCTCGGCGCACAGCTGGTTGGTGACCTGCGGGGCGCGCTCCCAGTCGATGGTGAGCCTGTTGTCGGTCCAGCGGACGACGTCGTGCTTGTGCAGGTAGGCGAAGAGGAGCTGGCCGCCGAGGCCGTCGTAGTTGCGGACGCGCTCGCCGGTGACGGGGAAGCGGAACATGCGGTCGAAGAGGACCGCGACCTGCACGTCACGGGCCTGCGGGACGCCGTCGGCCTCCAGCTTCACGGCCTCCTTGAAGGCGGTGAGGTCGCAGCGCAGCTCCTCCAGGCCGTACATCCAGAACGGCTGGCGCTGCTTGATCATGAACGGGTCGAAGGGCAGGTCGCCGTGGCTGTGGGTGCGGTCGTGGACCATGTCCCACAGGACGAACGCCTCCTCGCAGCGCTTCTGGTCGTGGACCATGGCGGCGACGTCCTCGGGCAGTTCCAGGCTCAGGATGTCGACGGCGGCGTCGGTCACCCGGCGGAAGCGGGCGGCCTCACGGTCGCAGAAGATGCCACCCCAGGTGAATCGTTCCGGCGCCTCGCGCACTGCGATGGTCTCGGGGAACAGCACGGCCGAGTTGGTGTCGTAGCCGGAGGTGAAGTCCTCGAACTTGATGCCGCAGAAGAGCGGGTTGTCGTAGCGGGTGCGCTCCAGCTCGGCCAGCCAGTCCGGCCAGACCATGCGCAGCACGACCGCCTCGAGGTTGCGGTCCGGGTTGCCGTTCTGCGTGTACATCGGGAAGACGACGAGGTGCTGGAGGCCGTCCGCGCGGTTCGCGGCGGGCTGGAAGGCCAGCAGCGAGTCGAGGAAGTCGGGCACCTGGAAGCCGCTGTCGGCCCACCGGGTCAGGTCCTTGACCAGAGCCTCGTGGTAGGCGCCGTCGTGCGGGAGCAGCGGGGAGAGCTCCCGGACCGCGTCGGCGACCTGGCGGACCGCGAACTCGGCGTCGGCCGCGCCGGGCGCACCCTCGGCGTCGAAGTCGATCGACCCGTCCTTGGACTGCCATGGCCGGATCCGCTCCACGGCATCCTTGAGCACGGGCCATGCCGGGTGGTCCACCACCCTGGCCACGGGAGGAAGAGCTTCCTCCGAACCCACCTGCACAAGAATTTCCGTCATGTCCCACCTTCCACGGGAGAATCTCACGTATGCAGACCGTATACACACGAGGTTCCTCCCAGCAAGGGTGAACCCGGGAAATTATCCTGCCCGACCCTGTGCTTCACCGCACTTTTTCCTGCCGGTCACGCTTCTGCCCGGATGTGCCGCAACCATGCCCTCACTCTCTGCACAGGGCGGGTCCAGGCGATACGGTCAGGGGGGCCGTCAGGCCCCCAGTGCCGCCTGTCGACGGAAGAGAGTCGCGTCTTGAACTTCCTCACCATCGGTCACCGCGGAGTCATGGGTGTGGAGCCCGAGAACACCCTCCGGTCCTTCGTCGCCGCCCAGGAAGCGGGCCTCGACGCCATCGAACTCGATCTGCACCTGAGCAAGGACGGCGCGCTCGTCGTCATGCACGACACGGATGTGGACCGCACGACCGACGGCACCGGCCCGATCGCGGAGAAGACCCTCGCCGAACTGCGGGCCCTGGACGCGGGCCGGGGTGAGCGGGTGCCGGTCTTCGAGGAGGTGCTGGAGGCCGTCCACACGCCGCTGCAGGCGGAGATCAAGGACAAGCAGGCGGCCCGGGCCCTGGCCGAGGTGATGAACCGGCGCGACCTGGCCGGCCGGGTGGAGGTGTCCTCGTTCCACGACGAGGCGATCGCAGAGATCAAGCCACTGGTGCCGGGTGTGCGCACCGCGCTGATCGCCAGCCACTACGGCACGGACATCGTGGACCGCGCCGTCGAGGCCGGCGCCGAGACCGTCTGCCTGAACATCCGCCGGCTCACCCTGGAGATCGTGGAGCGGGCCCGCAAGGCCGACCTGAAGATCATCGGCTGGGTGGTGAACACGCAGGACCAGCTGCGACTGGTCCGGGCGTTCGGCCTGGACGGCGCGACCACCGACCACCCGGACATCAAACGCACGGGCCGTTTCACGGCTTAGCAGCTGGTGCCGCGGCAGGCAACGTTCGCCCGTGAAGGAGCGGCGTCCGGTGCGTGCTCCCGGCGTGCCGGCCGGAAGCCCTCGTACTGGGCGTACTCGGGCTTTCGGCCGGTGCGGCGAGAGGGCGTGCCGGGCGTCGCGACGGGGCGAACGTT